>JBOGGE010000071.1:0-25268 GCA_050743865.1 Acidimicrobiales bacterium
CCCGCCGCCCAGCCGGTGCCCGGTACGGAGGAGCCCAGCCCGCCCGCGGACGGCGGCGGCGAGCGCGAGCCCGACCAGGAGCAACCGGTGCGAGGCGAGCCTCGCTGACTCGGCGTGGCCCGGTCACGCTCTCGGCGGCCACCGACCGGTTCAGTCTGCCGGTGGCCGGGCGCACCTACACTCGGTGCGCCGACCACGGGCGCCTGGTGCGGGCGGCCCGGGAGGCGATGGAGGCCCTCCACCAGGGGGCCGGAGCCGAGGAGGTGAGGACGATCGAGCGGTACGCCCAGCCCGTCGGCGGGTACACGACGGCTGCCTGCGGCGCCGACGGTCTGGGGGCCGGGGCCGGGGCCGGGCCGGGTCGCCACCACCGCCCGGCCGGCTCATGAGACGGGCGATCACGTCGTTTCGCCAGGATGACGCCGGCGACTGGGTGGCCGAGCTCTCCTGCGGGCACGACCAGCACGTGCGGCACCGGCCGCCGTTCCAGGTCCGCCCTTGGGTGGTCGAAGCGTCCGGCCGGGCGTCCCGGCTGGGGGCACCCCTGGAATGCCCGCTGTGCGACCGGGCGGAGCTCCCGGCCGGGCTTCGGCTGGCGCGGACCACCCCCGAGTGGGACGAGGTCACGATGCCGGCCGGGCTTCGCCGTGACCACCGGGTGGCCGGGGGGACCTGGGGCCGGATCGCCGTGCGCTCGGGGCGGTTGCGGTTCGTCCTGCCCGGGGATCCGGGGGTCGACGTCGAGGTAGTGGCGGGCGCCGGGCAGGCCATACCGCCCGAGATGACGCACCATGTCGAGCCGATCGGATCGGTCCGCTTCGCCATCGACTTCCTGGCGGTGGGGCGTGACCCGGCCGACCCGGCCGACCCGTAGCGATCGAGATCCCGGTGACCGCCGACCGGTGACCGCCGAGCGGCCACCCTGCCCAGCACTGCGCCCGGGCAGGGTGGCCGGCGACTGCCCGGCTACTCGGCGTTCCCGTACGCCTGCAGTTCCTTCTTCTCCTGCTCGGAGAGCTCGCGTGGCACCTGGCCCCGGCTGAGCTTCTCGCTCTGGACGTACTGGCGGATACCCTCGACGACCTCGGGGTTGGCCAGCGTGGTGGTGTCGCCCACTTCCGTGAAGTTGGAGATGGCGGCGATCACCCGGCGCATGATCTTCCCCGACCGGGTCTTGGGCATGTCGGCCACGATCCACACGTTGGCCGGCCGGGCGATCTTGCCGATCTCGGTCTCGATCGCCTTGGTGACCTTGTCCCCGATCGCCGGCCCGGACTCGATCCCCGGCTTCACCGACACGTACATCTCGACCGCTCTCCCGCGGACCTCGTCGATGACCGGCACGGCGGCCGCCTCGGCGATCTCGTCCACCGTGAGGGTGGCCGACTCGAGCTCCTTGGTCCCGAGCCGGTGCCCGGCCACGTTGATCACGTCGTCGACCCGCCCCAGGATGCGGTAGTAGCCGTCGGCCGCCTTCAGGGCGCCGTCGCCGGCGAAGTACGGCCAGTCACGCCAGTCCTTGCTGTTCTTGTCGCGGCAGTACTTGGCGTAGTAGGTGTTGACGAAGCGCTCGGGCTGCCCCCAGATGGTCTGGAAGATGCCGGGCCAAGGGTTGCGGATGCACATGTTGCCGGCCCGACCGCTGCCGGCCTCGACCTCCTTGCCCTCCTCGTCGTAGATCGCCGGGAAGATGCCGAGGACCGCCGGGCCACAACTTCCCGGCTTCATCGGCTGCAGGGCGGGCATGGTGCTCCCGAGGAAGCCGCCGTTCTCCGTCTGCCACCAGGTGTCGACGATCACGGCCTCGCGCTTGCCGACGACCTCGTGGTACCACCGCCACACGTCGGGCTCGATGGGCTCGCCCACGGTCGTCATGTGCTTGAAGTGGTAGTCGTACTTGGCCGGCTCGTCGGGGCCGACCTTTCGGAGCATGCGCACCGTCGTCGGCGAGGTGTGGAAGATGTTCACCCCCAGGCGCTCGGCGATCCGCCACGGGCGTCCCGTGTCGGGGTACGTGGGCGTGCCCTCGTACATCACGCTGGTGGTGCCCAGGGCCAGCGGGCCGTACACGATGTAGGAGTGCCCGGTGATCCAGCCGATGTCGGCGAAGCACCAGTAGGTGTCGTCGGGGTGGATGTCCTGGTAGTACTTGGACGTGCCGGCCACGTACGACAGGTAGCCGCCGGTGCTGTGCTGGCACCCCTTGGGGCGACCGGTCGTCCCGCTGGTGTACATGAGGAACAGCGGGGCCTCCGCCGGCATGGAGACGGGCTCGACGATCTTCCCCTTGAAGTCCTTCATCAGGTCGTCGACGAAGAAGTCGCGCCCCTCCACCATCGGGCTCTTGGAGGCGTACTGGCCGCGGTGGCGCTGGAAGACGAGGACCTTTTCGACCTCGGTGCCGAGATCGTGGGCTCGGGCCGCCGCCTCGTCCGCCTTGACCTTGTGGTCGATGAGCTCGCCGCTGCGGTAGTAGCCGTCGATCGTGATGAGCACCTGGCAACCGGCGTCGGCGAACCGCTCGCCGCACGCCGCCCCGCTGAACCCGCCGAACACCTGCGAGTGGATGGCGCCGAGGCGGGCGCAGGCCAGCATGGCGACGGGCAGCTCGGGAACCATCGGGAGCTGGAAGGTCACCCGGTCGCCGGCCTTCACCCCGGCGAAGTCCCGGAGCAGGGCGGCGAACTCGTTCACCCGCCGGTACAGCTCCTGGTAGGTGATGGCGACGGTCTCGTCCTCCTCGGGCTCGGGCACCCAGATGATGGCCGCCTTGTCGTGGCCGGTGGCCAGGTGCCGGTCCACGCAGTTGAACGAGGCGTTCAGCTTGCCACCCACGAACCACTTCCAGAACGGCGGGTTGCTCGTGTCGAGCGTGGTCGTCCAGTACTTGTCCCAGGTCAGAAGCTCGGCGTACTCCTTGAAACATTCGGGGAACTTGTCCTCGGAGAAGCGCTCGAAGATGCTGGGGTCGTTGCCATTGGCCTGGCCGATGAACTTCGCCGGTGGCTGGAAGTACTCTTCCTCCCGCCAGTGGGCGGCGATCTGCGCCTCGGATACTTCAACGTCGTCCTGTGTCTTGCTGATGGTCATTGCTCTACCTCCCCTTCGGGTATGACGAACTACCCGGTAAATGAAGCTCGAGTGCAACATGTGGTGCCGGCAGGAGCCCAGGGACCAGGCTGGACCCGCAGTCGCCGGCGGCCGGAGCCCGGCCAGGCTGTCGGACGGTGGGCGGCGCCAGCAGGCGCCCTACCACCGGTACCCACGGCGAGCGGTCATGCAGCAAACCCCCTTACCCCGGCGAGCCTAGGTCCGCCGGGGGTGCCCGTCCAGAGCGCCCGGCGCCGCGTCCCGGCCTGGTGACCGGGCTGGTGCAGCGCGCTCGGGCGGGCCCGTGCTGGCGGACCGGCCGGACCGGGTTCGCCGCCCCCCGGACCATTCGTCCGGGGGGCGGCGCTCGACCGGTGCGCGGCGATGGCGGCGCCGCGGGTTGCTGGGCCCTATCGCTGGGCCCTACCGACGCGGAGCGACGGCGGCCGGAGTCGGGGCGGCCAGCGACCCGACCGGGATGACGGCCTTCTTGAACGTCTCGTTCACCACGCCGGCGGTCGCCGCGTACCAGGCGGCGGCAGCGGTGGCGACGCCGATCCATCCACCCCACTGGTACACGCCCGTCATGCCCTCGAAGACGCCGATGGTGAGCAGGATGTAGGTGGCGAGCAGGAGGACGAACACTGCCACGACGGCCATGCTCACCCGGAACGAAGCGATGGTCATGTAGAAGGTGAAGATCGTCCAGCACAACAGGAACACGCCGGTGGCGATGGTGGCTGTGGCCGGCTTCAACCCGGGGACGAAGAACTTCTCGTACACGTAGAACGAGATCCAGAACGCCCCGTACGACGAGAACGCGGTCGCTCCGAAGGTGTTCTTGCGCACGAACTCCCACATTCCGGCGAGGAGCTGCACGCCGCCGCCGAAGATGAGCGCCAACGACAGCGCCGTGCTGGCGGCCGCACCCCACACGTTGGTGTTGGCGATGCTGAGAGCGAACGTCGTCATGGCGAACGCTCCGATCCCGAGCGGCAGCGGATCAGCCACCACCTGTGCAATTACAGGACGTACATCAGCTCCAATCATTGGTTCGCCCGTGGAGTACGGAACGTCAGCCATGTCCCCTCCTTGCTCTAGAAGCGCTCGGCAGCGCCTCAGTGGCCCGATGGTAATCCGGTGGCGCGATGTTTTGCTGAGTGAACGCCCGGGTGGCGGACGCCGGGGCTCCGAGCGGCAGGCGGGTGGAGGCCGGGCGCGTCGCCGTCAACCTCCGGCGGACCCCGCCTCTCCCTGGGTGCCGCCGGAGTGTTGGTCCTCGGAGAGCCGGTGCCAGAGGCGTCGCATGCCGGCCAGCCAGCGCTCTGGATCGTCGGCCTTGCGCCGGAGGTAGGTGGCCACCTCCGGGTGGGGCAACACCAGGAACCGCTCCTCCGCCAGTCCCCGGACCACCGCGTCGGCCACGTCGGCCGGCTCGATCATCCCGCCGGCGGCCAGGACCGCCGAGCCGGCCGGGTCCTTCTCCGCCATGCCACCCAGCAACATCGGCGTGCGCACGCCCTGGGGGCAGAGGCAGGACACCTTGATGCCGTCGCCGGCGTAGGTGATGGCCATCCACTCGGCCAACGCCACCGCGGCGTGCTTGGTGACGGCGTAGGGGGCGGCCCCGAGGTTGGTGAGCAGGCCGGCGGCCGACGCCGTGTTGAGGAGGTAGCCACCGCCCCGGGCCGCCATCCGGGGGACGAGGGCGCGGGCGGCGTGGACGTGGCCCATCACGTTGACCGCCCAGATCCGCTGCCAGGCCTCGTCGGGAGCCTCGACGCCGCCACCGACGGCGATCCCGGCGTTCGAGCAGAACAGGTCGATCGGGCCCAGCTCGCCCTCGACCCGGTCCACCAGGGCGACGACCTGGGCCTCGTCGGTCACGTCGGTCGGCACGCCGACGCCGACGGCGCCGGACAGCCCCCCGGCGACGGCGTCGCACCCCACGGTGTCGACGTCGGCCACGGCCACGCCCGCCGCCCCCTCGGCGGCGAACCGCTCGCAGAGGGCGCGGCCGATGCCGCTGGCCCCGCCGGTCACCACGACGACCTTCCCGGCCAGGTCCATGCTGAGCTCCTCCTGCTGCCCCGGAGGGCTTGTCACCAGCGGCGGCGCGTTCCCGAACCGGCGAGCGGGTGCCGGGGGAGCGCCGTGCCCCGGCCGGAACGCGTCGTAGTGCATGCTACCGGCATGGCGATCCTGGTCTCCCTGGCGTCGTTGTGCTCGACGCTCGTCGGCGGCCTGATCGCCATGCGGGCTCACGACCGCCGCCACCTCGTCCTCGGCCTGGCTGCCGGGGTGATGCTCGGCGTGGTGGGCTTCGACCTGTTGCCCGAGGCGCTGTCGCACTCGGGGGGACCGGTGTTCGGCGTGCCGATCGCCATGCTCACCCTGGTGGCCGGGTTCCTTACCATCCACGTCGCCGAGCGCTCGCTGGCCATCCACCGCGGCGGCGAGGGCCATTTCGGGACCCATTCCCACGGGATGGAGTCCATCGGGTTGACCGCCGCCGGGGCCCTGGTCATCCACAGCGTCCTCGACGGCGTCGGCATCGGCGCCGGGTTCCAGGCCGGCGCGTCGGTCGGCATCGCGGTGGCGGTGGCCGTCGTCGCCCACGACTTCGCCGACGGCTTCAACACCTTCACCATCACCGCTCTGTACGGCAACGAGCGGCGGCGGGCGCTGCTCCTGCTCAGCATGGACGCCCTGGCCCCGGTGGCCGGCGCCGTCCTGGGGACCCTGATCCGGTTCCCGCCGACCGCCATCGGCCTGTACCTCGGGTACTTCGCCGGGTTCCTGCTCTACCTGGCCACCGGCAACATCCTCCCCGAGGCGCATGCCGGGCACCCGTCACGGGCGACCCTGCTGCTCACGGTGGCCGGTGCCGGGCTCATGTGGCTCGTGGTCGGCGCCAGCCGCTAGCGGCCGGCGAGCTGCCGGCGGCGACGGCCGGGGCCGGGGCCGGGGCCGGCTTCAGCCGGTCATGTCGACGGCGTTCACCCGGCTGGGGCGGAGCGTCACCACCACCCGGCGGTCGCCCGGCGCGTCGTGCTCGGACAGGTCGGCACCGTACTTGGCCCCGACCCGGCGGGCGAAGGCGCCGTCGTCGTCGGGCACCAGGTCGGCCTCGCCCCGGAGCTCGAGGTAGCGGTACGGATTGGACAGGTCGAGCACCAGGAGGTCGGCGACCGGCCGGGCCTGGAGGTTCTTCGCCTTCTGGCGGCGCGTGTTGAGCGAGATCGACACGGTGTCGCCTTCGGCCAGGAACCACACCGCCGACAACTGCGGCCGCCCGTCAGGTCCGACGGTGCCGAGGATGCCGACCTGGGCCTCGAGCAGGTCGCGATGCGATCCCGGGATGGCGGTCACGCCGCCGGTCACCCCTTCCCGGTGCGCCGGGCGACGAGCACCGGGATCGGGCGATCGGTGCGCCGCTGGTAGTCGGCGTAGCTCGGGTAGGCGGCGACCGCCCGCTCCCACCAGGCCGTCTTCTCGTCCCCGGTCACCTCGCGGACCTCGGCGTCGAAGGGAGCCGGACCGTCCTGGATGGCGATCGCCGGATGGGCCAGCAGGTTGGCGTACCAGGCAGGGTTCGACGGCGCCCCCCCCTTGGACGCCACCAGGGCGTACTTGCCGCCGTGCTCGACCCGCATGACCGGGAACTTGCGGATCTTGCCGGACACCGCCCCCCGGGTGGTCACGACGACGACCGGCAGGCCGGTGTCGAGCAGGGTGGCCGCCTCTCGGCCGCCCGAGCGCTCGTAGGCGTCGACCTGCTCGCGTACCCACGCATCGGGGCTCGGCTCGTACTCACCCTCCAGCGCCATGTGGTGATGCTACCCACGCGCCGCATGGCACAATGCCGGCGGTGGTCGCCGAGGGCGAGAAGCGGGTCGCTGCCGAGGCGGCGGCGGCACTGGTCGCCGCCGGCATGACCGTCGGGCTCGGCACCGGGTCGACGGTGGCCTATCTCCTGCCCGCTCTGGCGAACCTGCCGTTCCGGCTCCGGTGCGTGGCCTCCTCCCCGAGGACCGAGGCGGCGGCACGTCAGGTGGGCCTGGAGGTGGAGCCGTTCGGGTCGGTCGAGCGCTTCGACCTCGCCATCGACGGCGCCGACCAGGTGGCGCCGGACGGCTGGCTGGTGAAGGGCGGCGGAGCCGCCCACACCCGGGAGAAGATCGTGGCCGCCACCGCCGAGCGGTTCGTGGTGGTGGTCGACTCCACCAAGCAGGTGGAGCGGCTGCGGTCGCCGGTCCCGCTCGAGCTCCTGGCCTACGGCCTGTCGAGCACCGTTCGGCGGCTGGGCGACCTCGGGCCGGTGGTCCGCCGGCCGGTCGGGCCCAGTCCCGACGGCGGCGTCATCGCCGACTACCTGGGGCCGGTCGCCGACCCCGAGGAGCTGGCCGGCCGATTCGACGCCACGCCGGGCGTGGTCGCCCACGGGCTCTTCCCTCCGGCCATGGTGTCGGCCATCGTCGTCGGTCGAGAAGGCGGCGCCGAGTGGCTCCCGGCCACCGCCGCCCCGGCCACCGGGACCGGCTGACCGGTCGCCTCAGCCGCCGGAGCCCGGCACCGGCATCGCCGATCGGTCGGCCATCACCAGCGAGGTGGCCGCCGCCACCCGGCCCGCCGGGATGGACCGGTCACCGGCGAGGAGCTTCTCGAGCGGCGACCGCTTGTCGTCGCCGCTCACCAGCCACAGCAGCTGGCGGGCCCGGGCCAGGCCCGGGTAGGTGAGGGTCATCCGCCGGCGTCCCTGGTACTCGGTGGCGGTGACGGCGACCGGGCGGTCGGCCGCCTCCAGCACGGGGTCGCCGGGCACCAGGGAGGCGGTGTGGCCGTCCGGGCCCAGGCCGAGGTGCACGAGGTCGAAGGCCGCCGGCAGGAGCGCGCCGTAGCGGTCGGCGGCGACCCCGAGGTCGTCGGCCTCCACCGGCATCGGGTGCACCCGGGCCGGCGCCCGGCCCAGGGCGCGCCGGAGATGGGCCAGGTTGCGCTCGGGGTCGTCGGGCGGCGCCACCCGCTCGTCCACCTGGTAGATGGTGGTGCGTTCCCAGGGCACGTCGAGCGAGGCCAGCTCGCCGAACATGGCCCACGGCGTGTGGCCGCCGCTGACGGCGAAGTGGAAGCTGCCCGACGACTCCACCGCCGCCCCGGCCCACCGGGCCACGGCGGCCGCCGCCGATCGGGCCAGGGCCCCGGCGTCGCCCAGGACCTCCAGGTCGTGGTGCACGGGGCTAGCCGGTCTTCTCCACGTGCCCGCCGAATTCGCTCCGCATGGCCGAGAGGACCTTGGCCGACAGCTCGCCGAGCCCCCGGGACTCGAACCGCTCGTACAACGACGCGGTGATGACCGGGGCCGGCACGCCCTCGTCCACCGCTGCCAGCACCGTCCAGCGTCCCTCCCCCGAGTCCGAGACCCGCCCGGCGAACCGGTCCAGTGCCGGTGTGCGGGCCAGCGCGTCGGCGACGAGGTCCACCAGCCACGACCCGACCACCGATCCCCGCCGCCACACCTCGGCCACCTCGGCCACGTCGATGTCGAACTGGTACGCCCACGGATCCCGCAAGGGGGTCGTCTCGGCGTCCGTCTCCTGGTGCTCGGTGCCGGCGTCGGCATGGGCGATGATGCTGAGGCCCTCGGCGATGGCGGCCATCATCCCGTACTCCACTCCGTTGTGGACCATCTTCACGAAGTGGCCGGCGCCGCTCGGTCCGCAGTGCAGGTAGCCGTCCTGGGCGGTGCCGTCCTTGCGGGTCCGGCCCGGGGTCGGCTCGGCGTTGCCGCGTCCGGGCGCCACGGTACGGAAGATCGGATCGAGGCGGGTCACCGGTGCCGGGTCTCCGCCGATCATGAGGCAGTAGCCCCGTTCCAGGCCCCAGACGCCGCCGCTGGTCCCGCAGTCGACGTAGTGGATCTGGCGTTGGGCCAGCTGCTTGGACCGGACGATGTCGTCGCGATAGTACGAGTTGCCCCCGTCGACCACGACGTCGTCGGGGCCGAGCATCGGCGCCAGCTGGTCGATCGTGTCCTGGACGATCGCCGCCGGCAGCATCAGCCACAGGGAGCGGGGCGTCTCCAGCTTGGACACGAAGTCGGCCAGCGACGACGAGCCGGTCGCCCCCAACGCCTCGAGCCGGTCCACCGCCTCGGCGTCCACGTCGAAGACCACGGCCCGATGCCCATCGCCCAAGAGCCGGCGGACCAGGTTCGCCCCCATCCTTCCCAGGCCGATCATGCCGAGCTGCATCGGGTCGGTCGTTGGCATCGTTGCCTCCTCGCTTATCGCCGGAGCGATCGGTAGCGCCGGATGAGGGCGTTGGTGGACGAGTCATGGTCCAGGTGCGGCTCGGTGTCGCTCCCGAGCTCGGGGGCGATGGCCTGGGCCAGTGCCTTTCCCAGCTCCACTCCCCACTGGTCGTACGAGTCGATCCCCCAGACGGCGCCCTGGGTGAACACGCTGTGCTCGTAGAGGGCGACGAGCGCGCCGAGGGTGTGGGGCGTCAGGCGCTGGGCGAAGAGCAGGTTGGTCGGCCGGTTGCCCGGCATCACCCGGTGCGGCGCCTCCTCGTCGGGGGACCCCCCGGCCCGGACCTCGTCCTCGGTCCTCCCGAAGGCGAGTGCCTGGGCCTGGGCCAGCACGTTCGCCGTCAGCAGGTCGTGGTGCTGGTCGAGTGGGTTGAGGCTCTCGACGAAGGCGATCAGGTCGACCGGCACCAGCCGCGTCCCCTGGTGGAGCAGTTGGTAGAAGCTGTGCTGCCCGTTCGTGCCGGGCTCTCCCCAGTAGACCGCCCCGGTGTCGTAGTCCACGGCCAGCCCACCGAGGGTCACGCCCTTGCCGTTGGACTCCATCGTCAGCTGCTGGAGGTAGGCGGGCAGCCTGGCCAGGTACTGGTCGTAGGGCATCACGCCCATCGACTGGCATCCGAAGAAGTTCACGTACCAGACGGCCAGGAGGCCCATCACGACCGGGAGGTTGGCGTGGAGCGGAGCCGTGCGGAAGTGCTCGTCCATCTCGTGGAAGCCGGCCAGCATCTCGGCGAAGCGCTCAGGACCGATGGCGAGCATCGTCGACAAGCCGATGGCCGAGTCCATCGAGTACCGTCCGCCCACCCAGTCCCAGAAGCCGAACATGTTGGCGGTGTCGATGCCGAACTCCCGGACCCGCTCGGCGTTGGTCGAGACGGCGACGAAGTGCTTGCTCACCGCCTCCTCGGCACCCAGCCGATCGACCAGCCAACGGCGCGCCGACGTGGCGTTGGCCAGGGTCTCGGCGGTCCCGAAGGTCTTGGACGACACGATGAACAGCGTCTCCTCGGCCTCAAGGTCCCGGATCGTCTCGACCAGGTCGGTGGCGTCGACGTTCGACACGAACCGGAAGGTCATGTCCCGGCGCGAGTACCAGCGGAGCGCCTGGTAGGCCATCACCGGTCCGAGATCGGACCCCCCGATGCCGATGTTGACCACGTTGCGGACCGGCTTGCCGGTGTGGCCCCGCCACGCTCCCGAACGGACCTGCTCGCAGAACGCCGCCATCCGGTCGAGGACCCGGTGCACCTCGACCACCACGTCGGTTCCGCCGACCACCAGGGAGGCCTCCCGGGGCATCCGGAGGGCCACGTGGAGCACGGCGCGGTGCTCCGAGACGTTGATCGGCTCCCCGGCGAACATCATTTCCCGGCGGCGCTCGAGCTCGGATTCTTCGGCCAGCCGGCACAGGAGCCGCACCGTCTCTTGGTCGATGCGGTTCTTCGAGTAGTCCAAGAAGATGCCGGCTGCTTCCAGCGAGAACCGCCCGGCCCGGTCCGGGTCCTCGGCGAAGAGCTGCCGCAGGTGGGTACCGGCGATCTCGCGGTGGTGCCGCTCGAGCGCCTGGTACGCCGGTCGTTGGCGGAGGGGGACCGTCGGCATCGGGTGCGGGGCTCCTTCGGTCGGTGCCCGGGCTCGTCACAGCCCCGAGTCCAGGGCTGCGGATCCTGCCCCGGCGCCCGAGCCCGGGCGACGCCGACCTTAGCGGGACGGCACCGGCCTCCGGGAAAGCCAGGGCGCATGGCGCCCGGGCCGCGCCCGGGCCACCCCGGATGGGGGCGTCATCCGGCGCGGCTCCAAGCGGCCAGGAGCTCACGGTAGCGACCGTCCCAGTCGTCGTAGGCGGCCCGGAGCCGCTCGCCCGGCCACGACCCCGGCAGGAGCTCGGGCGGGAGGAGCGGGTCGGCCTGGAGGTGGCGGAGCACCGCGGCCGACAGCTCGAACCCCGGAGCCAGGTCGGGCCAGCCCCCGGGGGCGTGCCCGACCAGCCCGTCGGCCAGTTCCTCGGCCCGGGCCGCCCACCGGTCGAGCGGCCAGAGGCGAGCGCAGAGGGCCTCGTCGTCGGCGGTCCGGCACGCCAGGCGCACGACGTCGCCCTCGACGTCGGCGGGGAGCGCCACGTCGAGGTTGTCGGGGCGAAGCCAGACGCCCTCGCGCAGCTCTCCGAGGCGGGCGAAGGCGAGCGCCCGACGGCGCCGGGCGCGCGCCCCGGGGGCGCTGCCGGCCGTCGCCACGACCACCTGGTGCCACCCCCCCCTCCACGGCCGGGTCCGCCCGGAGCGGCTGGCCGCCTGGCGCTGGCGGCGGTCGAGCAGGTGGCCGGCCAGGCGGTACCGTCCGCGGCCGTCGGTGCCGGCCTCGCCGGCCGCCACCATCCGGCTGAGGGCCACCCGCGCCCGGTTCCCGTTCACGCCGAAGAGGGAGGCCAACCGGAGCAGGTAGGCCACCGGGAGCTCGGGCGGGTCGGAGCCCAGGAGGGCGCTGGCCAGCACCGAGCGGGCGGTGAGCGCTGTATTACGTGGTTGAGGCATCTGTGAGATGAGTGTAATATGGGGTCATGGCCGCCACCATGGTGCCTGAGGCGCAGGCCCGGCCCGACGTGCTGCCGACCGATCGGCTGCTCGTCAACGGGATGTGCCGGCCCGAGTTGCGCCGCCGGCTCCGCCGGATCGACGGCCGGCGCAACGCCCTCTCGGTGCTGGCGCTGTGGACGTGGGTGGTGGTCGTGTGGGGGCTCGCCGCCTGGGCCGGCAACCCGGTGGTGTGGGTCGCCGCCTTCGTGGCGATGGGTCCCCTGCACGTCCGGTTCGCCATCTTGATGCACGAGTCGGCGCACAAGCTGCTCTTCGAGCGGAAGCCGGTCAACGACTGGGTGGGCCGGTGGCTGCTGGCCTATCCCGCCTTCGTGCCCGTCGACCTCTACCGGCGCGGCCACCTCGCCCACCACCGGGCGGAGTTCGGCGCCGGCGACCCCGACGTCTCGTTCTACGGCGGCTACCCGTGCGGCCGCCGGGCGCTCCAGCGCCGCCTGCTGCGCGACGCCGTGGGCATCTCCGGCTGGAAGAACTTCGCCCCGATCCTGCGTTCGGTCCGCCGGCCGGCCTCCCGCCGCCTCGGCCTCTCCATCCTCGGTGTCCAGGCGGTGCTGTGGGCGCTCTCGTGGGTGGCGACCGGGCGCTGGTGGACGTACCCGCTCTTGTGGTGGCTCCCGTGGATGACCCAGTGGCGGGTGCTCAACCGGCTTCGTTCGATCGCCGAGCACGGCGGTCTCGAGGCTGGTGACGACCGACGGGTGACGACCCACGACGTCCGCCAGACCTGGCTGTCCCGGTTGTGGCTGGTGCCGTACAACACGGGCTGGCACCTCGCCCATCACGTCGACATGGGCATCCCCTGGCGGAACCTGCCCCGCTTCCACGAAGAGCTGCTCGTGTCCGGCTACGTGACCGACCGGCTCACCTATCCGAGCTACCGGGCGCTCTGGAGGGCGCTGGCGCCGGCGTGAGGCTTCCGTCGGGCTGCCGCCGGCGGGCGAGCCGGGGCCCGATCCGCCCGGCCACCAGCGAGACCTCGATACCGGTGACCAGCGCGATGTACAGGGGGAAGGTGACGACGGCCGCTGTCACCGCCGTTACCGTGAGGAGCGTGATGACGGCGTTGGCCAGGCTTCCCCAATAGGCGTTGGCGCTCTCGGACTCCGGCTCCCTCCACGACTTGCGCAGGGTGGGCACGGCGGCCAGGGCGTCGGCGCCGATGGCGGCACCGATGGCGACCATCCCCTGGCGCGACGTCAGCCACACCACCGTGCCGGCGACCGAGAGCACCCCGCAGGCCCAGTCGAGGCGGCTGATGCGCCAGACGGCGCCGCGGTTGACGAACGACGCCGCGAACACGAGCAGGGGACCGAGCCCGACCGAGAAGGCCATCAGCGCCCGCAGGCCGACGCCCGCCTTCACCTCGCCGGCGAACGCCAGCATCGGCGCCACCCCCCAAAGGAGCCAGGTGACACGGTTGGGCCGGGTCCTCCCGGCGAGCGTGTCGCGGATGTAGAAGGCCTCTCCGAGCAGGCTCAGAACGGCGCCGAGGATGACGAAATGGACGTCGAGCATCGCCCCACCACTCTGCCGTGGCCGGGACGGGGGCGGTGACGCCGGGGGCGCCAGCCGGAGAAGGCGCCCCTCAGGTCTCGGGGGCCCGGACCGTCTTGCGGAGGCGGTCGAGGCTGGCCGCCAGGAGGCGGGACACGTGCATCTGGCTGATGCCGACCCGGACCGCGATCTCGGACTGGGTCAGGCCCAGGCCGAACCGGAGCCGGAGGATGGCCTGCTCGCGGGGGGCGAGCCGGGCCACCGCCGGGGCCAGGAGCTGGCGGTCCTCGACCGTCCCCATGGAGATGTCCTCGCCCCCGATGTGGGCGGCAAGCGTCTCTTCGTTTCGGTCGGTGGCGTCGATGGAGGCGGTGCGGTAGCCCTGGCCGGCCTCCAGCGCTTCGAGCACCGCCTCCTCGGTGGCGCCGGTGGCCGACGCCAGCTCGGCCACGGTGGGGGAACGGCCGAGCTCCTGGGAGAGCGACTCGGTCATCTTGCCGAGCTCCAGGTAGAGCTCCTGGACCCTCCGGGGGGCACGGACCGCCCATCCCTTGTCCCGGAAGTGGCGCTTGAGCTCCCCGATCACCGTCCTGGTGGCGAAGGTGGTGAACTCGACGCCGCGCTCGGGGTCGAAACGGTCCACCGACTTGACGATGGCCAGCGAGGCCACCTGCACCAGGTCGTCGTACGGCTCTCCTCGATTGGTGTAGCGGCGGGCCAACTGGTGCGCCAAGCCGAGGTAGGCAGTGACCAGGCGGTCCCGGAGGTCCGGCCTCCCCGTCCTGACCAGCTCGACGAAGAGCTCCCGGTTCTCCGCACCCGCCGTCCTGACGCCGTCAGGGGACGTCACGCCACCCACCGGGCCCTCACACCGTCGACCGAGCCCGGCGCTTGCGGAGCCAGGCGCAGGTCTGCCCCTGCCGCTGCTCCCGCCCGTGCTCGTCGACGAGGGCGTCGAGGATCCGCAGCGACAGGTCGTCGTCGTCGGTCCTGCCGGAGCTCTCCCACCCCGGCTGCGGTTCGAGCCAGCAGGTGACGGTGATGGCTTCGGCGTCGTAGTCGAAGGTGAAGTGGAGCCGGCCCTCGTCGTCGGGATGGACGAGCGACAGGCAGAGCTCCTCGACCGCCAGGCGGAGGTCCTCGATGTCCTCCACGCCGAACTGTGCCCGGGCGGCGACGGTCGCCGCCGTCAGCCGGGCCAGCACCACCAGGTCGGCCTGGACCGGGATCGAGAGGTGGACCGACATCGGCTCCCGGTCCACCGCCGCCTCCGGGCCGCCGGCTCTCACGCCACGCTGCCTACGGCGTCGTCGACGTTGCTGTGGATCGGGAACACGTCGGTCAGGCCGGTGATCTCGAAGACCTTCAAGATGCGCGGCTCGGTGATCACGAGGGGGAGGTCGCCGCCGGACTCCCGGCACCGCTTGAGCGCACCGACCAGCACGCCGAGCGCCGTCGAGTCGAGGAACGTCACGCCGAGGAGGTCGACCACCACGGTGGACTTCCCCGCCGCGGTGAGCGCCTGGAGGCGGTCACGCAGTGGGGGAGCAGTGGCGACGTCGATCTCGCCGGATGCCGACACAATGGGCACGCCCCGGTCGGCGCCCTCGGCGATCTTGAAGGTCTGGTCCATCGGTGAGCAGCTCCTCTCGCTCTGTACCTGGGCGCCACCTCGGGCGCCGCCTCGTGCGCCGGCATGACCCGGCAACCGCAATTGCCAGCGTCAACGTACCCGGGCTGTCTCGTTGCGACACACCGTTGCCGGCCCTTCACCGCCCGCCCGTCCGCCCGTCCGCCCACCCGCCCGCCCGTCCGCCGACGGTCCGGCGGCGGTCCGGCGGCGGTCCGACTTCGGGCCACGGGGGCGATCCACCGCATCAATATCAATTGGTACACCGTCTGGTACCCCGTCGCCGCCCCGGCCGCCCCGGCCGCCCCGGCCGCCTCGGCAACGGGGGTGGGACGCCGCAGCCCAGTGTGGCCGGCGGGACGCCGCAGCCCAGTGTGGTCAACGGCCACCGGCGACGTGTAGGGAGAGCTCGAACCAGACGACCTTGCGGTCCTCCTCGCGGTCGGTGCCCCAGGTGGTCGCCAGGGCGTCCACGATGGCCATGCCCCGTCCGTGCTCGCGGTCGCCGGCCGGCCGGAGCACCCGGGGGACGTCGGGGCTCCGGTCGCCCACCTCCACCCGCAGCGTGTCGGCGCCCACGTCGACGGCCAGCGAGAAGCGGCCCCCGCCGTGCACCAGGGCGTTCGTGACCAGCTCGTCGGTGAGCAGGACGGCGTCGTCCCGGACGTCGGGGTCCCGGTCGGCCAGGAGATCCTCCACCACCGACCGGGCCATCCCGATCGAGCGGGCGTCGCCCGCCAGCCGGCACTCCGCCCGCGCCGTGCCGGAGCCGTCCCCGTACGCCGCACCGGCATCGCTCGCTGCGCTCCACGTGTCCAGTTGGTGCTCCACTCGCTGCGTTCCCCCGGCAGGGCGGGATCCTCCCGCCCGATGGGCGTCCCTCGTGGACGTGCCCTGTA
The DNA here is from genome assembly GCA_050743865.1 of Acidimicrobiales bacterium. Lineage (GTDB taxonomy): Bacteria > Actinomycetota > Acidimicrobiia > Acidimicrobiales > RAAP-2 > DAHUZJ01. Next base: position 16,021 of record JBOGGE010000071.1, read on the forward strand.
TCCCGAACGGGCACCTTTCCCCGATCCGACCGGCGCAAACGTCCCCCGCCCCCGGGCTAGTGCGAGGCGCCGCCTCGGCCGGAGCCCTCGGCGGCGTCCCCGCCGTCCCCGCCGTCCCCGTCGTCCGCCAGGACCACCCGGACGCCGGCCTCGCCCTCTTCGAGCAGCAGCCGGCCGTCGTCGATCCCGCCGGCCTCGAGCAGGTCGCCCCGGGCCTGCGCCACGTGCCCCAGCCGCTCTGCCGTGGCGGTGACGGTGACGCTGGCCACCCGGGTGCGCATGGAGCGCTTGTGCGACGTCTTCTGGCGGCGGACGGCGGCCAGCACCTCGGCCGCCGCCTCCAGCACCGGCGACCCGCCCCCTGTCTCACCGCCGAGGGCCGGGCCGATCTCGGTCCCGGCGTCGGGCCAGGCGGAGCGGTGGACCGAGCCGGCCTGCCACCAGCTCCAGACCTCCTCGGTGACGAACGGCAGGAAGGGGGCCAGCAGGCGCAACTGCAGCGACAGGGCCAGGGCCAGGGTCGCCCGGGCCGAGGCCGTCCCGCCGCCGCCGGCCTCGCCGTAGGCCCGGCTCTTCACCAGCTCCACGTAGTCGTCGCAGAAGGACCAGAAGGTGGCCTCGACCGACTCGAGGGCCCGCGTGTAATCGTAGGCCGAGAGGGCGTCGGTGGCCCGCTCGACTACGCCGGAAAGGCGGCGGAGCAGGTCGCGGTCGATCGGCGCCGTGACGGCCGTCACCGGCGGGGCCCCGGCATCGCCCAGGCGGCCGATCACGAAGCGGGAGGCGTTGAGGATCTTGATGGCCAGGCGCCGCCCCACCTTCATCTGGCCCTCGTCGACGGCGGTGTCGGTGCCGGGGCGGCCGCAGGCAGCCCAGTAGCGGACGGCGTCGGCCCCGTGCTGGCGCAGGAGCGGCAGCGGCGTGACCACGTTGCCCTTGGACTTCGACATCTTCTTGTGGTCCGGGTCGAGCACCCAGCCCGAGATGGCGGCGTGCGACCAGGGCAGGGTCGAGAGCTCGATCTCGGAGCGGACGACCGTGGAGAACAGCCAGGTCCGGATGATGTCGTGGGCCTGGGGCCGGAGGTCCATCGGGAACACCCGGGCGAAGAGGTCGGGGTCGTCGACCCACCCGCCGGCGATGAGCGGGGTCAGCGACGAGGTCGCCCAGGTGTCCATCACGTCGGGATCGCCGGCGAACCCGCCGGGGCGGTCCCGCTGGTCGGGGCGGTACCCGTCGGGCACGTCGGTGGACGGGTCGACGGGCAACCGGCCCTCGTCGGGGACGAGCGGCCGGTCGTGGCGGACGGCCCCGCCGGCGCCGACCTCGTACCACACCGGGAACGGCACGCCGAAGAACCGTTGGCGGCTCACGTTCCAGTCGGCGTTCAGCCCCTCGACCCAGGACCGGTACCGCTGGGCCATGTAGGGCGGCTGCCAGGAGATCTCGTCGCCCCGGGCCAGGAGGACGTCCCGCAGCTCGAGGGTGCGGACGAACCACTGGCGCGACGACACGATCTCGAGCGGCCGCTCGCCGCGCTCGTAGAACTTGACCGGGTGGGTGACGGGCCGGGGCTCGCCGACCAGGGCGCCCGACGACGCCAGCAGCTCGACGACACGCCCCTGGGCCTGGCGGGTCGTCCGGCCGGCCAGCTCGGCGTAGGCGGCCCCGGCGGCCTCCGGGTCCTCGCACTCCCACCCGGCCCGGCCCCAGGGGACCGGGAGCAGGCGCCCGTCGCGCCCGACGACGGTCCGGGTGGCCAGCCCCAGCTCCCGCCACCACACGACGTCGGTGGTGTCGCCGAACGTGCACACCATGGCGATGCCCGAGCCCTTCTCGGGATCGGCCAGCCGGTGCGCCACCACGGGCACCCGGACCCCGAACAGCGGGGTGAGGACGGAGGTGCCGAACCGATCCTTGTACCTCGGGTCGTCGGGGTGGGCGACCAGGGCCACGCAGGCGGCCAGGAGCTCGGGGCGGGTGGTCTCGATCTCGACGTCCCCCGCCCCCCCGGCCTCGACCGCCCCGGCCTCGACCGCCCGGAAGCGGATCCGGTGGTAGGCACCCGGCTGCTGGCGCTCTTCCAGCTCGGCCTGGGACACCGCCGTGCGGAAGTCGACGTCCCACAGGGTCGGCGCCTCCTGCTGGTAGGCCCGGCCGGCGGCCAAGAGGTGGAGGAAGCTGCGCTGCGAGGCCCGGCGGGACCGCTCGTCGATGGTGGCGTACGCCGTCCCCCAGTCGACCGACAGCCCGAGGGTCCGCCACAGCTCCTCGAACGCCCGCTCGTCCTCGGCGGTGAGAAGGTGGCACAGCTCGACGAAGTTGGGACGTGACACCGGCACCGGCCTGGCCGGCGGCGGGGCCGGCGGCTCGAACCCCGGGTCGTAGGGCAGCGCCGGGTCGCAGCGGACGCCGAAGTGGTTCTGCACCCGGCGCTCGGTGGGCAGCCCGTTGTCGTCCCACCCCATCGGGTAGAACACGGCGCGCCCCCGCATCCGGTGGAAACGGGCGACGACGTCGGTGTGGGTGTAGGAGAAGACGTGGCCGACGTGCAGCGAGCCCGAGACCGTGGGCGGCGGCGTGTCGACGGAGAAGACCCGGTCCCGGGCGGCGGTGCGGTCGAACCGGTAGGTGCCGTCCAGCTCCCAGACGGCCGCCCACTTGGCTTCGAGCCCGTCGATCCCCGGGCGCTCGGGCACCTTGGGCGGTCCTCCGGGGGCCGCCCCCGGGGGCGTGCCGGCCGGCGGGAGGACCGCAGGGCCGCCCGGAGCGGGGGCAGGGCCACCCGGAGCGGGCGCGGGCGCAGGGTCGCTCATGTCCGGGTTACCGTACCCGGGTGCTGCACCTGCACGACACCGCCACCGGGTCGGTGCGGCCGATCGAGCGGCGCGACGCCGGCCGGTTCGCCATGTACGTGTGCGGCCCGACCGTCTACGACCTGCCCCACCTCGGGCACGGCCGGTTCGCGCTGGTCTTCGACGTGCTCCGCCGGTACCTGGCCTTCTCCGGGCTGGCCGTCCGGCACGTCTCCAATGTCACCGACGTCGACGACAAGCTGATCGCCCGGGCCGCCGCCGAGGGGAGGGCCGAGGCCGAGGTCGCCGCCGAGTACGAGGCGCGCTGGTGGGAGGCGATGGACGCCCTCGACGTGCTGCGCCCGACCGACGTCCCCCACGCCACCGCCTATGTCGACGACATGGTGTCGCTGGTGGCCGACCTGGTGAGCCGGGGCGCCGCCTACGAGACCGGCGACGGGGTGTACCTCGACGTGGCGTCGGTCCCCGGCTACGGGCTGCTGGCCCGCCAGCCGCTCGAGAGCCTGCGGGCCGGGGCCCGGGTGGAGCAGCGGGAGGAGAAACGCTCCCCGCTCGACTTCGCCCTCTGGAAGAAGGCCCGGCCCGGGGAGCCGACCTGGGAGTCGCCGTGGGGCCCGGGGCGCCCCGGGTGGCACACCGAGTGCGTGGTGATGTCGCTCGGCCTCCTGGGCGAGGACTTCGACCTGCACGGCGGGGGCCAGGATCTCGCCTTCCCCCACCACGAGAACGAGCGGGCCCAGGCCGTGGCCGCCGGCCGGGGGTTCGCCCGCCATTGGGTGCACAACGGATGGGTGACGGTCGACGGGGTGAAGATGTCCAAGTCGCTGGACAACTTCACCTCCCTCACCGACATGCTGGCCCGCAGCGACCCGCGCTCCTACCGGCTGCTGGTGCTCCGCTCCCACTACCGCTCCCCGCTGGAGGTCACCGGCCCGACGGTGGCCGACGCCGAGAAGGCGCTGGCCCGGCTGGACGCGCTGGCCCGCCGCTTCTCCCTGCCCGATCCCCTCGCTCCGGCCCCGGCCGGCGGTTCAGGGGTGCCCGGTCCTGGCCGGGCGCCGCCGATGGTGGCCGCCGCGCCGGTGGTCGCCGGAACCGGCGCGGCGGCCCACGTCGACCCCGAGCCACTGACGCGCTTCACCGCCCGGATGGACGACGACCTCGACACGCCGGGCGCCCTGGCCGGGATCTTCGAGCTGGTCAGCCGGGCCAACGCCGTGGCCGACGCCGGGGATCTCGACGCCGGCGCCCGCCTGGCCCGGACGGTGGTGGTCCTCTGCGCCGCCCTGGGGCTCCGGCTGCGGGGCGACCCCGGGGAGCCCGACGAGGGGGTGAGGCGGCTGGTGGGCGAGCGGGACACCGCCCGCCGGGCCGGCGACTGGGGCCGGGCCGACGCCCTGCGCGACGAGCTGGCGGCGGCTGGATGGGTGGTGGAGGACGGGCCCGGGGGCACGATGGTGCACCGCTGAAGCCACGGCCGGTGCCGCCCGGCCGGTGAGCCTGGCCCTCCGGGCCGGCGCCACCGGTCCGCCACATGGGAACGGGACCGTCGTGCCTGCTAGCGTCCCATTCGCACTGCGGCCCAGCCGGTCACCGAGCCGGTGGGACGGCAGGGCGCCTGCAGGCTCAGCCGTCGGCGGCCGGGGCAAGTGAGTAGCGGCAGAGGAAAGGGGATCGCCACCGTGGCATCCGGGACGGTCAAGTGGTTCAACGCCGAGAAGGGCTACGGCTTCATCTCGCAGCCGGATGGCGGTGGTGACGTGTTCGTGCACCACACGGCGATCCAGATGAACGGGTATCGAGTGCTGGAAGAGGGCCAGGCGGTCGAGTTCGAGGTCGAGGAGGGCCCCAAGGGCCTGATGGCCAAGGACGTCCGCCCGGCCAGCTCCGCCTGACCTCGCCTCTGCCGGGGCTCGGGGGGCCGCCACCGCCGGCGCGGTGGCCGGCCGCGGAGCGCGCCTGCCGCATGTTGGGTTGGGGTGGCCGGTGGCGGATCCTGGTGGCCGGTCCCGGCGGCAGGGGTTTCCACTAGTTACCATTGGGTAACTAGACTGTGGCGCGCCCGCCCGTCGGCGGTGACGCCAAGGGAGGCCCGAACATGCCCGACTTCTCGCTCGACCTCAACGAGGACCAGCTCCAGATCCGCAAGTGGGTCCACGACTTCGCCGAGAACGTCATTCGCCCCGCCGCCCACGAGTGGGACGAGCGCGAGGAGACGCCGTGGCCGGTCATCGAGGAGGCGGCCAAGATCGGCCTCTACTCCTTCGACTTCATCGCCAACACGTTCGCCGACACCACGGGGCTCACCATGGCCCTGGTCAACGAGGAGATGAGCTGGGGCGACGCCGGCATCTCCCTGGCCATCTTCGGCTCGTCGCTGGCCGTGGCGGGGATCTTCGCCAACGGCACGCCCGAGCAGCAGGCCGAGTGGATCCCCCAGTGCTTCGGCACGCCGGACGACATCAAGCTGGCGGCCTTCGGGGTGTCCGAGCCCGACGCCGGGTCGGACGTGTCGTCGCTCCGGTCGCGGGCCGTCTACGACGAGGCCAAGGACGAGTGGGTGCTCAACGGCACCAAGACCTGGATCACCAACGGCGGCCTGGCCAACACCCACGTCCTGGTCCTCTCGGTCGACCCCGAGCTCGGGGCCCGCGGCCAGGCCAGCTTCGTCGTCCCCGAGGGGACCCCGGGGATCCGCCAGGGGCAGAAGTTCAAGAAGATGGGCATCCGGGCGTCGCACACGGCCGAGGTGGTCCTCGAGGACTGCCGGGTGCCGGGCCGGTGCCTGCTCGGGGGCAAGGAGAAGCTCGACGCCCGCCTGGCCAAGGCCCGGGAGGGGAAGCGGACGCAGGTCCAGGCGGCCATGGCCACGTTCGAGGCGTCCCGCCCGCTGGTCGGCGCCCAGGCCGTGGGCATCGCCCGGGCCGCCTACGAGTACGCCCTCGACTACGCCAGGGAGCGCCGGCAGTTCGGCCGGGCCATCATCGAGAACCAGGCCATCGCCTTCACGCTGGCCGACATGAGGACGCGCACCGACGCCGCCCGGCTGCTGGTGTGGCGGGCGGCGTGGATGGCCGCCACCGGCAAGCGGTTCGAGGCCGGCGAGGGCTCCCAGTCGAAGCTCTTCGCCGGGGAGACGGCGGTCTGGGTGACCGAGCAGGCCATCCAGATCCTCGGCGGGTACGGCTATATCCGGGACTACCCGGTCGAGCGGTGGCACCGCGACTCGAAGATCTACACCATCTTCGAGGGGACGAGCGAGATCCAGCGCCTTGTCATCTCACGTGCAATCTCTGGACTTCACATCGAGTGACTTTACCTGGATGACCAGGTATTCCGTGCAACGGTCCTCTAGTGAGGTCCTCAATGCGCGCTACGGCTGTGGCGGCCGCCGTCGAGCGCGGACCTGGTGAACGGCCACCGGCTGTTGGAGGCAGTTTGACAGCCGTACCAGGTCCTCCTCATCGGAGGTGATCACTGAAGAACCGCGCCGGGATGCAGCGACGACCACGTGCGCGTCGACAACATCCGAGGATCCTGCGCGGCCAAGGATCTCTCCTACTTCGTGCACGTCTTCAGGTGCGAACGCAACGATCTCGCACCCTCGCAGGAGTCGCCGAAGCTGGACCTGTCGGCTCGAGCGGCTGACCTGGGTGACCACCGGTGCGGTGGTCACGGGGACGACGCCGAGTTCAAGCCTGGCGCGGTGATCGGCCCACACCTCTCGGTCGTTGCGATCTGCGGCGATCAGTAGCCCGGCGTCGTAGAGGACGGTCACGCCGAACGCCGTCCGACGGAAGAGCGCAACTGCTCAGTTACCCGGTGGCGAGCTGCTTCGCTCACCCGCAGGCCGTTCAGGCCGAGGAGGATTGCGAGGGCCCCATGGTCGTGGTCGAAGCACTCGGCGGCAAAGAGGAATCGCCCGAGCTCGGAGCGATCGAGCCCCCGACGATCAGAGGGGGGACGGTTGGCCGGCGAACGTACTGAGCCGGGTTGGCACCGATTCGCCCGTCGATGTGGGCAAAGCGGTTGAAACCACACACCGTCGATAGGCGGCGGTCGATGGTGGCCGGCGCCAGACCTCTTGCCTCGAGGGCGGCGCGGTAGAGCTCGATGTGGGGACGAGTCGCCTCCATGACCGCGAGGCCCACGTCTGTAGCCCACTGGAAGTACGAACGCAGGTCGTATCGGTAGGCCTCGAGCGTACGAGCCGAGTAGCGGGTCAGGAACGCGGCGGCAGCGATGTCGGCTCCGCGATGTGGATCATCACGCGGCAGCTCGACGGCGAGCGTGGCGGAGTGAACGGTGGTCATGATGGACCTCCCTTGGTAGATGGAAGTCCCAGCAAACGTCTCTGGCATCGGCCCCGAGCGGAGGCAGCTCATCACTGCACCCACAACCCTCCTCGAAGAGGACGTTGCAGCCCCAATCCCAGTGGAAGTCAATGCTTCCGAGCCTAACGAAGAGGACGAACTACGCGGGGAGACAACCGATCAGCTCGGCTGGCGGAGACTTGCTCGTTGAGGTGACTGCGGGGCGGAGGGGCGACCTCGAGCCGGCGGTTGGAGGCACCAATTCCTCCAGCAGGCTGAACGGTTCGGGATGTGTCGCTCCACGGCATGCCGACTGGCGTTTTCGCAAATGCTTTCCTGGGCGATGCATCGCTAACGCAATGATTGGGTGCGAAAACGGCCTATGCGTGCCACCATGTCGTGTGAGCCCTGCGAGAACAATGAGGAGGTTGAAATGGCCTGGTACCTGAAAGGGACCTACTTTGAGAACTGCTCCTGCGACATGGTTTGTCCCTGTACGACGTCGGGTCTCTCGAGACCCGCCGACCAGGAGCGCTGTCAGGCGGTGCTCGCCTTCCACGTGAATGAGGGCGAAGTCGACGGCGTCGACGTTGGCGGAACGACCGTCGTCGTTCTGGCCGACACGCCGAGACTTATGTCTGATGGCGACTGGCGCGTGGGACTGGTCATGGACGCCGCAGCGACCGAGGAGCAGGCGACCAAGCTCGGATCCGTTTTTGGCGGTCAGCTGGGTGGCCCAATGGGAATGCTCAGCCCACTGATCGGCGAAGTGATCGGGATGGAGGTGGCTCCGATCGAGTACGTCGACGACGGCCGCCACCACTCCATTCAGGTCGGCGGGCTCATGGACATCGAGATCGAAGACTTCGTCGCCCCTGGGAACCCCACCGGAGAGGTTGAGCACTTGACTGGGATGTTCCACCCGGCGAACTCGACCCTCACGATTGCTAGCGCGACGCGCTCTCGGGTCGACGCCTTCGGTCTCTCGTTCTCAAACGAGGGGAAGAACGGGCATTCGGCCCCGTTCAGCTGGACCGCGTGAACACCTCCGCCCGGGCAGCGCCGCTCCCCGGACTTACGCCTTACGCCTCGCTCCTGCTCCTCGCGGCAGCAGGAGCGTGGGTCGGCGTCATCCTCGTGGCGCGGGGCATGCAGGAGATGCCTGGGACAATGGGTCTCGCCCTGGGGCCATTCATCGGCGTCTGGACCCTCATGATGGCGGCGATGATGCTCCCGTCGGCAGCGCCGTTCGTGGCGCTGTATACGCGGACGTTCACGAGCCGCCGTGCGACCCGCTTCGTCAATTTCGTGGCCGGCTATCTGCTCGCGTGGGCGCTGGCGTCGCTGCCCGCGTACGCCGTCGGCAGGCTGCTCATGTCGGTCGTCGACCGCTATCCCGGCGAAGGGACGGCCGTGGTCGCGGCCATCTTCGCTGCCTGCGGTCTCTATCAGCTCACGCCGGTCAAGTCCCGCTGCCTCGCTCGGTGCCGTTCGCCGATCGCCCTCTCCTTCAAGTACGGGAGCTACGGGGGCGCGCTTCGTGACCTGCGCGTCGGACTCTCGCATGGCGCCTTCTGTCTTGCATGTTGTTGGGCACTCATGGCGGTACTGTTCAGCTTCGGGATCATGAACGTTCCGGCGATGATCCTCCTCGCGGTTGTCGTTCTGGCGGAGAAGGTGTGGGCCCGAGGTCCCGCGTTCGGGCGAGTGGTCGGCGCGGTCGCGCTGGCGTTGGCCGTAGCGGCTGTCGTCCATCCGGGCCTGGCCCCTGGCCTCCACCCGGCGGCACACCTTGGTGGCATGAACGGGATGTGACCGTGTGACTGGCTCCGGCCGGTGGGGCCCGCCGATTCGGCTCGCCGAGCCGGCGGCAGGGCTCGCCCGATGCGCTGGCGCGCCACATGTTCGGGGACGGTCATGGGCATCGGCGTGGGTGCGGTCAGGAAAGAGCCACACCGGGGACATGGGAGGCTCGTCCGCTCGAGGTCGCCGCCTGGAGCGGGCTTCCACTGGATCCCCACGCCCAATTCCATTCGGTGGCCCTGCCGCCCGAGCCCGTCGATTCGCCGCCACCGTGGTCGGGCCAGGGCCCCAGAGAAGGAAGCCTCTTCCCACCGGA
>JBOGGE010000072.1:0-2179 GCA_050743865.1 Acidimicrobiales bacterium
CTTCGCCATGCTCGGTCGCTGCGCGGCGTGCGCCGGGGGGGTGCTGCCCGCCGGCGGGGCGCTGCCCACCGGCGGCCCCGACGATGGCCCCCGCCGTCGCCGGTGAGGCATGCTGGGGAGGCGGCCGGTCCCGACCCGGCGGTCGGTTGCCCGGCGACCCGAGCAGACGAGGGAAGTGAGGTGCGCTCGCCGTGGGCAAGCTGTACGGATCGCTGACGGTGCTGGCCTTGTTGTTCTCCGCCTCCATGTCGTTCGCCACCTTGAGCGTGTACACGCTCGCCTGGTGGCCAGGAGCGGTGGCCGGAGGATTGTTCGTCGTCTTCGCCGCGCTGGGCGGGGTCGTCGTCCCCGGCCCGCTGCGTTCCCTGTCGGGTGCCCGGCTGAAGGCGGCGAAGGCCCTGCTCCAGGCGTTCGGGGCGTTCTGCGGCGCCGAGCTCTTCACCATGGCCCTCATCACCTGGACGCTCGGCAAGCGGCACATCGCCCCCAACGACGCCTACGACACGCTCGGCCTGCTCATCTTCCTGGGCCTCCTCGGCGTCGGCATCCAGGGCGCGGTGGCCATGGCCAGCCGGTTCTTCTACGTCCGCAACCAGCAGATCGTGGTGCCGCGGCTGGAGGCTGCGGCGCAGCGGCACGAGCACGCCGCCGGGCACGGCGCCGCCGGCGGCTGAGCACCCCGCAGGCGCCGCCGGCGTAGGCTCGTCACGGTGGTGACGATGTTCGGCTCCGACGCGGTGCTGGTCGGCTCGCTGGTGTTCGCCGCCGTGGTGGCGGCCGCCGTCCTGTCCGCCGTCTTCCTCGCCTGGCGCTCGGCCCGGCGCCGGTGGCGGGCCCTTCGCCGCCACGCGGTCGTGCGCAGCGCCGTCGCCCTGTGGGCGATGACCCGGGCCGGTGTCGCCCGTCCGGGCCGGCACGGCGCCCGCCCGCCGGCATCGGTGTCGACCGCTCGTGCCCGTCACGACCTGTGGCGCAGCGTCGGGGCGGCCGAGCGCTCGGTCCACTCGGCGCAGGCCGCCGGGGGTGCCGTCGGCGAGCTTCCCGTCCTGTGCCGGCGGCTCCACGAGGCGGCGGTGGACCTCGACCGGCTCCTCCTGATGGGTGACGGGCTGGACCCCGGGCTCCCCGAGCTGGTGGCGGCCCGCCGCCAGGCCGGCGACGTGCTCGCCGCCTCCACCGCCATCCGGCGGGCGGCACTGGCGTCGGCCGGTGACGCTGCCGGCACACGGGTGCTGGCCCTCACCGTGGACGCCGAGCGCGAGGTCCGGAGCCTGGCCGCCGGGCTGGCCAGGGCCAGGACGGCCCTCTCGCTCCCCGACGCCTGACCGACGCCGACCGCTACGCTCGGGGTCGTGTCCCCGGCCGGCAGAGGCGTCGAGGAGGTTGACGCCGTGGTGCTGGGCCTGGGCCCGGGCGGCGAGGACGTCGCCGGGCGCCTGGCCGGAGCCGGCCTCTCGGTGGTGGCGATCGACCAGCTCCTGGTCGGGGGGGAGTGCCCCTACTGGGGCTGCGTCCCGTCCAAGGCGATGGTACGGGCCGCCGACCTGCTGGCCGAGGTCGGGCGGGCCGGGCGCCTGTCCGGGGAGTCGTCGGTCGTCGCCGACTGGGCGCCGGTGGCCGGGCGGGTACGGGAGCTGACGGCCGGCTGGGACGACGCCGAGGCCGTCGAGCGCCTCGAGGCGAAAGGGGCCACCTTCGTGCGGGGGCACGGCCGCCTGGTGGGGCCCCGTGAGGTCGCCGTGGGTGACCGGACGTTCCGGGCCGGGCGTGCGCTGGTGCTGGCCACCGGGTGCCAGCCGGTGGTCCCGCCGGTGCCGGGCCTGGACGGGGTTCCCTTCTGGACGAACCGTCAGGCCATCGAGTGCGAGCACCTGCCGGGGTCCATGGTGGTGCTCGGCGGCGGCGCCGTCGGCCTCGAGCTGGCCCAGGTGTTCGCCCGCTTCGGGACGGCGGTCTCGGTGGTCGAGGCCGCACCCCGCCTCCTGGCCGGCGAGGAGCCGGAGTCCTCGGAGCTCCTCGGCCGGATCCTGGCCGGCGACGGCATCGAGTTGCACACCGGCGTCTCGGCGTCGTCGGCCCGTCTCGACGGTCGGCAGATCGTCCTGCGGTGGGACGGCGGCGGGGTGGCGGGCGAGCGCCTGCTGGTGGCCGCCGGCCGGCGCCCGGACCTGGCGGCGAT
>JBOGGE010000073.1:0-7219 GCA_050743865.1 Acidimicrobiales bacterium
GCCCGAGGCCGACCTGGCCGCGGGCCGGCCGCTGCGCCCGGGCACCTGGGCCCACCTGCTGGCCGGTTGGGCGGTCGAGGTCCACCAGGGGCCGGCGACCCTCGACTACTTGGTCGTCGCCCGTCGGTGACGGCGGTCCACCAATTTGTCCCGGCGCTGGTCCCCCGCGACGCCACCGGCAGCCACACCCTGCTCCTGCGCCAGGCCCTCCGCCGGCACGGCTGGTCGTCGGAGATCTTCGCCGAGGCCACCCACGACGAGCTGGCCGGCCAGTCGCTGCCGTTCGAAGAGTACCGGCGGCGGGCCGCCCCCGGCGACGTGCTGGTCTACCAGTTCGCCACCTCGTCGGCGGTGGGCGACTTCCTGGCCGAGCGGCCCGAGCCGCTGGTGCTCGACTACCACAACGTCACCCGGCCCGAGCTGTTCTGCGGCTGGGACGCCGAGCCGGCCCGGCGGTCGGCCGAAGCCCTGCGCCAGCTGGCCCGGCTGGCCCCGCAGGCCGCCCTGGGCCTGGCCGTCAGCGCCTACAATCTGGCCGACCTGCGCCGCGCCGGCTGCCGCCGGACGGCGGTGGTGCCGGTGCTGGTCGACCTCGACCGCCTGGCGGTGCCGGCCGACGAGCGGGTGGCCGCCCGCCTGGAGGAGGCCAAGGAGGCGGGCGGGAGCGACTGGCTGTTCGTCGGTCGGGTGGTGCCGCCCAAGGCCCAGCACGACGTGGTGAAGGCGCTGTGGGCCTACCGGCGCCTGTACGACCCGAGGGCCCGGCTCCACCTGGTCGGGGCCACCCCGTCGCCCCGGTACCTGTCGGCGCTGCGGTCGTTCGCCACCGACCTCGGGCTGGACGGGGCGGTCCGGTTCGCCGGCGAGGTGACCGACGCCGCCCTGGCCGCCTTCTACGCCGCCGCCGACGTCTACGTGTCGGCCTCGCGCCACGAGGGCTTCGGCATCCCCCTGCTGGAGGCGATGCGGGCCGGGATCCCGGTGGTGGCCGTGGCGGCGGCGGCGGTGCCGGCGACCGTGGGCGCGGCCGGCGTCGTCGTCGCCCGGGCCGAGCCGTCGCGCCTGGCCGCCGCCGTCCACCGGGTCCTCGCCGACGGAGCCCTGGCGGCGCGGCTGGCCGCCGCCGGGCGGCGCCAGGTGGCCACCCACGGGCTGGCGGTGAGCGGACGGCTCACCGTGGACGCCATCGCCACGGTGGCCGGGACGCCGGTGGCGGCGCCGTGCGGGTAGCCTTCGTCACCCCCCGCTACGGCCCCGACGTCATGGGCGGGGCCGAGACGGCGGCCCGCCAGCTGGCCGAGCACCTGGTGGCCGACCTGGGATGGGAGGTGGAGGCGTACTCCACCTGCGCGCTGGACCACATCACCTGGGACAACGTCCTGCCGCCGGGGGACAGCGTGCTGGGCGGCGTCCGGGTCCACCGGTTCCCGGCCGTCGGCGGCCGCCCGCCCGACTTCTACGCCCTCGACGGCCGCCTCCGGGTCGCCCCGGCGGCGGCCACGGCGCGCCAGGCCGATCGCTGGGTGGACCTCAACGGGCCGGTGACGCCGGCCCTGGTCGACGCCCTCGGGTCCTGCCAGGCCGACGTGGTGGCGTTCTACCCGTACCTGCACTACCCGGTGGTGCGCGGCATCCAGGCCGTGCGGGCCCCGGCCGTCCTCCACCCGGCGGCCCACGACGAGCCGGCCTTCTACCTGCCGGTGTTCCGGTCCACCTACGCCGCCGCCGACGCCCTCTGCTACCACACGCTGGCCGAGCGCCGGCTGGTCCAGCGGGTGCACCGGGTGGCCGACCGTTTCCAGATGGTGCTGGGCCTGGGGGTGGGCGAGCCGGTCGAGGGCGGCCGGGCCGGTGGTGAGCTCCTCGGCATCGGCGACCGGCCCTACGTCGTGAGCGTCGGGCGGGTCGACGAGCACAAGGGCTCGGCCATGCTGGCCGCCTTCTTCCGCCGGTACAAGGAGCAGCATCCCGGCCCGCTGGCCCTGGCCCTGGTCGGGCCGGTCTCGGCCCGGCTGCCCGACCATCCCGACATCGTGGTCACCGGGGTGGTGGACGAGCCCGACAAGTGGGACCTGGTGCGCGACGCCACCGTCGCCGTGTCGCCCTCCGCCCTCGAGTCCTTCTCGCTGGTCGTCCTGGAGGCGTGGGCGGAGCGGGTCCCGGTGGTGGTCAACGCCACCTGCGACCCGACCCGCGAGCACTGCCAGCGCTCGGGCGGCGGGCTGTGGTTCGGTTCCTACCGCCAGTTCGAGGCGGTCCTCGACCGGCTCATGGGCGACCCGGCCCTCCGGCGCCGGCTGGGGGAGCGGGGGCGGGCCTACGTCGACCACCACTACCAGTGGCCGGCCCTCATCCGCCGGTACGCCCGCTTCGTCGAGGCAGTGGCCGAGCGGGGCCGGACGGTCCCGGTCGGCAGCCGGCCGGTGGCCGGGGGGGGCCGGACGGTGGCCGGGGGGGGCCGGACGGCCCCGGTCCGCAGCGAACCGGCCGCCCGGGCGGCGCCGGCCCGGTGAAGGTGCGTTTCGTCACCCCCCGCTACGGGACCGAGGTGATCGGCGGCGCCGAGACGGCAGCCCGCCAGCTGGCCGAGCACCTGGTGGCCGAGGTCGCCTGGGAGGCCGAGGTCGTGACCACCTGCGCCCGGGACCACCTCACCTGGGCCAACGAGCTGGCCGAGGGCGAGAGCCGGTGCAACGGGGTCGCCGTGCGGCGGTTCCCGACCGACCGCCCGAGGCTCCCCGAGGGGCTCGCCCTCGACGCCCGGCTGCGGGCGGCGCCCGAGAAGGCGACGCCGGCCGAGTCGCGCCGGTGGGTCGACCTCAACGGCCCGGTCAGCTCGCCGCTGGTCGAGGCGGTGCTGGCCGGGGGGGCCGACGTCACCTGCTACTACCCCTACCTCTACCACCCGACCGTGGCCACCATCGGCCGGGCCCCGACGCCGACCGTGCTCCACCCGGCGGCCCACGACGAGCCGGCGCTCTACCTGGCGGTCTTCGACGCCACGTTCCGGGCCGCCGACGGGCTGGTCTTCCAGACGATGGCCGAGCGCCGGGTGGTCCAGCGGCGGCACCCGGTGGCCGGGCGCCCCCAGATCCTCCTCGGCCTGGGCACCGAGCAGCCGGCCCCCCGCCGCCGGCCGGGCGGCGAGGTGCTCGGCATCGGGGACCGTCCCTACGTGGTCTGCGTGGGCCGGGTCGACGCCCACAAGGGCTCCCTGCTCCTGGCCGCCCTCTTCGCCGAGTACAAGCGGCGCCGGCCGGGCCCCCTGGCCCTGGCCTTCGTGGGCCCGCTGGCCTGCCAGGTCCCGGGCCATCCCGACGTCGTCGTCACCGGCGCCGCCGGCCCGCAGGACAAGTGGGACGTCGTGCGGGACGCCGCCGTCTCGATCTCCGCCTCGGCCCTCGAGGCCTTCGCCATGGTCGTCCCCGAGTCGTGGGCGGCCGGCGTCCCGGTGATGGTCAACGCCCGGTGCGGGGCGACCGTGGAGCACTGCCGGCGCTCGGGCGGCGGGCTGTGGTTCGGCTCCTACCGCCAATTCGAGGCGGGCCTCGACCGCCTCCTGGCCGACCCGGCCCTTCGCCGGGGCCTGGGGGAGCGGGGCCGGGCTTACGTCGACGCCCACCTGCGGTGGCCCGACCTGGTCCGTCGGTACGCGGCCTGGCTGGAGCGGGTGGTCGAGCGGGGCCCGGTGGCCCGCCGGGCAGCGGGCCGGGGGCGCTCCGAGCCGCCCCCGGGGCCCCGGGGGCCCCGGCTCACGCCGGCCGGCCCAGCCGGCCCAGCCGGCGCCGGCGGCGGGGACGAGCCGGCCGCTCGATCACCAGTCCCACCGAGGTGGTCACGTACTGGGCCACCGCCGTCCGCAGGTGCAGGTCGCTGAAGGGCGGGACGTCCACATGGGCGTCCTCGGGGGTGTCCCCCTCGGTCAGGTCCAGGTCGATCCGGTACCCGAGGCGCCGCAGGCGGCGGGCCAGGCCGCCGAGGTCACGCCGGCGGTAGAGCACGGTGCCCCCGGCGTCGATGGTGGTGGTGTCGGAGGCGACGTTCAGCTCGGTGGTGTGGACCGAGCACCCGCCGGGCTCGACGGCGCGTAGCTGGGCCACCACGAAGTCGCAGCCGGCGGCCAGCGTGCCCAGGTGCTCGAAGGCGCACGACGACCACGAGAAGTCGAAGCGGCCCAGGTCGTCGGGAAGGTCGTTCATGTCGACCTGGCGGTAGGTGACCCGCCGGGCGAAGTCGTCCGGGTCGCAGAGCCCGTGCTCGTTCAGCCCGCCGAGGCCGCCGGCGTGCTGGCCCCCGTCACTGGTCCACCCCTTGGCCCGGGCCAGGTCGGGAGGCAGGTCGGTGGCCACCACCTCGCAGCCGAGGGAGGCGAAGAGGGCGACCAGGGGCTCCTTCCCCACCCCGAACCCGACGCCCCGGCGCCCGGGCCGGAGCATGTCCCGCTCGCCCAACGCCTGGCAGATGAAGAGCCACTCCCACATCTTGCGGTGCAGCATGACCCGCCGGGGATCGGTGCCGGCGGGGTCCCACATCGGCCGCAGCCGGTCGGACCAGGCCACCAGCTCGGGCGACCGCAGGCTCCGGGCGGTGCAGATCTGGGACGTCAGCATCGAAGCCGGGCGTGGCTGTTGCCGGTGCCCGGGCGGGTTCGGTCGGCCCGAGACGGGCCGCTCACGGGGCCATGCCGACGACCGGGCGGTCGAGCGGCTGCCCGCCCATCGACCCGTCGAAGAGGGCGTCGCCGAAGGAGAAGATCCCCCCGTCGCTGGCCACCAGGTGGTACCCCTGGCCGCTCGTGGTGGGGGCCATGCCCACCACCGGCTGGTCGAGGGGCCGCCCGCCCATCGACCCGTAGAAGGGGGCGTTGAAGGCGAACATCCCGCCGTCCCGGGCCACCATCCAGTAGCCGCCGGTGGCCACGTCGCCGGCGATCCCCACCACCGGCTGGTCGAGCGGGTGGCCGCCCATGGAGCCGAAGAACTGGGCGCTGGGGCCGAAGGCGAAGATCCCGCCGTCGGACGCCACCAGCCAGTAGCCGAGCCCGTCGGCGGCCGCCGCCATGCCCACCACCGGCTGGTTGAGCGGCCGGCCCCCCATCGAGCCGTAGAACCCGGCGTCGCCGTAGGCGAAGATCCCGCCGTCCGACGCCACCCGCCAGTAGCCCTTCCCGTCGGGGGTGGCCGCCATCCCGACGATGGGGGCATCGAGCGGCTTCCCCCCCATCGAGCCGTAGAACCGGGCGCCGCCGTAGGCGAACACCCCGCCGTCGGAGGCCACCGTCCAGTAGCCGCCGGTGCCGGGGGCGGTGGCCATCCCGACCATGGGGGCGTCGATGGGCTTCCCCCCCATCGAGCCGCAGTACGGGCGGTCGAAGGAGAAGATCCCCCCGTCCGAGGCGACCATGGCGTAGCCGCCGGCGGCCGCTGCCGGCACGTCGCACGGCGGTGTCGGGGCCGGGCTGCCCACGGCCCCGGTGAGCTGGGGGTTGTCGTGGAACTCGGGCCACGAGCCGGGACCGACCGGTGTGGCCGGACCGGACGGGGTGTAGACGAAGTGGTCGATGTAGCCGTTGTCCTGGGGACCTCCATAGCCGGCGACGGTGATGCCGACCGTGCCGCTCGGGCCCCGGGTCACGAGGGCCGAGCTCTGGAAGCCGACGAGGCCGGCGCCGTAATGTGTCGCACCTGTCGGTCCGTCGAGCACGGCCACCAGCCGGCGCGACTGGCCGCCGAAGACGTCCATGCCTCCGGTGGTCGGGACCAGCAGGTCCTGGTAGCCCTGGCCGGTCAGGTCGGCGGCGACCACCGAGGCCAGGCCCACCACCGGGGCCGACGTCGGGGCGCTCCAGAGGACGGCCCCGGTGGCAGCATCGACCACGTAGAGGTTGCCGTTGACGTGTGTGCCGTTGGAGGTCACCTCCACCGCGTCCAGCTGCCCTGTGCCGGCCACGTCGGCCAGCGCCGGGCTGGCCTCGGTCGTGCCGGCCAGTGGCGTCGACCAGACCTGGTCGCAGTGGTCGTCGAAGCCCATCAAGAGGTCGGAGTCGCCGGCGCCGGGGAAGTCGGCCCCGGTCCCCACCACGATGCCGGCGGCGCCACCGGCGAGGACCGGGCCCACCGCCGGCGACGAGTCGACGGTCTGGTCGGTGTCGTGGTGGCACACCAGGCCGCCCCGGTCGTCCAGGATCCGCAGGTGCCCCCCTGTGGCGAAGTGCCGTCCCAGGCCGAAGCCACCCGTCTGGTCACCGCCCATGACCACCTCGGTCCTCCCGTTCCCGTACAGGTCGGCCAGGGCGGCGGTGGAGAAGTCGCTGTCGGTGGTGGGGAAGGGCCAGCCGGCGAGGGGGGTGCCGGTCGGCGCCGTGAGGCTGTACACCTCTTGGCCGAGGGAGCCGGCGGTGACGGCCGGCCCTCCCCCGAGGGTGCCGGTGGCCAGCGACGCCTCCACCCCGTGGGCCGGCGTGGCGTCGGTGGGCGGGTCCACCACGCCGGTGTGCCACAGGACGTTGCCCGAGGGCCCGATGGCCTGGTAGCCGCCGGCCGACGGCTGGGTGGCGTTGCCCGAGCCGACGAAGACGCTGCCCCCACCGGGGGCGACCGACGGCGTCGATGTCACCGGCGCCCCGACCTGGACCGGCCACCCCGGCACCGGGGTGCCGCCTGTCATGTTGGGCGATGTGAGGTCGTAGGCGTAGACGTAGCCGGCCTGGTCGCCGACCACCACCGCCGGCGTGCCGGAGAGCGTGGCCAGGGTCGGCGATGACTGGGCGATCGGCGCCCGGTCGTCGCCGGTGAGCACCTTCTCCCACTGCAGATTGAACGGCAGGGTGCCCGTCTTCGTCTCCGGCACCAGTGCCGCCCCGGCGGCGGGGGCGGCGGCGACCGCCGCCAGGCCTGCCGCCGGGGCGGTAAGGGCCAGCCCGGCGGCGACCGACGGCAAGGCCCTCGGGCGGCGCCGGCGGCGCGCCACCCGAGGGCCTTGCGACGTCACGTGGTGACGGGTCGCGGCGTCCCTAGAAGCCGGCCATGCCGCCGACCGGCTTGTTGAGCGGCTTGCCACCCATGGAGCCGAGGAACTGGGCATTGTAGGAGCAGAGCCCGCCGTCGGAGGCCACCTCCCAGTAGCCGCCGCCTGTCGAGGTGGCGGTCATGCCCACCACCGGCTTGTTGAGCGGCTTGCCGCCCATCGAGCCCAGGAACGGGGCGTCGTAGGCGAAGAG
>JBOGGE010000074.1:0-9957 GCA_050743865.1 Acidimicrobiales bacterium
GTTCTCCATCTCGAGGGCGGCCAGGAACGAGCTGACCTCCGCGCTGCGGATCAGAGAGTTCTTCGTCGCCCGTACACCTTCGGCGCCATTGGCGGCGATGGACTCGGCGAGCTCGATGGCCGAGCCAACGACGTCGTCTCCGTCGGCAATGATGCGGTTGGCCAGGCCGATCCGGACCGCTTCGTCGGCTTTCACGGTGCGGCCGGTGAACGAGATCTCGGCGGCCCTGGCCGGGCCGATGACACGCGAGAGGTGCCAGGACGCCCCGAGTTCACCGATGGACAGGCCAACGCGGACGAAACCTGCGCTGAAACTGGCGGACGGGCTGGCCAGTCGGATGTCGGCGGACAGCGCCAGCGACAGCCCACCGCCGGCGACCGGTCCGCTGATCGCCGCGATCACCGGAAACGGCAAGGCGCGCAAGCCCGAGGTTCCCGCCGCGGCGGTATCGACCAGCTCGTTGAACTCGGGGATCGTCATCTTGGCGATGACGGCGACCTCAGCGAGGTCGAACCCGGTGCAGAACGTCGCACCGCCGGCGCCGGTGATGATCAGCGCCCGCAATGGCGCCTTGCGCAATGTGTGTGCGTACCAAGCGATTTCGCCGAACATTTCGACCGTTTGGGAATTGCCGCGGTCGGGGCGGTTCACCGACATGAGTCCGATACCGGGCCGCGACTCCTCGATGGTCAGAGTGTTGGCCTGACCGAGCTCGGCGATGATGTCCGCCATCGGCCGCAGCGCGACTCGATTCCAGGTGCCCATCGCTCAGCGACCCGTGAAGTTCGGAGCGCGCTTCTCCCGAAATGCGGCAAGCGCCTCGGGCATGTCGGCGCATCGGGTCAGCAGCGCCTGACCCCTGCTCTCCAGTTCGAGCGCGGCGGCGAACGAGTCGATCTCCATATTCGCTTGCAGCGCACGTTTGGACAGCTTGACGCCGCCGGGGGAGTTGGCGCAGATCTGGCGGGCCATCGCCAAAGCCCTGTCGAGAAGGTCGTCCGGCCCGGTGAGCGCGTTGAGCAGTCCGAGCCGTTCGGCTTCCTCGGCTTCGACGATCCGTCCGGTGTAGGCGATGTCGGCCGCGTGGGCGGGTCCAATGAGCCGGGGTAACAGCCAGGAGGCGCCCAGGTCACCCGCCGACAGCCCGATCCGCACGAATGCCGCGCTGAATTTGGCTGTGGGGGAGCCTAATCGGATATCAGCCATCAGGCTCAGCGAAAAGCCACCGCCGGCCGCGGCGCCGTTGACCGCGGCGATCACCGGCACCGGGATGGCCCGCACCGCGGCGAGTGCGCGGGCGGCGTTCTCCTGGCGCTCGAGCATCCCGAGGGGTGACAGCTCCGCAAGGCCCTCCGCGTCGTCGAGGTCGTAGCCCGCGCAGAACGCTTTTCCGGCACCGGTCAGGATCACCACGCGGACGTCACCACTTCCGCCGATCGACCGGGCGGTTTCCTCGAGTTCGTTGAACATGGTCACCGTCATCGCGTTGAGGCGGTCCGGCCGGTTCAGGGTGATGAGGGCAACGCCTTCGGCCGGTTGTGTCACCGTGATCGTCTGTCGCTCCGCGACTGCCGGACTCATCGTGAATGCTCGAATTCTGGGTTGGAGCCGATCAGAATGGATCGCAGTGCGCTGATGATTAGCGATGTGGTGTCGCGGGTCTGTTCGTCGGTCAGCCCCCAGGGGGCGGGAGTAAGTGCAAGGTGATCGAAGCCGATCGACACGGCGCGTAGACGTTCACCGAATTGGTCCGGTGTGCATGCCAGTGCCACGGCGTCGACGGCATCGTCGGGAACCGCGGCGATCAACGCTTCGGTGTCACGGTCGCGCGCGGCTTGCCGGATCCGCTGCTGAGCATCCGACCAGCCGTGCAGTTGGAAGAGCCGGTCATATACCCGTGATGCCGCGTACTGCCCGATGGCGAACGCGGCGAGGCGACGGGCCAGTTCTTCGTCCTCGTCGATGACGCAGATCTTGATGCCGGCGACCACGATGTCAGTGGCCGACCGGCCGGCGGTGGACGCGCCGCGCACAAGCGCGGGGCGCACCACCGCTTCGAGGTAGTCGGTGGTGAACATCGGATGTCCCACTAGACCGTCGGCCACCGCGCCGGCGACACGCACCATGACCGGATTGACGCCGGCCAGATAGATCGGAAGATGTCCGCGCAGCGGCGGCGCCATTTCGGTGGTCGGTGCCACGTGGACGCGGTAGAACCGTCCATCGTGGTCGACTGGGCCCTGGTCGAGTCGCCACAACTTGCGCAGCACTCCGACGAGTTCGCGCATCCGGGCCGCCGGGGCCTCGCCCGAAACCCCGTGCCATCGTTCCATCATCGCCGGGGTGCCGTTGCCCAGGCCCAAAATCAGTCTGCCACCGGACAACTCATCAAGGTCGCGGGCTTCGGCCGCCCACATCAGCGGCGAGCGGCCAATCCCGTAGGCGATGTTGGAGCCCACCGAAACCCGGCTGGTGGCACCGGCTATCACGGCCATCGGCACAGTTGCTGACCGGCTGTAGAGCTCGCTACTCCAGACTGCCGTACAGCCGGCGTCTTCCGCGGCGCGGGCCACCTCGGCGATGGAGGTGAACCGGGCCGGGCCGGCTCCTAGCCCAAACCCGTTGACACCGTATGTCGTCATCGTTGACTCCTAACCGAATTTCGGAGCGCGTTTCTCCACGAAGGCCCGCAACCCCTCGGCGGCCTCACCGTGCTCGAACAACTGCTGGATCTGCTCGACCTCGTACCGCAGCCCGTCGGCGAGGGGCAGGTCGGCGGCGGCGTCGACCGTCCGCATGACCGCCTGCTGCGCGGGAGCCGATGCGGCGCAGAGTTCGTCAGCCAATGCACGTGCGGCGGCCAGCGCGCCGCCGGGCTCGGCGAGCCGGTCGATGAGCCCGATCCGAAGGGCGTCGGTCGCGTCGATCTGGCGTCCGGTGAGCATCAGATCCAGGGCGGCGCCTCGTCCCACCAGACGCGGCAGGCGCTGCGTTCCGCCCGCACCGGGTATGAGGCCGAGCTTGACCTCGGGCAGCCCCAGCTTCGACGCCGAACCCGCAACCCGCAGCGTGCAGGCCATCGCCAATTCCAGGCCGCCGCCGAGTGTCAGCCCGTCAATCGCGGCAACCGAGAGTGCGGGGTGTCCTGCGAGCCGGTCCAAACCCGAACGCAGGCTGTCCCCATAGGCTTTGAACGACGCGGCGTCGATGGTCGTCATGTGTTTGATGTCGGCGCCGGCGGCGAAGAAGCCGTCCAGGTCAGATGACACCAGCAGCACTTTAGGGTGCGACTTATCCGCGGCGTCGAGGGCAGCGTGCAACCCGTCGATGATCGGCGGTCCCAGCGCGTTGGCCGGTGGGCGGTTCAGCACGATGTGCAGCACCGGACCGTCGGTAGACCAGCTGACAGCGCTCATGCCATGGTCAGCCCGCCGCTGACCGACAGGGTCTGGCCGGTGATATAACCGGCGGCATCGGAAGCGAAAAACGCCACCGCCGCGGCGACGTCGGCCGGGTTCGCCAGTCGCTTCATCGGCACCGACCGGATCATCCCGCCGAGCACCTTGTCGGCGTCCTGCCCGGAGTTGTCGGCGAACTTGCGCAGTGCCGGGGTGTCGGTGGGCCCGGGGCACACGGCGTTGACCGTGACGCCCTTGGTGGCGACCTCGCGTGCCAACGTCTTGGTGAATGCGATGATCCCGCCCTTGGCGCCGGAATAAACGGCTTCCAGTGATGACCCGACCCGCCCTGCGTCGGAGCCGATGTTGACCACTCGTCCGAAGCCGCGCTCCACCATGCCGGGTACGACGGTGTGACAAACCCGCAGCGCGCCTTTGAAGTTGATGTCGAGGATCCGGTTCCAGAAGTCCTCGGTGGTTTTCAGGAACGGCATGAAGTCGTCCCACCCCGCGTTGTTGACCGCGATCTCCACCTCGCCGAGTTCTGCGGTGACCGTCTCGACTGCGCTGTGGACCGATGGGGTGTCTGTGACGTCGACGGGCACTGCGATCGCCTTGCCCCCGGCGTCGACGATGCGTTTGGCGGTTTCCTGCGCGGCGTCGATATTGAGGTCCGCGACGGCGACCCGGAAGCCATTGCTGCCCAGCGTTTCGGCTATGCCGGCGCCGATGCCCTGGGCGGCGCCGGTGACGAATGCGACACGGTCGGTCATTGCTTGCCTTGCCTGCCTTTCAATGTTCGGGGTCGCTTACCGGCAGCCGGTTCCGGCGCCGTCGGGATGCCAGTCCACCGGACCGGCGACGATGCAGTGGCTGGTCAGCTTCCGTCCCAGCACAGTCTGGGCGGCGCGGGCCGCGTCGATCACCGCAGGCAGGTTCACCCCGGTGCTGACACGCATCTCGTGGAACATGTTGATCAGGTCCTCGGTGGCGATGTTTCCCGTGGACCCGGCGGGGACGGGACAGCCGCCGAGTTCGCCGAAGCTGGATTCGAAGCTGGTGCAACCGGCCTGCAAGGCTGCGTATGCATTAGCGAGCCCCTGCCCGCGGGTGTTGTGGAAATGAGCGGTGATCTCGATACCGGGAAGGCGCTCGATAGCCGCCGAGAAAATGTCGAAAGCATAAGCCGGATGCGCCATTCCGGTGGTGTCACCGAACCCGATCTCGGCGCAGCCGGCTGCGGCGAACTGCTCGGCGATCTCCAAGGTGCGCTGCATCGGGACCTTGCCCTCGAACGGGCAGCCGAACGCGGTGGCGATCACCGCGGTGGGACGAAGGCCTTCGGCGTCGATGCGTTTGGCGACGAGCTCGTTGTCGGTCATTGATTCGTCGATGGTTCGGTTGACGTTGCGCCGGTTGTGAGTTTCCGACGCCGAGACGAACATCGCGACTTCGTGGAACCGGTCCCGAACTTTCAGTGCGTTGTCCAGGCCGCGGTTGTTGGGTACCAGCACCGTCAGTGACACGTGCTCGGGAATGTCGACACCATTGAGGACTTCGACGGCGTCGGCCAGTTGGGGGATTACATCGGGACGCACGAAGCTGGCGATTTCGATGCGATCGAGCCCAGTGCGCGCCAATTGGTTGATGAGTGCGATCTTGTCTTTGGTGCTGATGATCTCGGGTTCGTTCTGGAAACCGTCGCGGGGGCCCACTTCGCGGATCCGCGCGGTTGCGGGCAATGTCGGACTCATAGGTTGGTGATCTCCTTCTCCAATTGGTCACGGAACTCGGGGGAAGCGATGGTGGCCAGGCGACGGGCCCGCTCACCGATGCTGCAGCCTCGCAAGTGCGCCGCCCCGTGCTCGGTGACTACGACGTCGACGTCGGAGCGTGCGGTTGTCACCACCCCCCCGTCGAGGCGGGACTTGATTGTCGAGTGTCCGCGAAACTCCGAACGCAGGGCGATGATCGAGCGCTTCCCGGTGAGCGCGGCGGCACGGGTGAAGTCGACTTGGCCTCCGACGGCGCCGACGTATACGCCGCCGCTGACCTCGGCACCGACCTGGCCGGACAGGTCGACCTCGACAGCGAAGTTGATCGATACCAGTGAGGCCAGCCGGGAAAGCACCTGGGGGGTATGGGTATAGCTGGTCGGCCGGAACACGGTGGGTAGCTCGGGGATGCGTTGGTAAAGTTCCGCGGAGCCGAGCGCGGTGCCGACGACCACGAGGCCGGGGTCGACTTCCTTGTGCCGACCGGTGGCAACTCCTTTGTCCACCAGTCGCATCAAGGCGTCGGTGATCATGCCGGTGTGGAAGCCCAGGTCTTGGTGTGCGGCAAGGGCGTCGAGAACTGCCGCGCCCAGTGAGCCGACGCCCAATTGGACAGTGTCACCGTCGTCGACCAGTCCGGCGACATGTGCGGCGATCTGCCGGTCCACTGCATCGGGCGCGCGGGTCGGGTCTTCGGGCAGGGGGCGGTCGGTGGTGATGGTGGCGGCGAAGCGTTCGACGGGTATCGGTTCGGCTCCGTCGGTGGCTGGCATCTGGCTGTTTATTTCCGCGATAAGGACCGGCGTGTGCTTGACGGCGTCGGCGACGTAGTCCACGCCGATGCCCAGCGAGCACCGTCCGTCGGCGTCCGGTGGTGCCACCTGAACCAGCCCGACGTCGCACGGCAGTCGGCGTTCGGCGAACATCCTCGGCAGCGCCGAATAGTGGCACGGGACGACCTCGAGGCGCCCGCTCCGGCTGAGTTCGCGCAGCTCACCCAGTCCCCCGTAAGACACCATCGACACCCGTGCCGGCATATTCAGCGCAAGCTGGTCGTTCCAGGACAGCCCGGTGAACGTCCGGATCGGTCCGATGCGGGCGTTCTGGGTGATCAAGGCATCCACTAGGGGGCGGGGTTCGGCAGCTGCCTGGCCCCACCACACTCCGTCGCCGCGCGACAAGAACTCGGTGAAATCAATCAAGACGGCACTCGCTGGATGATGGTGCCGGTGCCCAGACCGCCGCCGCAGCACATCGCTACCAAACCGAGGTTGGCCTCGCGCCGCTCGAGTTCAGCGACCAACGTCGCTATCAGCCGTGCACCGGTGGCGCCGACGGCGTGACCGAGAGCGATCGCCCCACCGTTGACATTGATCCGCTCAGGGTCCGCTTTGAGTTCCCGCTGCCAGGCCAAGACCACTGAGGAGAAAGCCTCGTTGACTTCGTATAGGTCGATATCGTCGACCGATAAGGCGTTGCGCTCCAACAACTTACGGGTGGCCGGTATCGGACCGGTGAGCATGATGATCGGGTCCACGCCCACGGTGGTCTGATCGACGACGCGGGCCCGGATGCGAAGCCCGTGCTCCCGCGCCGCCTCCGGCGAGCACAACAGCACCGCGGCGGCCCCGTCCGAGATCGGAGAGGAGGTCCCTGCGGTGATACTGCCGTTCTCGCGCCGGAACACGGGCCGTAATCCGGCTAAAGCCTCAACGGTGGTGTCGGGGCGCACGCATTGATCGCTGGTGCGCAGTTCACCGTCCAGTGTCAGCGGCACCATCTCCGCATCGAACCGGTGCTCAGCAATTGCGGCGGCGGCAGCCCGGTGCGAACCCGCGGCGAATTCGTCCATCTCGGCGCGGCCGATGCCCCAGCGGTCGGCGATGAGTTCGGCACTTTCGCCCTGATGCACGAAGCTGTAGCGCTCCCGCAACTCGGGTGGCCACGGGTCGCCGTACAGCGCGCTGATCTTGACGGGGGAGTCGATCGGAACATGGCCCATGTGCTCCACGCCCCCGGCGATCACGACGTCGTGGGTGCCGGAGGCGACCAGCGCTGCGCCCATCTCGACAGCGGTCTGTGCGGAACCGCAGCGGCGGTCCAAAGTGGTCGCCGGAACCTCCGGTGGGAACCCGGCCTGCAGCCAGGCATTGCGTCCAATATTGCGGGACTGTTCCCCGAAAGGCGCTGTGCAGCCGATGATCAGGTCGTCGATCACTGCGGGATCGAGTCTCGTCCGAGTCATCAGGTCGGTGTAGCAGGCGGCCAACATGGTATTGGGATGCACGTCGCGATACCAGCCGCGTTCGGCATGCGACTTGCCGATGGGGGTGCGCACCGCCTCGGCGATAAACACGGCTCGGCCAGCCCGGGTGAACGGACCGTCGACCGATACGGTCACCTAGATCACCGTCCCGCCGTCGACGGGCAGCACCTGACCGGTGATGTAGGAGCCGGCGTCCGAGGCGAGGAAGAGAAAGCTCGGTGCGATTTCCTCCGGTGTGGCCCACCGTCCCAACGGAATACGGGCCAGCGTCTTAGCCGCAAGTTTCTCGTTGGCGCGGATGTTGGCCGTCATCGCGGTCGCGGCCAGCGGCGCGATTGCGTTGACCGTGACGGCTTTACGCGCCAATTCGCGAGCGAGTGATTTCGTCAGTCCCACGATACCCGCCTTCGCAGCACCGTAATTCACCTGCCCGATCGTGCCGGTCAGTCCAGCCGCCGAGGTGACGTTGATGATGCGGCCGCGGCCATCGTCGGGCAGAAGCGCTTGTGCGGCATGGCTGCATAGGAAACTGCCAACCAGATGGATGTCCACTATCCGGCGGAAGATCTCCTCGCTCTGGTCGGCAAGCATCGCTGGTGCGATGGCCCCGGCATTGTTGACGAGGATGTGCAGTGTGCCCTGAGTCAGTCCTGCGGCGTGCGCCGCAGCGTCGTCGGCGGCGGCCGCGTCGCGCACGTCGAATCCGAACGAGTCGGCGCGGCCGCCGTCGGCGGTGATCGCCTCGGCGACCGCCGCGGCGGCGTCTTTGTCGATGTCAGTCACCAGCACCGCCGCACCCGCGGCGGCGAAGGCCTTCGCGACGGCTGCACCGACACCACCGCCGGCGCCCGTCAGCAAGGCTGACCGGCCGTCGAGGCGGAACACTTCCGCGAGGTCACCGGCCATCAGTAGCTCCTCGGCATGCCGAGAACATGTGAGCCGAGGAAGTTGAGGATCATTTCCTGGCTGATCGGCGCGATCCGGGTCAGCCGTGCCTCCCGGAAGTATCGGGCAACGTGGTACTCCTCGGAGTAGCCCATCCCGCCGTGGGTCTGCAATGCTCGGTCGGCGGCGTCGAAACCGGCTTCGGCGCAAAGGTATTTGGCGGTGTTGGCCTCCCGGCCACACGGTTTACCGTTGTCGTAGAGCCAGGTGGCTTTGCGTAACATCAACTCGGCGGCATCCAGCTTCGCCAGCGAGTCGGCAAGCGGGAATTGAATGCCTTGGTTCATCCCGATCGGGCGTCCGAATACCTCCCGCTCGTTGCCGTAGCGAACCGCGGCACGCAGGGCAACGCGGCCTATTCCGAGTGCTTCGGCGGCGACCAGGCAGCGTTCGGGATTCAGGCCGTCGAGGATGTATTGGAAGCCTCTGCCCTCTTCACCCACCCGGTCCTGGACGGGAATCTCGAGCCCGTCGATGAACAATTCGTTGGACGTCACCGCGTTGCGACCCATCTTCGGGATCGGCCGGACCTCGACCTTGCTGCGGTCCAGGTCGGTGAGGAATAGCGTCAGTCCGTCCGTCTTGCGCGGGGCGTCCTCGAATTTCGTTGTGCGGGTTAGCAACAGGATTTTCTCGGACTCCACCGCCTTGGAGATCCAGACCTTACGTCCGTTGACGACGTAGTGGTCGTCCTCGCGGCGGGCGAATGTGGTGATCCTGGTGGTGTCCAGCCCCGCGCCGGGCTCGGTCACGCCGAAGCAGACGTGGAGGTCGCCGGTGACGATCCGGGGCAGCGTGCGGTCCTTGAGTTCTTCCGATCCGTGCACTATCACCGGGTGCATGCCGAAGATCGACATGTGAATTGAACTGGCACCGTTCATTCCGGCGCCGGACGCGGCGACCTCCTCGAGCAGGATCGACGCCTCGGTGATCCCGTATCCATGGCCGCCGTACTGCTCAGGTGTGGTGATACCGAGCCAGCCGCCTTGGGCGAACGCGTCATAGAACTCCTGGGGAAACTCATGATCACGGTCCTTGGTCATCCAGTAGTGGTCGTCGAACTTGCCGGCCAGCTCAGCGACTGCGGATCGGATCGTTTGCTGATCCTCGGTCGGCTCGAAGTCCACACCGAACTCCCTTCAGCGATGCAATCTGTGAAATGATACTAATGGACAGACCAAAACGGAAGCGCTGGCGTAGGAGCTCATGAGACGGCGACGACGATGGGCAGCATGGCTGCGATCCGTTCATTCCAGGCCTGTGGAGAACCGAACAGGATCCGGTCGAGCTTGGCTCGCTTATAGAACAATTGCAGGTCGTACTCCCAGGTGTAGCCGATAGCACCGTGCACGGTGAGTGCAGAGTCGGCGAGCTCGGCGCAATGCCGGGTCACCTGGGCCTTCGCGGCTGCGGCGTGCAGCCCGGCGTCCGGGCCGGTGTCCTGTACCGATGCGGCAGCGAACAGCGCTGTGGAATAGGAGGATTCGACGGTCACCAGCATCTGGGCGGCCGCGTGCTTGACCGCCTGAAATGCCGCGATCGGGCGGCCGAACTGCTTGCGCTGCTTGGCGTA
>JBOGGE010000075.1:0-11456 GCA_050743865.1 Acidimicrobiales bacterium
GAGCCTGGATCTGACGGTCAAGGCGCTGTTCGGCCGTGGCAGTGAGTGTGATGAGGTCCGCCAGCTCGCCGTAGACCGAACGGGGATCGTCGAGTGACGCCGGCACGAGGCCGGTGTCGAAAAGCACCAGTCCTTTGGGATGCTCGATCAGGTACGCCGGAAGCGGGATCGTCAGCCTTCCAGCAAGCCCGTACATTAACGTGTTGGCCTCGACAGTAAACGTGGGCGAGTCTAACGCCCACAACCGCTTCGCGGTACCGAAACCTTCCATATCCCTCCCCTGGACGACCTGTCCAAACTCTGGCGGCGCCAGGACGGGATTGGCTGTCCGACTTTGCAACAGGGCAGCGACGCCGACGGGAAGTGTCGCGATCTCGGACATCTCGCACCCCCAGAGCCGCGCAAGGCTGTGCGTGGAGACTTGCGCGTCCGCGCGCGACCGCACCGTTCGCTCGATGGGAAGGGAGCACCGATGAAGGGCCGGGTGGCAGCCCTCGTGGGGCCCGAAAAGGTGGCGCTCAAGGAGTTCGAGGTCCCGGCCCCGAGCCCGGGCGCCGCCGTACTACGGGTGCGCAGGGCTAACGTCTGCGGCTCCGACGTTCACGTCTACCACTACGATAGCCCGGCGCTGCAACGTTCGGTCCTCGGCCATGAGTTCGTGGGCGAGGTCGTCGCTCTGGGCGATGGGGTCACCGAAGACTACGCCGGCCGGCCGGTGTCACTTGGGGACCGGGTCGTTGCGGTCTATTTCCTCGCCTGCCAGCGATGCTCGGGCTGCCGGCAAGGGGACTTCAGCCTTTGCAAGAACGCCCTTCGTTCCTGGGCGACTCCTCCCGACGAGCCCCCTCATTTCCGGGGGGCATTCGCCACTCATTACTACATTGAGCCGAACCAATATTTCTACAAGGTGCCCGATGCACTCTCCGACCGGGCCGTCGCCGGCGCGAACTGCGGGCTCGCCCAGGTGCTCTTCGTCATGGACCGGCTCGCCCTCTGCGCTGGAGAGACCTTGGTGGTCCAGGGTGCGGGCGGACTCGGCCTGTACGCCACCGCCGTCGGCAAGGAGCGGGGCGCCACCGTGGTGGTGATCGATGGGGTGCCGGAGCGCCTGGACTTGGCAACGAGGTTCGGCGCCGACCATGTGGTGGACATGGCCGAGTACCCATCTCCCGAAGCGCGGGTGGACCAGCTCCAGACGATCACGAAGGGCGGGAACGTCGTCATTGAGGTGACCGGAGTAGCGGCTGCATTCGTCGAGGCCATGAACTTGGCGGCCGTCGGCGGACGTATCGCCTCCGTGGGCAATTTGAACGTGGGTACGGCCAACGAGGTCACCATGCTTCCTGCCGTCCTGACGAGGAAGCATCTGAGTGTGCACGGGATCTTGCGGTACGACCCATGGTACCTCGATCGAGCAATCTCATTCCTCGAGCGGAACAACCTCCGATTCCCCTTCGAGTCGGTTACGGGTAGGGACTACGCGCTGGATGACGTGGTCGCCGCGCTCGAGAGCGGTGCCTCCCGAGAGGTTTCGCGGGCTTCCGTGGTCCCCCCGCAAGATGGCTGAAGGACACTCGGCGGGACTGGCGTGAAGCACAAGGGGCCAGAAGAGGAGGACCAGTGGATATTTTGACCCAATTGCACATCGGCGGACACTGGGTGAACGCCGACACGGGAGCGACCTTCGAGGTAGTCAATCCGGCAACCGGGGAGGTGCTCGCCAAGATCGCCGACGGCGGGGAAGCCGACATGCAGGAAGCTCTCGACCGAGCCGCGTCCGCCCAACGGTCCTGGGGCTCCTCAAATGCCCTCGACCGGTCGGCCATCCTCCATCGGGCCGCCGCCCTCATGAGAGAGCGGATTGCCTATCTGGCCAGGGTGATGACCCTGGAGCAGGGAAAGCCGCTGAACCAGTCGGTGGCCGAGATCGAATACGGGATCGGGTTCCTCGACTGGTTCGCCGAGGAGTCCCGCCGAATCTACGGGATGACCATTCCCTCAATCGGCAGGGCCAAGCGGATCACCGTTCTGAAGCAGGCGGCTGGGGTCTCGGCCGCCATCACCCCATGGAACTTCCCGTCGCTCCAAATTCTCCGCAAGCTCGGTGCCGCACTGGCTGCCGGGTGCACCATGGTGGTGAAACCATCGGAGCTTACGCCGCTCTCGGCACTCGAGATCGGCCGCGCCTTCGGCGATGCCGGCCTGCCCGACGGGGTGCTGTCGGTGGTACCCGGGATGGACCCTGCGCCCTTGGCGGCTGCCATCCAGCGTGACGACCGGGTGCGGGTGCTCTCGTTCACCGGTTCGATCGAAGTAGGCAAGCTCCTCATGCGCGGAGCGGCGGACACCATGAAGCGGATCTCCTTGGAGCTGGGAGGGCATGCACCCGTCCTCGTGTTCGCCGACGCGGACCTCGACCGGGCCGCAGACGAGACGGTCGCCTGCAAGATCCGCAACATGGGTCAGACCTGCGTCTCGGCCAACCGGATCTACGTCCAGGAGTCGGTAGTCGCTGCCTTTTCGGCAAAGCTGATCGAACGCCTTCGGCCTCTCAAGGTGGGCAGCGGCATCGATCCCGATGTGGCGTTGGGTCCGCTCGTGGAACCGGCTGCTGTCGACAAGGTCGAGCGCCATGTCGCCGACGCTTCCGACCGCGGGGCACAGGTCCTTCTCGGCGGCTCACGCGTTTCCCCGCTGGCCTCAGGGGTCGGGAATTTTTTCGGCCCCACCGTTCTCGCAGGGGTCGACGAGTCGATGCTAGTGACCAAAGAGGAGACGTTCGGGCCTGTTGCCCCGCTTCTCACCTTCTCGAGCGAGGAGGAGGTCATCTCGCGCGCCAACGACACCCCCTACGGGCTCGCTGCCTACGCCTTCACCAGGGATCTCAATCGCGCCGTCCGCCTCAGCGAAGGGCTCGAATATGGCACGGTCGGCATCAACGATGCTTCCATCTCCGCCGTCCAGGCCCCGTTCGGCGGAATGAAGGAGAGCGGTATCGGACGGGAGGGCGGCCCACTTGGGGTGGACGAGTACCTCGAGACCAAGTACGTCTCCTTGGGAGGGCTGACTCCTTGAGCCTCGTCTACGTGGTGGCGAAGCCGTTGAACTGGTCACTTCTTCCGGGAGGTCGGCCAAACCCGACCCCTCTCGGGCCGAGCGTGAGACTACGCTTAACGTTACAATGACGTTTCAGTAGGAAACCCTAGGAAGTGCATGTTCGGGGCGGAGATGATCGGTGTCTGCGAGAGCGCTCTACAAAGCACGTGAGCAGTTCCTCAGCGACGGTGACCTCGCCGAAAGGCTCGAAGGCGCGGTCCGACCTGAGATCCTGAGCTCCTGGCGCCGCTCACGACGGAGCGGTGCCCGACCCGACCTGTCGACCCTCCCGTACGAGCTGGAAGGGGTCGTCGAGACGCCCCTAACCGTCGCCACCGATCCGGTGATCTCCTGCCTGGCCGAGCAGCTCTCTGGGCTGTGCGCCGGCATCCTGCTCTCGGACCGGAACGCGCGCATCGTGCGCCGCTGGGCCCCCGATCCCCAGATGGTCCGGCTACTCGACAGGATCGCTTCTGCCGTCGGGTTCTCCGGATCGGAGGAGTACATAGGTACCAACGGCATCGGCACTGCCACCGAAGAGCGCCAGCCCCGCATCGTTGTCGGTCCCGAGCACTTCGCCGACGTCTTGACCGAATTCACGTGCGTCGGAGTACCGATCCGCCATCCCCTCTCGCGTAAGTTCGAGGGAGTCATCACCTTGAGCGCGAAGGCCGAAGCAGCCAGCCCGCTGCTCCTGCCCTTCTTCATCGACGTCGCGAAGAAGATCGAGCAGCGGCTCCTGAATCAGGCGAGCCAGGACGAACGTCTTCTCCTCGACGCCTTCCTCACCGCTTCGAACCACGGGCGCCCGGTAGCCGTCATCGGCACCGACGTCCTAATGGCTGGACCCAAAGCGGCACGACTTATGGCGGGCGTCGACCCACTGGTCGAGTGGCCGAGGCTGGCCGACGCCATTTCCTCGCGGAGCATTGGTCACTACGACACGCTGATGGAGACGGCTGATGGACCCATACGGGTCCACTGCGAACCCCTCAGGGACGACGCCCGCGTAATCGGCGCCGTGCTCGACCTTGATCCGCAGGATGCCTGGGGCAACGCCGCCAGCTCAGCCAGTAAGCCGGCGGGAGCTTCGCGTCACCGGATGGTCCGAGTCAATCGTGAGGGAAAGAGTAGCGGCATCGCCACCATCTGGCCGGGCGGGCGGGCCCTCCTCCCGGGGAAGAGCGAAGTGTGGACGACGGCATTGGCCGCCGCCGCCGCTCAAGTCCACCTGAGCGGCCCGGTCCTCATCCTCGGGGAGCCGGGGACCGGAAAGTCAAGCGTGGCCAGAGCGATGCACGCCGATCTCGGTCTCCCCGACAACCATTGCGTCATGATCGACTGTGCTGCCGCCGACCCTCGGCTGCCCGATCGACTCGGCGGTGCCCTCGCTGCCGACAGCGGCACGGTGGTCCTGCAGCATCTGGACCTGCTCGAGGCGACAACGGCACGGAACGTCTCGGCCAGCCTCGAGGCGCATATCGCCTCTGGAAAGCGACCACGCGTGATCGCCACCGCATCGCCGGTCGACGACCACGGTAGTGGGCAGGCTCATCAACGCCTGCTGGATCTCCTCGGAGTCGGGCGCCTCGACCTACCGGCCCTCCGCGGCCGGAGTGACGACATCCCTGATCTGGTGGCCCAGATCGGCACGCGCCACACGGCCACCGCGCCTCCGCTGGCCCCGAAGGCCATGGTGGCTCTGAAGCGCGCACCCTGGCCCGGCAACATCCGTCAGTTGGAGACGGTCGTCCGCGCAGTGGTCGCCAGCGTTCCCCGAGGTCGGGAGATCACGGTCGAGATGCTCCCGGCCGAGATCGGCATTCACTCAAAGCGCCGGCACCTCACGGCGATGGAACAGGTCGAATTGGAGGCGATCCTTTCGGCCCTCGGACGATCCCGGGGCAACAAGGTGCTGGCGGCTCGAGCGCTCGGTATCTCCCGCTCCACGCTGTATCGCAAGATGACCAGCTACCAGCTGGATCCCGACGAGTCGTTCTTCTAGCGGCTGCCCCGCTCTTGGCGGCGAGCGGATGCCCTGACTGGGCCGGTCCGACTCAGCGGGGGCAGTCCTGGCGAAGACCCGGCGGATCTCCTAAGGGGGTCGCCTCACCTCTGTGACCAGGAAGCACGTTTCTATGAACTGCAGCCGGCCAGTCGCCTCAGTGGGGTGCCATCTGTCGAGATCGCACAGGACGGAAGCGAGCCACCCCGGACGGGGGGCGATCGCACCATGGCTTGCCCGGCCGGCGAGGGGTAGCGGGTAATCGAGGTCGGGACTACGGCTGCCATCTCCGAGTGACGCACACCAGAGCGGATCAGGACGTCGGTTGACCTCGAGGGCATGGGCCGGCGGCGCGGATGAACACGCGACCGGTACGCTTTTCGGTGGTGTCCACCGATCCGGTCCCTCTTGGCCACAGCGACAACCTGGAGCTCCCCGTCGAGGAGTTGCTTCGTCGCGCCCGGCCGCTGCCGCCCCGCGAGGCCATGGTGATCGATGACCTCGATGAGGCGGAGGGCGCCGCCTTCTTGGCCGCCCTGGAGGCGTGACCCCCGCATCTCGCGGTCCCATCGTCATCGATACCGACGTCTATGGCGCGGAACTCGTCCCCGGCCTGCTCTCGCCGTCCGCTACCAGCCCATCATCGTGGGTCGTCCTGCATTCATCTCGTTCCAGACGGCTGCCGAACTACGCTACGGCGCCATTCGCCGAGGATGGGGCCCCGCTCGGATGCAGCGGCTGGAGAACCGCATCGCCGCTGCCGACACGGTGCACACTGGCCCCGAGCTCCTTCTCGCCTACGCCCGCCTGCGAGCCGAATGCGAGCGTATCGGGCACGCACTGGGTCAGCGCGAGCACAATGCCGGTGGATCGCCGCCACTGCCCTACACCTCAGCCTGCCCATCGTGTCCAACGACGGCATCTTTGCCGGTGTCCCGGGCCGGGACCTCGAAACGGCAACGTCCTCATAACTGGACCGCACCGTGCAATGGTGGGCGCTGCCGGGCTCGAACCGACGACCTGCTCGTTGTAAGCGAGCTGCTCTACCGACTGAGCTAAACGCCCTTCGCTCCCGGCTCGGGTAGGGAACACGAGCTCCGCTGCCGGTCCCTCGCCACCTCCGTGCCTTCCCTCGACCGTCCATTGTCCTCGGGACCGACCCGGTGGTGCAACCGCCTCACACACGCGCCGCCAGCAGCTCGTCGCGTAGCGCGGCGGTGGCGGCCGCCAGCGGGCGGCGGCGGGCGTCGTCGCGGACCACGAGCTGGCGCCCGTCGCACTCTGCCACCGCCGCTCCGGCCTCCAGGCATACCAGCAGGGCCCCGAGGTAGTCCCAGCCCGAGAGGGCGGAACGCCCGACCGTCCGGTACCCGTCGAGGCAGCCTTCGGCCACGGCGCACAGGTCGAGCGCCGCCGCGCCCAGCGCCCGGTACTGGCCCCACCCCGGATGGGCGGCCGGCAGCCCCGAGATCCCGATCACCGCTCCGGCCAGATCCGCACACCCCGACGGTCGGACCGGTCGTCCGTCGCGGTGGGCACCACCGCCCCTGACGGCCTGGTACCGGGTCCCGGTGGCCTGGTTCACCACCAGCGCGACCCTGGGACCATCGGCGTCGAGCACGCAGAGGCTCGTGGCGTACCACGGGATCCGGAGCGACGCGTTGGTCGACCCGTCGATCGGGTCGACGACGACCAGCCACGGGGACTCGGGACCGTCCGTCGAGGGAACGCCCCCGGTCAGGCCCGACTCCTCTGACATGACGGCCAGCCCGGCCCGGTGCAGCACCCGGCAGGCCGCCTCGTCGGCCACCAGGTCGAGGGCGTACTGCCCAGGGCGGTCGCCCGGCGCCCGCCAGTCGGTGCAGCCGTCCACCGCATCCCTGACCGTGCCCGCCACCTCGTCCAGCAGCGACATCATCCGGTCGTCGGACATTGGAGCGGCGATGGGGGGGTCCTCTTGCACCGCCGTGGACCCTACTGCCGAGCCCCTACCGCCGTGGACCCTACTGCCGAGCCCCTACCGCCGAGGCCCTCCTGCCGAGCCGCTACCGCCAAGCCGCTACCGCCCGCTACCTCCCGGCCCCGGAGAGACGACCAGGCACCGGTTCGGATCCGCGCCTGCTCGGCCACCCGCCGTCGCCACCGACGAGATCGGGGACCGGTCGCTCGCCAGGCCCCCTGGAAGGTGGCCCACCATGCTCCCACTAGTGTCCTAGGCCAGTGGCTGCCATCGACGTCGCCGGGTACATCGCCGACCTGAAGGACCACTCCGTCGACCACGGGTTCCACGTGCACGACGAGCGTCACTTCGTCGAGACCTACTCCCTGCGACAGGTGTGGGAGGTGGACCTCCACCCCGAAGAGGGCTGCGGGGGACCGGTCGACCTGCACCTGGCGCTCGACGTGGACCCCCGAGTGCTGCTGTCCTTCGAGGACGTCGTCATGGAGCTGGGAGACGAGGAGGAGCCGCCGGACACCTTCCACTTCCCGCTCACCTTCACCTGGGCCCTGCCGCCGCTGCCGAACGGCCCGGACCTCCTCCGGCTGGCCATCGACCTGGCCGGCGTCGGTGGCGTCGACCTGCCGCTGGAGGTGTCGGCCATCGACTCGTTCGCCTCGGCGACCGACGGTCCCGAGCGGCGGCTCAACATCGTCGCCAAGCACCCGGTGTCGCTGGCCCGGGTGCTCGGGGGAGAGGAGCTCCTGTGCGACGTCTTCGACCGTTGCCTGTCGGTCAGCCGTTTCCTGCTCGAAGCGGCCGAGAGCTGGCTCCGTAGGCCGTGACCGCCGACGCCGACGCCTTCTTGGACCGCTGAGGGAGCGATGCGGCGTCACGTCCCGGCCGGTGGCCCCGGCGGGACGCGGAGGCTGGTCGGAGCCGTGCTGGCCGCCGCCGTCGCCGTCATGGCGCTCCTGCTCACCTCCTGCACCAACGAAGGCCTCGCCCTGGCCCGTCAGGCCTGCGCCCACGTCGACGCGTCGCTCCAGCTGTACCACCGTGCGTCGCGCGACCCGGACCCCGCTGCGGCCGCTGCCCAGCGCCACCGGGCGACCGAGGAGCTCGAGGCGGCCCTGCCCCTGGCCGCCGCGGCCAACTCCAGCGATCCCCAATGGAACCCGCTCATGACCACGCTGCAGGAGCTGGGGCGCAACTCCGAGGCCCACCTGGTCACGGCCCTCCGGGCCCAGTGCACCCAGGCAGCCCAGCCCAACGAGCAGGCGCCCGTCGTGGCACCCGTCCCTCCCCCGACCACACCCACCGGTCCCCCGACCACACCCACCTCTCCCCCGACCACACCCACCGGTCCCCCGTCGACGCCGGCGACCCTCCCCGGCCAGTAGCCGGAGCCCGCCGGTCCCGCTCAGCCCGAGGCGGGCGCCACCGCCGGGGACGGCCACGTCGCTACTCTTGTTGACCGGGCCGGAGCCTGAGCGATGGGAGCCGCGAGGTGCAAGCGCGAGTACCGGTCACCGGCCGCCGCGGTGCCGACGTCGACGAGGGGGCCCGAGGTGGACCTCCCACCAGCCGGCGCGGCGGCTCCCGTCGGCGGCGCCGGAGAGGGGCCCTGCTGATGTCCCTCCTGGTGGCGGCCCTGGGCGTGGCCGCGACGTCGCTGGCGGCGACCGGTGGTGGCGGTGCTGGTGGAGGTGGTGCAGCCGGCTCCACACCCGTGCGCGCCGGGATCGTCTCGGTCGCCGAGAGCCAGGTGGGCTACCGCACGTCACCCGCCGGGACCTACTGCAACCGGTACTCCGCCTACTGGGACGCCGGTACCGGCAACTGCGGGCCGGGCCTGCGGAGCGAGGAGTGGTGTGCCGACTTCGCCGCCTGGGTGTGGCGCCAGGCCGGTGCCCCCCTGACGTACGCCCTCGCCAGCGGCGACCTCAACGCCGCCGCCGCCAGCTTCTATGTGTGGGCGGAGGACCACGGCACCTGGCACCCGGCCGGCGAGGGCTACCAGCCTCGCCCGGGTGACGTCGCCGTCTACGGGCTCGACCCGGCGGACGACGTCGCCACCCACGTCGCCGTCGTGACCGGGTACACGCCAGGGCAGCGAGGGCCCGACGTGGTCAACGGCGACGGCGACCACACCGGCTTCAGCGTGGTCGAGACCGGCACCGACCAGTACCGCGCCGACGCATCGGGGCGGGAAAGCAAGAGCGTCCTCTCGGGCTACGCCTCGCCGATCGTCCCCGGGACGGCGGCCGCGTCAGGCGCCCGCACCCGAGCCGCTTGACCGTCCGATCGGCCGCCCGCCCGCCCGCTCTCGCCGACGGCCCCGGGCCCGTCCACCCGGTCTCCCGGCCACTCGACCACCGCCCTCACCCAGCCGTCGGCCGCCTCCGATTGCTCGCCGGTGGCGGCAGCCGCTGCCGGCGCGCCGGCCGGCGCACCGGTTCCCGTCACCCCGGCCACGGCCAGCCGCCGGCAGAGCCGGGCAAAACGCTCCTCCCACCGCTCGCCAGTCTGGCTGGCGGCGTGAAACCTGAGGGCGTCGGGTCGCACCTGGGCCGTCCGGGCGTCGGCCAGCCGACCGACGTAGGCGGCCATGAGCACGTCGTCCAACCGGTGGACGTCCGCCTCCGACCCCGCCGATGCCCCGCCCGGTGCGCGCACCCGGAGAGTCAGCCGCTCGACGTCGTCGGGGCCGGTCAGGGCGACGGTCAACCGCTCGAGGTCCACCACCAGCTCCACGTCTCGCACGGTACCAACAGCCGCCCCGGCCCCGTGCGGCGAAGCGGGGCGGACCGTCAGGCTGTCGCTGGCGCCGGCGGGGCCGGCCGGGGACCGATCCCGCGCTGGCGAAGCCGCTCGGCCAGCCACCGGACCCCGTCGGGGCTGTTCATCTGCTGCTCCCAGCCGTCGAGGGCCGACTCGAGCTCCGGGCGCGTGCCGAGGGTGCCGAGCACGACGACCGTCATCGCCTCCGCCTCGCGCTCGTCGACCCGCTGGGATCCCGACACGTGGACGCCCCCGAACGGATCGGCCCATTCCTTGGGGACCGGCTCCCTCATGACGTAGAGCTCACCGGTGTCCTCGACCCAGCTCAGCTCGTAGCGGACGCCGTGGGCGTCCCTCCAGTCCCGGCCCATCTCGATCTCGGCCGATTCCCGGCGTCGCGGGTCGGCGTCGTAGAACTCCTCGATGTCCACCGGCAGAACAGTAACCGGGCCTGAAGGCCACCTCCGGCCCCCCGGCCATCCTCGATCGTCCCGCCCCCGGCCCGACGGGCCCGTCGACCAGCCACTTCGGTCGGTGGGAAGGATCGGGGGAACATCGAGGGTCACCCTTCTCCCATGCAGACGACAGCGCGTAGACCGATCGACCGGCTCGTCAGGGACTGGGAGGCCCGGTGCCGGTCCGGACCGTCGGTGCTGGCCCTCCGGAGGCTGGCCGCCGCCGAGCCGACGATCGCCGAGCTCGGGGCGCGGGATCTCGGCGAATTGGTCGCCACCATGCGGCGGGCCTCCAGCATCGACGAGCGGGAGCGCGCCGCCGCTGCGCTGCGGGCCATGCTGCGATCCCAGCACGTCCACCCGCTGGTGCCCCGGGCCGTCCTCCAGGCGGTTCTCCCCGGGCTCGTGACGGTGGCCCGCCGGCTGTCGTGGGGCGAAGGCGGCGACTGGGATGGTCCCCCGGCGTTCTTCGCCGACCTGGTGGCAACGGCGTGGGAGATCATCGTCGAGTGGTCCGGCCAGGACCGCGGCTACGCCGTGCTCGACCTCCTGTCGGCCGTGCGGTGCCGGGCCCGGCGCCAGATCCTGCGCCACCGGACCGCTCGCCAGCAGGTGGCCGTCGACCTGGACCCGTCCCGCCTCCGGCCGGCGCCTTGGCGGAGCGCTCCGACCGACCTCGACGAGCTGGCCCGCGCCATCGACGGGCTCGACGGCAGCGGGGACCCGGCCGACGTCGCCGTGCTCTACGCCCAGCGGGTCCTCGGCTACACCATCAGCGAGATCTCCCGCCTGACCGGCCGGTCACGCCGCCACCTCTGCGAACGGCGAGACCGCGCCGCCCGGTTGCTGACGGCGTGAGCATGCGTAGTGTCTTGGCGTGGCCGATGCAGCATCCCCGGTGGCAGCAGACGGCGACGCGGGCGCCGGCGGCAGGCGGCGGGCCGACCGCCGCCCGTCCGGCCGACCACGTTGGTGGGCCGTCCTCGCAGTCTCGCTGGCCTTGATGGCGCTGGTTGCCGCCGTGTCGCGCTCGTCGCCGCCCCACCCGCTGCCGGCGTCGGCTTCGGGCCCGCACCACCCCACCAGGGCGCCCGCAACGGCCGGCGGCACGATCGGGACGTCCGCGTCACGCCAGGTGACGGCGTCGCACCCCGTCGCCGGCCCTGGCACCCCCAC
Source organism: Acidimicrobiales bacterium (assembly GCA_050743865.1). GTDB lineage: Bacteria > Actinomycetota > Acidimicrobiia > Acidimicrobiales > RAAP-2 > DAHUZJ01. The sequence continues at coordinate 11,456 of JBOGGE010000075.1, forward strand.
G
>JBOGGE010000076.1:0-11672 GCA_050743865.1 Acidimicrobiales bacterium
GTCGACCCGCTTGCCGAGAAGGTTCTGTCGGAACCGTCCCTGCTTGCCCTTCAGCATGTCCGACAGGCTCTTGAGCGGCCGGTTGCCCGGTCCCGTCACGGGTCGGCCCCGGCGGCCGTTGTCGAACAGCGCGTCCACCGCCTCCTGGAGCATCCGCTTCTCGTTGTTGATGATGATCTCGGGCGCGCCCAGGTCCAACAGGCGCTTCAGCCGGTTGTTCCGGTTGATCACCCGGCGGTAGAGGTCGTTCAGGTCGGAGGTGGCGAAGCGGCCGCCGTCGAGCTGGACCATCGGGCGGAGGTCCGGCGGGATGACCGGGACCGCTTCGAGGATCATGGCGCGCGGGTCGTTCACGCGCCGACCGTGCTCGTCGCGGCGGTTGAACGCGGTGACGATCTTCAGCCGCTTGATGACCTTCTGGCGCCGCTGGGCCGAGAGGGGTCGCCGGCCGTCGGTGGCGTCGATCATGGCGCGCAGCTTGATCTCTTCGGCGTCGAAGTCGATCCTGTCGATGAGCTGCTGGATCGCCTCGGCGCCCATGCCGCCCTCGAAGGAGTCGGTGTAGCGCAGCGGGAGCTCGCGCCAAAGGAGCTCGTCCTCGATGATCTTGCGGGCGTGAAGGTTCCGAAGCTCGTCGAGCGCACGCTTGGCGAGCTCGATCTCGTCGTCGGCCCGCTCGCGCATCGAGCCGATCTCCTTCTCGGTGGCGCGCTGGCGCGCCTTGATCTCCGCCTCGCGCGCGCCCTGGCCCTCCAGCTCCTTGAGCTCGTCCTCGAGGGCCTTGAACCGGCGATCGATCTCGAGGTCGCGCCGGCGCTCGATGTCCGACAGCTCTTCTGCGAGCTCGGCCTCGAGGTTCGGCAGGTCCTCGTGACGCTTCTCCTCGTTGACGTGGGTGACGAGGTTCGCGGCGAAGTAGATGACCTTCTCCAGCTGCTTGGCCTTCAGCTCCTCACGGATCTCGGTCCCCATGAGGAGGTAGGCCAGCCAGCTGCGCGTCCCGCGCAGGTACCAGATGTGCACCACGGGCGCGGCGAGCTCGATGTGGCCCATGCGCTCGCGACGGACCTTGGAGCGCGTGACCTCGACCCCGCAACGCTCGCAGATGATGCCCTTGAAGCGCACCCGCTTGTACTTGCCGCAGTAGCACTCCCAGTCCTTGGTCGGACCGAAGATCTTTTCGCAGAAGAGCCCGTCCTTCTCCGGACGCAGCGTGCGGTAGTTGATCGTCTCTGGCTTCTTGACCTCGCCGTTGGACCATGCGCGGATGGAGTCGCCGGTGGCGAGCCCGATCCGCAGCTGGTCGAAGGTGTTCACGTCCAGCGCCATTACGAGAAGCTCCTCTCCGCGGCACGCCGCTCGTCCTCCTCGTCCGACCCACGCTCGGGCCGGCTGATGTCGATGCCCAGCTCCTCGGCCGTGCGGAACACGTCCTCGTCCAGCTCGTGCATCTCGACGGCCGAGCCGTCCAGGGCCAGCACCTCCACGTCGAGGCAGAGGGACTGCATCTCCTTGATGAGCACCTTGAAGCTCTCGGGGATGCCCGGCTCGGGGATGTTCTCACCCTTCACGATCGCCTCGTAGACTTTGACCCGGCCCAGCACGTCGTCCGACTTGATGGTCAGGAGCTCCTGGAGGGCGTAGGCGGCGCCGAAGGCCTCCAGCGCCCACACCTCCATCTCGCCGAAGCGCTGGCCCCCGAACTGGGCCTTCCCGCCCAGGGGCTGCTGGGTGATCATCGAGTACGGGCCGGTCGACCGGGCGTGGATCTTGTCGTCGACCAGGTGGGCCAGCTTCAGGATGTAGACGTAGCCGACCGAGATCGGGTTGTCGTAGACCTCGCCGGTCCGCCCGTTGTACAAGGTGGCTTTCCCCGTCGGCTCGATCTGGACCTCGCCGTTGGCCGAGTCGGGGTTGAGGCGCCCGAAGATCTTCTGGATGGTCGGGTGCCGGCCCGCCTCCTCCTCCTCGTCCCAGTGGGCACCGTCGAAGACCGGCGTGGCCACCCAGGTGGAGGGGATGGTCCGGGGGCGGGTCTTGCGGACTGCCTCCCCCCCGCGGCCGCTGGTCCCGGCCCCGGCCTCCACCGGCGTGCCGTCCCAGCCGTACCGGGCGGCGTAGCCCAGGTGCGACTCGAGCACCTGGCCGACGTTCATCCGGCTGGGCACCCCCAGCGGGTTCAGGATGATGTCGACCGGCGTCCCGTCGGCCAGGAACGGCATGTCCTCGATAGCCAGGATCTTGGAGATCACGCCCTTGTTCCCGTGGCGCCCGGCCAGCTTGTCGCCCTCGGAGATCTTGCGCTTCTGGGCCACGTACACCCGTACCAGCTGGTTCACCCCGGGCGGGAGCTCGTGGGAGTCCTCCCGGGAGAAGACCCGCACGTCGATGACCTTGCCCTCCTCGCCGTGGGGAACCTTCAGGCTGGTGTCACGCACCTCGCGGGCCTTCTCACCGAAGATGGCCCGCAGCAGGCGCTCCTCGGGGGTCTGCTCCGTCTCGCCCTTGGGAGTGACCTTCCCGACCAGGACGTCGCCCGCACCCACCTCGGCCCCGATGCGGATGATGCCGCGCTCGTCCAGGTCGGCGAGGATCTCCTCCGACAGGTTGGGGATGTCGCGGGTGATCTCCTCGGCCCCGAGCTTGGTGTCCCGGGCGTCGACCTCGTGCTCCTCGATGTGGATCGACGTGAGCACGTCGTCGCGCACCAGCCGCTGGGAGAGGATGATGGCGTCCTCGTAGTTGTACCCCTCCCACGGCATGAAGGCGACCAGGAGGTTCTTGCCCAGGGCCAGCTCGCCGTTGTGGGTCGACGGGCCGTCGGCCAAGAGGTCGCCGGCCACCACCTTCTGGCCCTCGTCGACGAGCGCCTTCTGGTTGATCGACGTGTTCTGGTTCGACCGGCGGAACTTGGCCAGCCGATAGATCCGGCGGCCCAGGGCCTGGCTGAGCCGGTCCTTCTGGCCCGAGCGGTACTCCACCACGATCTGGTCGCCCGACACCTCGGTGACGGTGCCGTCACCCTCGGCCAGGACGACGTCGCCGGCGTCCCGGGCCGCCCGGGCCTCCACCCCGGTGCCGATGTACGGCGCCTCGGGGACAACGAGGGGGACCGCCTGCTTCTGCATGTTCGCGCCCATCAGGGCCCGGTTGGCGTCGTCGTGCTCGACGAAGGGGATGAGGGCGGTGGACACCGAGACGATCTGCTTCGGCGACACGTCCATGAGGTCCACCTCGGACGGGGGGACGTAGTCGATCTCGCTGGTGGTGCCGTACGTGGTGGTCGTGGCGCCCACCCGAACCCCGGTGCCCTGGGGGCCGCGGCGGACCAGGATCCGCTCCTCGGAGAACTGGCCGTCGGGGCCGACCGGCGCGTTGGCCTGGGCGATGACGTGCTCCTCCTCCTCGTCGGCGGCAAGGTACACGACCTCGTCGGTCACCCGGCCGCCGGCTACCCGGCGGTAAGGGGTCTCGATGAAGCCGTACTCGTTCACCCGGGCGTAGGTTGCGAGGGCACCGATGAGGCCGATGTTCGGCCCCTCGGGCGTCTCGATCGGGCACATGCGCCCGTAGTGGGAGCTGTGCACGTCCCGCACCTCGAACCCAGCCCGCTCGCGCGACAGGCCACCCGGGCCGAGGGCCGAGAGCCGCCGCTTGTGGGCAAGGCCGGAGAGGGGGTTGTTCTGGTCCATGAACTGGCTGAGCTGGCTGGTGCCGAAGAACTCCTTCACCGCCGCCACCACCGGCCGGATGTTGATGAGCGTCTGCGGGGTGATGGCCTCGACGTCCTGGGTGGTCATCCGCTCGCGGACGACCCGCTCCATCCGGGACAGGCCGACCCGCACCTGGTTCTGGATCAGCTCGCCGACCGAGCGGATCCGGCGGTTGGCAAAGTGGTCCTGGTCGTCGATGCGGTAGGTGGAGTCCCCGTCCGCCATGTGCAGGGCCAGGTGCAGCATGTAGGTGGCCGAGGCCAGGATCTCCGACGGGCTGAGCACTCCCTGGCCCGGCACCGGGCGCTCCAGGTCGACCTGGAAGAGCTCGGAGATGCGCTCGATCTCCGGGCCCAGCTTGCGGTTCAGCTTGTACCGGCCGACCCGGGTCAGGTCGTACCGCTTCGGGTTGAAGAAGGCGTTCTCGAAGTACTGGCGGGCGGCCTCGACCGACAGCGGCTCGCCGGGCCGGGCGCGCTTGTAGATCTCGAGCAGCGCCTCCTCCCGGGAGGGCGCAAGCTCCTTCTCCTTCTCCCACTGCCCTTCGAGGAAGTCGAAGTGGCGCACGAACCGCTCCAGGAAGTCCCCGTCGCCGTAACCCAGGGCCCGGAGCAGCACGAAGAGAGACAGGCGGCGCTTGCGGGCGACCCGGGCCCCGGCCGTGACGTCCTTGGACGGCTTGGCCTCGATGTCCATCTCGATCCACTCCCCGCGGTAGGGATGGATGGTGCCGGTGAAGATCGTCTTCAAGTCCCGTCCCGGCTGGAAGATGACGCCGGGGGACCGGACCAGCTGCGACACGACGACCCGCTCGGTGCCGTTGACGATGAAGGTGCCACGAGTCGTCATCATCGGGAAGTCCCCCATGAAGACCGTCTGCTCCTTGATCTCGCCCGTGCTGGCGTTCAGGAACCGCGCCCGGACGAACACCGGGGCGGCGAAGGTCATGTCCTTCTCCTTGCACTCCTCGACCGAGAACTTCGGCGGCGGGCGCAGGTCGGGGTCGGACGGGTCGAATTCCAGCTCCAGGCTCAGCTGGCCGGTGAAGTCCTCGATCGGGCTGATGTCGCTGAAGGCCTCGGCCAGCCCCTTGTCCAGAAACCACTGGAACGAGTCACGCTGGATGGCGATCAGGTCGGGCAGGGGCAGCGCCTCGTCGATGTTGGCAAACGACACGCGTTCGGGGCTGTGGGACCGTGCAGGCAACGGTCTACTCCTCCCAATTGGCTGGTGGACGGGAGCCGGCAGGCAGGGGACGCCGGGCTACCGAGGACCCGTGGCGGGTCCGGAGACGTGCCGTGACGCGCGCCATTCAGGCGAGCGGAACTGCGGTGACGGACGCGGGGAGCACGGCAACCTCGTATCTTACCCACGGGCAGCGACAAACACAACCCCTCCGCCGACGACCCAGCCCACGGGAGCCGCGAGGGGCGGCGCTCCCGGGGTCACAGGGTAGGGGGCGTCTGAGCGGCAGTCAAGGTTCGCCCGGCGGGCTGCACCGCGACGAGCCAGGCTACTTGAGCTCGACCGTGGCGCCGGCGCCCTCGAGGGCCGCCTTCGCCTTGTCGGCGTCCTCCTTGGTCGCTCGCTCCAGGACAGGCTTGGGTGCGCTGTCGACCAGGTCCTTCGCCTCCTTCAGGCCCAGGCTGGTGAGCGAGCGAACCTCCTTGATGACCTGGATCTTCTTGTCTCCGGCCGAAATGAGGACGACGTCGAACTCGGTCTGCTCCTCCTCGACGGCCGCCGCGTCGCCGGCGGCGACCGGCGCCGCCGCCACCGCCACCGGTGCTGCCGCGGTGACGCCGAAGCGCTCCTCGAATTCCTTCAGGAGCTCGGCCAGCTCCAGCACCGACAGCTCGGCGATGCCGTCGAGGATCTGCTCCTTGGTGAGGGTCCCTGCCATGGTGATGCTTCCTTTCTCGTGGTGGATCGAATCTCAGTTGTCGGACCGGACGGTCATCCGGCCTCGTCGGCCGTGGGCTCGTCGGCCGTGGCCTCGTCGGCCGTGGGCTCGTCGGCCGTGGGCTCGTCGGCCGTGGGCTCGTCGGCCGTGGGCTGGCCGACTGGTGCACCACCTTTTTGCTCGAGGAGCGCCCGCAGGCCGTAGGCCAGGTTGCGGGGCAGTGCCTCGATCAGCCCGGCCAGCTGGGCCAGGGGCGCCTGGAGGGCGCCGGCCAGGCGGGAGAGCAGGACGTCGCGGGACGGCAGGTCGGCCAGTGCCGCCAGCTGGGCCGGTGACAGGACGGCGCCGTCGAGCAGGCCACCCTTCACCACCAGGTGGGCATTCGTCCGGGAGAAGTCCCGCAGGGCCTTGGCCACCGCGCTGATGTCGCCGCGGACGAAGGCGATGGCCGTCGGCCCGGTGAGCAGGTCCTCGATGAGCGAGTGGCCGCTCCCGGCGACCGCCCGGCGCACGAGGGTGTTCTTGAAGATCTTGTAGTCGCCCCCGGCCGCACCCAGGCTGCGCCGGAGCTCGGCCAGCTGAGCGACCGTCAGGCCCCGGTACTCGGTGACGACCGACGCCGACACGCCGTCGAGACGCTGGCGCACCTCGTCGACCACGGCGACCTTGTCCGGTCTCGGGTTGTCCATCGCTCCTCCACCATGTCGGCAGCGGCGCCGCAGAGCTCCGGCGTGCGACGGCCCGGGCGCCAGGCGCCACGGACGGTGTCGCCTGGTCGGGCGGGCCCCTTCGGGCCCCTTCGGCACCACGGGTGCACCGGAGGTCTACGGCGATCGGTCTGGTGCCCGCCGCCGGGCGGCGGCGGGCTGTCGGGAGGGGATCGTATCAGGCGGTGACGGCCAGCTCCTCTTCCAACTCGCGTCCCCGGGCCGGGTCGATCCGGACCCCCGGGCCCATGGTCGACGACAGGGTCACCGCCCGGAGGTACCGCCCCTTGGCCGCCGCCGGCTTGGCCCGGAGCAGCTCCTCGACCACGGCGTGGACGTTGGCGGCCAGGCGGTCACGGTCGAACGAGACCTTCCCGACCGGGAGGTGGATGTTGCCCACCTTGTCCGTGCGGTACTCGACCCGCCCCCCCCTGAACTCGGTGACCGCCCGGCCGACGTCGGCGGTGACGGTACCCGTCTTCGGGTTCGGCATGAGGCCACGGGGGCCGAGGATGCGGCCGAGCGATCCCACCTGCCCCATGAGGTCCGGGGTGGCGATGGCTACGTCGAAGTCCAAGAACCCCTGGTCGCGAACCCGGGCCACCAGGTCGTCGGCGCCCACGACGTCCGCTCCGGCTTCCCGAGCCTCGGCCGCCTGTTCCCCGGCGGCGAACGCCACCACCCGCACCGTACGCCCGGTGCCGGCCGGGAGGTTCAGCGTTCCCCGGACGATCTGGTCGGCTTTGCGGGGATCGACCCCGAGGCGGACGGCCAACTCCACCGTCTCGTCGAACTTGGCCGATGCCATGGACTTGACCAGGTCGATGGCGTCACCGACCCCGTAGAGGTTCTCCCGGTCGTAGCGTCCGGACAGCTCGCCGAAGCGCTTGGAATGCTGGGTCATGTCTGGCTCCCGTGTTCGTGGGCCCGTGCGGTTGGCACCTGGAGGTCGTGGCGGGTCAGCCGGCGACAGCGATACCCATGGAGCGAGCGGTCCCCGCCACCTGCTTCATCGCCGCCTCGAGGTCGTCGGTGTTGAGGTCGACCAGCTTGGTCCGGGCGATCTCGGCCACCTGCTCGCCGGTGACGGTGGCCGCCTGTTCGCGCCCTGCCGTGGCCGAGCCCTTCTCGATCCCGGCCGCCTGGCGCAGGAGGACCGGGGTGGGCGGGGTCTTGAGGACGAAGGTGAAGCTCCGGTCCTCGTAGATCGTGATGTCGACCGGGATCACGGTGCCGCGCTGAGACTCGGTGGCGGCGTTGTACTGCTTGCAGAACTCCATGGTCTGGACCCCGTGAGGACCGAGCGCCGTGCCGACCGGGGGCGCCGGCGTGGCCGAGCCGGCCTGCAGCTGGATCTTGACCACCGCGAGCACGCGCTTCCGGGGAGGCATGGTGTCTTCCTTCCTTCTTCCTTCGTTCCGACTTCGTTCTTCGTTCCGACTTCGTTCGGGGGCCTTCGGCCGGACGTGCTCCGGCTGCTCCGGCTGCTCCGGCTGCTCCGGCTAGAGCTTCGCCACCTGGCTGAACTCCAGCTCGACCGGGGTCTCCCGGCCGAAGATGTTGACGAGCACTTTGAGCTTGAGCTGGTCCTCGTTGATCTCGGCGATCTGGCCGGAGAAGTCGGCGAACGGCCCCTCCCGGACCCTGACCGTCTCGTTGAGCTCGTACTCGAGCCGAGGCCGCCGCTGCTTGGCCGGTGCCTCGACGCCCTCGGCCTTCACCTGGAGAATGTTCTCCACCTCCCGGCGGGAGAGCGGGGTGGGCTTGGTCCCGGGACCGACGAAGCCGGTCACCCCGGGGGTGTTGCGGATGGCCCCCCAGGTGTCGTCGTCGAGGTCACAGCGGACGAGGAGGTACCCGGGGAACACCTTGCGCTGGACGGTGACCTTCTTGCCGTTCTTGAACTCGACCACGTCTTCCATGGGGATGACGACCTCGTGTACGCGGTCCTCCATGGCCCGGGAGGCGACCACGCTCTTCAGGTTCGAGCTCACCTTGTTCTCATAGCCCGAGTAGGTGTGGACCACGTACCAGCGACCCGGGCGGTCATAGGGGCTGGGGACGTAGGCCTCCTCGTCCTCCTCCTCGTCCTCCTCGTCGGCCGCGGCGTCGTCGGCCGCGGCGTCGTCGGCCGCTCTGGCGCCGGCATCGGCGTCGTCGACGACCGCGCTGGCGCCGGCATCGGCCACGGCCTCGAGCCCGGGCTCCTGCTCGGGAGCGGCGTCGGTCGGCGCGGGTCCGGGCGCGGGTGCCTCGGCCGCCGTCGTGGCGTCGTCCGGCAGTTCGGGGTCGGTGGCGACACCGGCTGCAGGGTCGTTGGGTTGGTCGAGAGTCACTGGCGCACCGGTCCGCTCACTTCTGGAACATGAAAAGGATGCCCTTGCCGAAGACGAAGTTCAGGGCGAAGATCAGCGCCACCATCAGCACCAAGGTGACGAACACGACTGCCGAATAGTTGACAACTTCCACCTTCGAGGGCCAGGCCACCTGCCGGAGCTCGTCGCGGATCTCCCTGAAGAACTGCAGCGGCGTCGTCCGGTGGCTGGGTGCCCGCCGGCTCGGGGCCACCGCGCCGGTCGGCGACCCGAGGGGCGACGACGAACCATTGGCCTCCACCTGCCCTTGGCGCTGCATTGTGCCCTTGGTCTCGCGGTCCACGGATCTGCTCTGCTCCGGATGTCGGCTCTCGATCGGCGACGGTCCTGCCTACCTCTCGCTCTGGGCAGGGCAGGAGGGACTCGAACCCCCAACCGCCGGTTTTGGAGACCGGTGCTCTACCAGTTGAGCTACTGCCCTCTGTAACCGCGTCGGTCGTGCTTCGGCGGGTCATCCCCGGCCAGGGCGCCATCGGACGCCACGACCTGGGAAGCAGGGAGCGAGGTTAGCACCGCACCGGGCCAGCCCGTCAGCGGGTCTCCTTGTGGAGGGTGTGCCGGCGGTCCCACCGGCAGTACTTCTGCATCTCGATCCGTTCCCGGTCGTTGAGCTTGTTCTTCGTGGTGATGTAGTTGCGGCGCTTGCAGAGCTCGCACGCCAAGGTCACTTGGACCCGCTTCTCGTTCTTGGCCACCGCCGCTCCTCTCGTCGTTCCCCCGGGCCCGGTGGCCCGCCAGTCCCGTCCTGCCTCTTCCCGGCCTGCCCGGATCCAGCCCGGTCCTACCTTCCTGTCCCGACCCGGGGGTCGGCCGGTCCCCGGAGCTGGTAGCGGCGGCGGGACTCGAACCCGCGACAACACGATTATGAGCCGTGTGCTCTGACCAACTGAGCTACGCCGCCAGGGTGAGCCCCCTGTCGGAATCGAACCGACGACACCAGCCTTACCATGGCTGTGCTCTGCCGACTGAGCTAAGGGGGCGCCGCGACCGCATGCCGCGTCCGGCCTGCATGATAGCCAACGGGCGGTCGGCGCGGCCCGCCCGTCGCTACCATCCTCGAATGCAACTCCGGCTGGCCCGGGCTGGCGACGCCGAGGCGATACGCGACATCTACAACTACGAGGTCACCCAGGGCACCAATACGTTCGACCTCGTGTCGCGGACCATCGACGAGCAACGAGCGTGGGTGGCCCGGCACCAGGGCGCCCACCCGGCCGTGGTGGCGGTGGCCGAGCCGTCGGTGGCCGAGCCGGTGACGGCGTCGGCCGGGCGACCCGGCGACGGGGAGGGCGGGGAGGGCGGGGCGGGCGCCGAGGTGGTCGGCTTCGGCGTCCTCTCGCCGTACCGGGATCGCGCCGCCTACGCCACCACCGTGGAGGACTCCGTGTACGTCCACCGGAGCCGGCGGGGCCAGGGCATCGGGCGCTCGCTCCTCGAAGAGCTCGTCCGGCTGGCCGGCGCCCAGGGGTTCCACACCGTCATCGCCCGGATCTCGGGCGCCAATGACCCGTCGGTCCGCCTCCACGTGGCGTGCGGATTCACCGTGGTCGGCACCGAGCGGGAGGTCGGCCGAAAGCACGGACGGTGGCTCGACATCGTGGAGCTCCAACGCATGCTCTGACCAGGTGAGCAAGCGGGGCCGGCAGCAATCGGTCGAGAGCGGTCCGGGGGCTGCAGGCCGGTCAGGTGCCGGCGGCAGGCATCGAGGCCCCCTCGATCCCGGCCTCGAAGCGGTCCGCCCATGCCGTGGACCAGCGCCCGATCGGCGCCACGAGGACCCCGAGCAAGATCACCAGCGCCACCGCCACCAGCAGCAGGTTGTAGTGGACGAGGTCGTCGAGGAGCATCCGACCTCCGGGCAGCCCCAGGAACGGCGAGGCGACCGACAGGGCGATCAGCACGTTGCGGATCCACCCGGTCGCCACCGCGGCCAGGAGGATCACCCCCCACGTGAGGTACCACGGCTGGACGACGGGCCCGAGCACCACGAAGAGCAGGAGGCTCATTCCCATCGCCTTCACGGCGCCCACCCGGTCGCTCCGGACGAGGAGGTACACCGACGCCCCGGCCGCCACCAGCAGGCCGAGGACCCGCGTGACCGACAGCATGCCCGAGGTGGAGATCCCGAGGCCTACGGCATGCAGGGCGCCCCCCAGTGCCATCCCGATCCCGGTCGCCGGCGCCATCCAGCTGCGCACGGTGCCGGGCGTGGCCAGGTTGGCGACCCACCCGACGCCGAGGCCGCTCACCACGGACAGGAAGAGGACGATCGCCGACGAGACGAGGCCGGCGGTGACGAGCGGACGCACCCTCTGGCGCCAGGGGATGCTGGCGCCCAGCCAGTCCCAGCCGATGTAGACGATCCCGATGGCCGCTGGCACCTTTACCGACGCCGCCAGGGCGCAGAGGACCACCCCCCATACCGGGTGCCGGTAGCGAGCGGCGGTGATCCCGGCGATGAGCAGGCCGACCATCATGGCGTCGTTGTGGGCGGCCCCGACCAGGGTCAGGAGCACCAGCGGGTTGAGCACCGCCAGCACGTAGACGGGACCGTGGTCGCGGCCGAAGGACCGGGCAAGGAGCGGGATGCACCAAGCGATGAGGGCCACCCCGGCCACCGCCGACAGCCGGAGGAGGATGACCGTGCCGAGCACCGAGTGGAAGCTGGCGGTGGCGAAGAACCCGTCCATCATCAAGAACAGCGGGCCATAGGGGGCCGGCGTGTTGCCCCAAAGGGGGTCGACCGGGTTGACGAAGGGACCGGCGCCGAGGGTGAACGGCCCGTAGTTGTACGGGTTGATGTGGTGGCTCATCATCTCGCCCTGGGCGGCGTAGGAGAAGACTTCACGGCTGAAGATGGGCGCCACCACGAGCATCGGCACGATCCACAGGACGAGGATCCATCCGAGGTACCTCGTCGGCACGCCGGGCCGCCGTCGGAGTGCCTTCATCAGCCCGTACCAGACCCGCATGA
>JBOGGE010000077.1:0-11485 GCA_050743865.1 Acidimicrobiales bacterium
GGCTCGCCGGGCCCCGGGCCCCGGGTGGTCATGGCGTGTGCGGAAGCGGTCGGCCGTACACCCGGACCAATTCCTCGTCCTGCCACGCCGGGCTGAAGGACTCCCACATGATGCCGTTCACCTGCGCCGATGGCGCTTCCGCGGAAACGCCATGGCCCGGCCGGGTAGCGCCGCGGCCCGATCGCGGCCAACGCCCCCGAGACGCTCGATCGGCAACCAGGGGCGCGTCACGCCGCCGTGGCAGGCTGTCGTCGGCCCCAAACGTGAGCTGGTCCCCACCGAAACGATAGAAGACCTCGGGGTCGGGCTGCCCGGATTTGAACCGGGGACCTCTGCGTCCCGAACGCAGCGCGCTAACCAAACTGCGCCACAGCCCGTCGCCGGCACGGCACCCCGGCGGCCGCCCGATCCTAGTCGTGCCGGAACGCCGGCTCCGCCGGCGGCCCCGGCCGGCCGTTCGACGCGACGTCCGCGCCATGCCCGGTCGGCGGCGGGGGACCCGATGGCTGCGCCGCACCCGGTGGTGGCGGGGAACCCGGTGCCGGCGAGCTCGGGGGTGGGGCCGCCGCGTCCGGTGGGGCCGCGGCGTCCGGTGGGGCCTCGGCCGGCGGAGGTGCCGCCCCTGCTCGGGCCGTGGCCGGTGCCGGAGTGCCGTCACCTCCCACCTCGCCCGGTCGCCGGCGGGCCACCACCTGGGCCACCCGCCGACGGACCATTTCCTGGACCGTGAGCTCCCAGCCGTCGACGGCGAGCCGCTCACCCTCCGACGGGATGTGGCCGAACCCGTCGAACAGGTAACCGCCGAGGGTCACGTAGTCGCCGTCGGGCAGGTCGATGCCCAGGCGGTCGCGCACCTCGTCGACGTTGACCCGGCCGTCGACCAGCCACCGCTCCCCGTCGACCCGGACGATGGAGGGCTCGTCGTCGGGGTCGAATTCGTCGTGGAGGTCGCCGACGATGGGCTCCAGGAGGTCCTTCACCGTGAGCACGCCCGACACGCCGCCGTACTCGTCGACGACCACGCCGAACCCCCGGCGCTGGCGCCGCATCTCGACCAGGGCGTCGAGGATGGGACGGGACTCGGGGATGACGTAGGCGTGGCGGATGCGCCGCGAGATCTCCAGAGGGGAGATGTCGTCAGCCTCGCCGGTGGCCTCGCCGGTGGCCTCGCCGGTGGCCTCGCCGACGGTTGCCGCCGCGCCGACGTTGGTCCGCCCGCTCGGCGCTCCCTCGGCTGCTGGGGGTCCGGGGGCGGCGTTGCCGCCGAGCAGTCCCGCCCTTCCCGCCCGCCTCGAACGGAACAGGTCGTTGACGTAGAGCACGCCGACCACGTCGTCCAGGCCCCCGTTCACCACCGGGAAGCATCGGTGCCCCGACTCCCGCACCGCCCGGGCGACGTCGGCCACGTTGACCGGGATGCTGAGGGCCACCACGTCCATCCGCGGCGTCATGACCTCCCGCACGTCCATGTCCCGGAGGTTGGCCAGGGCTTCGGTGATCAGCCGCTCCTGCTCGGCCGCTTCCGGGCTCTCGTAGGCGGTGGCGGCGCGCCCGCGGGCGCCGCGCCGGCCCCGGCCCAGGTGCCACCACCGCCGCCGCTGTGGCGGCCCGTCGGGTGGAGGTTGGTGGGTTCGTCCTCCGGACACGGCTGGACCCGGGTCAGGCCTCGGGCGCCGCGCCCGCCGCCAGCGCCGCGCCGCCGCCCACCAGGACCGGGACCGGCTGGTAGGAGTCGTCGGCAAAGGAGCCACCGGCCAGCAGCGCCCGGGTCGCCCGCCGGAGACGGAGCGGGTCGAGTGGCTTCACCAGCCATCCCTCTGCGCTCGACCGGCGGGCCAGGAACACGTCGGGGCGCCGGTCGAGCAGCATCAGCACCGGGACGTGCGGGAGGTCGAGGTACGACTCGTCGAGCCGGAGCTCGAGGCAGACCGCCATGCCGCCCATGTTCCCCATCTGCATGTCGACGATCACCAGATCCGGCGGATCGTCCCGTACACGCGCCACCACCGCCGGGCCGGAGCTGGCCTCGACGACCTCGGTGTCGGGGCCGGACGTCACCGCGGCGACCTTGCGGCGGACGCTCGGAGCGTCGCTGGCCACGAGCACGGTTGCCACCGTCCGAGCCTACCCGACGACCGGTGACGGGCCCCCCGGCCCCCCCGGCCCCCCCGGGCCTCCCGGGTCCCCTGGGCCGAAGAGATGGTCGGCCACCTCGGCCAACCCGACGAGGTCGTGGACGTCGGTGCTGAGCAGCGGCACCCGCCCGACCGGGGCCGGGGCCAGGCGTCGAGCCAGGTCGCGAAAGGCGCCTTCCTCCCGCTCGGCCACGAGATCCAGTTCCGCCAGATTGGCGACGAGGGACGCCAGGTCGCTCCCGGCTGGGGCGTCGGGGAACGCCCGTACCCGGCGGCCGAAGCGCGGCTGGACGCGGTTGACCACCAGGCCGGCCGGGACGATCCCGGTCTCTTCCAGCTTGGCGGCGAAGAAGGACGCTTCGGCCACCGCGTCCGGCCGGGGCGAGGTGACGACGACGTAGCCGGTGGCCGGGTCGGCCAGCAGTTCGCGCACGGCGCCGGCCCGGTCGTGGAACCCCTGCTCCATTCCCTCGAAGGCCTGGAAGAAGGCGACGGCGTCCTGGACGATCTCGGCGCCGGCCACCTTGGCGATCGTCTTCAAGAGGGCCCGCGTGGCCAGGTTGACCGCCCGCAGGTAGGCCCGGGTCGGCAGCAGGAGGGCGCGGAACAGCCGGTTCTCCAAGAAGCGCGTCAAACGCCTCGGGGCGTCGAGGAGGTCCAGGGCATTGCGCGTGGGCGGCGTGTCGACCACCACCACGTCGTAGTCGCCCTGCTCGGTGAGCTCGTAGAGCTTCTCCATCGCCATGTACTCCTGGGTGCCCGAGAGAGCGCCAGCCAGGCTCTGGTAGAGCCGATTGGTCCGGATGGACTGCGCTTGCTCGGGCGTGCGGGCGTACCGCTGCACCAGGTCGTCGAAGGTGCCACGGGCGTCGAGCATCACGGCGTGCAGATCGCCCGGCCAGTCCCCGCTGACCGGGGCGGGCACGTTGGGCAGGGAGTCCACCCCCAGGGCGCCGGCCAGCCGGCGGGCCGGGTCGACGGTCACCACGCACGCTCGGCGCCCGGTCCGGGCCGCCTGGAGGGCGAAGGTGGCGGCGATCGTCGTCTTTCCCACCCCGCCCGGTCCGCAGCACACGACGACCTTGCGGTCGGAGATCAGGGTGGGCAGCTTCGTCGTGGCCGCCGTGCCCGCCGCCGGGGCGCCTGCCGTGGCGCCCGTGGTCCCCCCGGTCGGCGCCTTTTCCCCGGACCCCGTCACACCCGGTCCACCTCGGGCACCAGCCGGCCGATCTCGCCGGCCAGGGACGTGGCGAGGAGGTCGAGCTCGTCCGGTCCCACCGACGGTGCCAGCAGGCGGGGCGTCCGGAGCTGGGGGAGGGGGAGCTCGCGACGGAGCCTCTCGACTTGCTCGGCGGCCAGGGCCGTCCGACGGAGGCGGAAGTCACGGGCGGCGTCCAGGGCCGCCCGCTGGGCTGGGCTCAGGTGGGTCCCGGCGGCAGCGGCGGCGGCCTCGGCCCCGGTGGACAGGCCGAGTGGCGGTTCGTCCCAGCCGTTGACCACCACAGGGCCGAGCTGGACCCCGGCCCGGTCCTCGACCAGGTACGCCGCCTCCACGGTCTCGGAGACCGGCAGCTCCTCGGGCAGGGTGACGAGCATCACCCGGCACCGGGACGGGTCGGTCAGCAGCTCGACCACGTCGGTTGCCTGGGACCGGACCGGTCCGCTCCGGGCGACCTCCAGGAGCCCGCTGGCCGAGGTGAGGAACGTCATGGCGTGGCCGGTGGCCGGAGCGTCGACGACGATGACGTCGGCCGACGCTGCCCGTTCGAGCTGTTTCACCTTCCCGAGCACGAGGATGTCGCGGATCCCGGGGATGGCCGTGGCCACCACGTCGAGGACTCCGGACGAGACGAGGCGGCGCGACACCCGCCGCAGGCCGTGGTCGGCCAGGTACTCCAGCAGGGCGTCGTCGGGGGTGAGGCGCCGCCCGGCGACGCTCCCGGCCGGCACCCTCCCGGCCAGCTCTCCCGCCGGGTCCTGTCCACCTGCCGGGTCCTGTCCACCTGCCGGGTCCTGTCCACCCGCCGGGGCCTCTCCATCGGCCGGGGCCGGCCCACCGGGGGCCGGGTAGAGGATCTCCTGGTCGTAGCCGAGCGGGCCCTGGTGGCCGAAGGCCTCGGAGATCCCCGGCCTACCCTCCAGCTCCACCAGCAGGACCGAGAGCCCGGCCGCCGCCGCCGTCCGGGCCATGGCCGCGGCCACGGTCGTCTTGCCGACGCCCCCCTTCCCGGCCACCACCCAGACCCGGCTCTCCGAGCAGAACGTGGCGACGTCCATCTGGGAGCAGCGTAGCGTCGGGGGCGCCCCGATCGGCGGGTCGGAGACCAACTTCCCTGGTCAGCGCCCTTGTCTGTCCGGAATGTCCCGGACTACCCTGGCACGGTCGGTACGGGGGTGGGACCGAGGCGCGGAGTGGTGATGCGGCACGCAGGGGAGATTTGGCAGGCCAAGGCAGCCTGCCGAGGTCCACAGTCGGCGGTGTTCTTCCCGCCGTCCTACGCGGAGCGCAAGGACGACCGGGTCGCCCGGGAGGCCCGGGCCAAGGGTATCTGTGCCTGCTGCATCGTCCGTGAGGAGTGCCTGGGCTACGCCATGCGGATCCGCGAGCCCCATGGCATCTGGGGCGGTCTCAACGAGACGGAGCGCAAGCAGATGCTCGACCGCCGGGCCGGTTGAGCCGACCGGGGCGCTCAGGCCGACCGGGGCGCTCAGGCCGCCGGCACGCTCAACGATCGTACGGCGGGCCGTCGCCGGTGCCGAGGGGAGCGTCGACCACGCCCCAGCCGAGCATCGACGGGACCGTCGCCAGTACCAGGACCAGCAGCAGGAACGTGATGGCGTGCACCGAGGTGCACCAGATGCAGATGTTGCCGATGATGAGGAGCTCGGCCGCCACCAGGTACAGCACGAACGCCATCCCCACCACGGCCAGCACCAGCCGGACCAGGTGGAGGCGGCGGTCGCCGGACCTCCAGGCGGCGGGCAGGTTGAGCCCGACCATCACCGCGTAGAAGGCGAGCCCCAGCACGGCGACCGGGATGCCCAGGATGTGGGACTGGGCGCTGGTCGTGACCTTCTGGCAGTTGACGATGCCGTTGTCACTGCACACGAGCGGCACCTTGGCGAAGTGGTCGACCGTCAAGTAGATCGACACCCCGAGGCCGGCCAGGGCCAGGAGCAGGCCGGCGAGGGCCCGCCACCGCGCCGCCGGCGACGTCACGCCCCCTCCTTCGGCCAGCACCGCCCGCAGCGGGACGGCCATCTCAGGGGCCGAGGCCCAAGGCCTTGGTCGCCGCCACGACGCCCTTGCTGGTGCAGACCGCCGCCGGCTGGCCTCCGTCGACGGCGCAGATCGACGCCGAGATGTAGTTGGAAGTGGCGATGATGGCCCTCGTCACCGGGTTGGAGGGATCACTCAGCCCGGAGGCGATGGTCGCCCGGCTCAAGTTCTGGAGGATGGACGGCGAGTAGCTGGCCCCGGTGATGATGGCTTTGTTGCCGATGTCGATGAAGGGGATCGAACCGCTGCTTGTCGGGTTTGTCCCCGGGTCGTACCGCTTCTGCAGCGCCCGCTCGTGCTTGGTGACGGGTTGGAGCAGGGTGTACCCGCCGGCGCTGTCCTTGACGTTGCTGAAGTACTCCACCAGCGAGGTCGAAAGGTACGGGCTGGTGTACTTGGTGTGCACGAAGGAGAAGGTCTGGGTGTTGGGGAACTGGTCGGTGCCGCTCGACTGCATCGTCTCGAGCCCCGAGAAGGTGCCGAAGCGTGAGAGGGAGGCGATCAGGCTCCAGCGCTCGGCGGCGCAGAACGGGCAGTACTCGCCGCCCTCGTAGAAGAGGCCGGGCTTTCCCGAGATCACGAGCGGCGTCTGGTTGCTCTCCAGCTTCGGAGGGGTCACTGTCACCCCGCCGGAGGAGACGCCGACGGTGTCGAAGACCGACGCCGGGACGTGGGTCACCTGCTGGACGATCGTCGCCGGCACCGGGCCGGCCTTGACGGCGGATGTCGATGTCGGCGAGGAGCCGGTCAGCTTCACCACCACCAGGACGACGACGATCACGATGACCAGGGCGACCACTCCCCAGGTGAGGAGGGCGGTGGTCGAGCGGCCGGGCCGGGCGCCGCCCGGCCTCGGGCGGGGGGGGCGCCCACTGCCCGCTCCCCCCCGGCTGGCGCCGGGCCCCTTGCGGCCGGGCCCGGGCCCCCCACGTCCCTTGCCGTTGCCCCGTCCTCCCAAGGACGGCCCGCCGGGCCCGCCCTTGGGAGGACGGGGACCGCGGCCACCACCGGTCGGGCGCGTCGCCTCGCGGCCGCCGATCGGACGGCTCTGCTGGCGGCTGCGCTCCTTGTCCGCCGGTGACCGGCTCGGGTTGTCCTGGGTGCTGTCTGCCATCGAGTGGTCCTCGGCGGTCCGGTCGTGGTCGGGTCCTGCGCTCGGGCACGCACAGGGCGGATGCGGCGCACTGCCAGCCCGTGGTCGGAGCGGCATCTCCCCATGCCCCACCGGCCCGGTCAGCGTAGACCAGGGCACCGGCCCGGCGGGGTCAGCCCCCGGCCCCGCCCCGCCCCGCCCGCACCCGCCCCGCCGCCCCCGGTCATCCCGCCGGCCGGTCACGGGTAGCCTCGCCGTGTGCCCGGTACCCGCCACCGTCCGGGTCGGGAGGGCGGTGTCGAGCCCCGGCCGGCGGCCACCGTGATGATGGTCCGCGACGGCGACGACCTCGAGGCCCCGCTCGAGGTCCTCATGGTCCGGCGCAGCCTTCGCTCGGCGTTCGTCGGCGGCGCCTACGTCTTTCCCGGCGGCGCCGTCGACCCGTCGGACGGGGAGGACGCGGCGACCGTGCTGTGCGCCGGGCGGACCGACGCCGAGGCCAGCCGGGACCTGGGCCTGCCCTCGGGCGGTCTCGCCTACTGGGTGGCGGCCCTCCGGGAGTGCTTCGAGGAGGCCGGCCTCCTCCTGGCCTGCATCGGCGCCAGCCCGGTCCTCCTCTCCCTGGCCGACGAGGCGGACGCCCGCCGCATCGCCGGCCATCGGCGGGGCGTCAACGGCCGCCGGCGCTCGTTTGTCGAGGTCTGCCGGGAGGAGGGGTTGCGGCTCCCGGTCGACCGGGTCCACTACTTCTCCCACTGGGTCACCCCGGTAGGGTCGCCACGGCGCTTCGACACCCGCTTCTTCGTGGCCGCCGCCCCGCCGTTCCAGGCACCGGCCAACGATGCCGCCGAGACCATCGACGACGTGTGGGTGCGCCCTGCCGACGCCCTGGCCCTGCACCGGAACGGGGAGATCGACCTCATCCTGCCGACGGTGCGAAGTCTCCAGGCGATAGGTCGTCACCCCACCGCCGGGGCGCTGCTGGAGGCGGCGGCGACGGCGCCCGGGCCCTTCCCGGTCATGCTTCCCCGGGTGGTGGCCGGCGCCGGAGGACCGCGGATCCTCCTGCCGGGCGACCCCGGCTACGACGAGGCCGTGAGCTCCTCGGGCCCGGGGGCGGGGCCCGAATTCGACGGGGTGGTCCGCTCGGCGTCCCGGTCGGCCAACGTCGAGCAGGGTCCCGTTCCACCGCCGGCCGGGGGAGCCAGGCCGGTACCGTGAGCCAGGCCCGGGGCCCGTCGCCCGTCCCCGACGCCGGGATCGGCCCGGTGCCCTCGCCCGGTCGGGTCGACGAGGTGGTGCCGGGCCTGGTCCGGCTGACCGCCCCCAATCCGGGGGTCATGACCGGTCCGGGGACGAACACCTACCTGGTCGGCGCCGGGGGCGACCTGGCGGTCGTCGATCCCGGTCCCGACGACGCCGGCCATCTCCGGGCGATCGAGGCCGAGGCGGCCCGGCGGGGGCGGATCCGCTGGGTCGTGACCACCCACACCCACGCCGACCACGCCCCCGGGGCAGCGCCGCTGGCCCGGCGGACGGGTGCCGCCCTGGTCGGCTACGAGGCCCGGGACGGCTTCGTCCCCGACGTGGTGGCCGGGGACGGCTGGACGCTGGAGGCGCCGTCGTTCCGGCTGCGGGCGGTGCACACGCCGGGCCACGCCGGCAACCATCTGTGCTGGCTGGTGGAGGAGGCCGGCGTGCTCCTCTCGGGTGACCACGTCATGCACGGGGCCACCGTGGTCATCCGCCCCCCTGACGGGGACATGGCCGCCTACCTGGCCAGCCTCCGGCGGCTGGTGGACGGGGACCCGCCGGTCGGTGCCATCGCCCCCGGCCACGGACGGGTGATCGGGGAGCCGGGACCGGTCGTCGAGGGGATCGTCGCCCACCGGCTCGAGCGGGAGGCCGCCGTGGCCGCCGCCCTCGAGGCCGCGGGCGGTGGGACCGTCGACCAGCTCCTGGCGGAGGTGTACGCCGACGTCGCCCCCGGGCTGCGGCCGGTGGCCCGGTTCTCCCTGTGGGCGCACCTGCGCAAGCTGGCCGCCGACGGACGCGCCGTGGCCGTCCCGCCCGGCGGGAGCGGCGACCCCACCGGGATCGCCGGTCCGGGCACCGTGGCCGGTCCCGACCCGGAGGCCGAGCTCAGCTGGCGGTGGGAGACGGCGGGGCCGTAGCCGGCGGGCGTGCCCCCCGGGCCGGGACCGGGGCAGTCGCCGGGACCGGGGCAGTCGCCGGGACCGGGGTAGTTGCCGGGGCCGGGGCCGGGACCGCCGACCTCACCGCCGACCTCGGGCGGGGGACGGGGACCGGGGTGGCGGCCCGGGCGACCCGGTCCAGGAGGCGGGCGGTGCAGCCTGAGGTCTCGATCACCGGGGCCACCTCCTCGGCCACCACCCGGGCCAGCTCGGCGAACACCCGGCCCAGTGGGCCGTCGGAGCAGGCCACCGGCTCGCCGCCGTCGCCGGCGGCGGCCATGTCAGGATGGAGGGGGATGCTGCCCACCAGGGGCACGCCCAGCTCGGAGGCCAGCCGCCGACCGCCCCCCGAACCAAACATCGAGTAGCTCGTCCCGTGCTCGCACACGAAGTCGCTCATGTTCTCCACCACGCCGGCGACCCGCAGGTAGCCGCGCCGGGCCATGTCGGCTGCCCGGGAGGCGACCTTCTGGGCGGCCAGGGGCGGGGTGGTCACCAGCAGCATCTCGGTGCGCGGCAGCATCCGGGCCAGCCCCATCTGGACGTCGCCGGTCCCCGGCGGCAGGTCCAGGAGGAGGTACTCGATGTCGCCCCAGTGGGCGTCCTGGAGGAACTGCTGGACCGCCCGGTTGAGGAGGAGACCGCGCCACATGATGGCCCGCCCCTCGTCGGCCAGGAACCCCATCGACAGGACCCGGAGGGTGCCCTCGCCGACCGGGCGCTCGAGCGGGACCATCTTGCCGTCGCGGGCCTCGACCCCGCCCTCCATGCCGAGGAGGCGGGGCACGGAGAACCCCCAGATGTCGGCGTCGAGCACGCCCACGGTGTGGCCCCTCCGGGCCAGGGCCACGGCGAGGTTGACCGTCACCGATGACTTGCCGACGCCGCCCTTGCCCGAGGCGACGGCGAGCACGCGGGCGGTCGGGGGGACGGCGGTGTCCGGGGCGTCCTCCCGGGCCTTCCAGCGGGCCCGGGCCATCACCGCCGCCCGCTCGGCGGCGTCCATCTGGCCCACGCTCACCTCGACCGAGGTCACGCCCTCCATGGCCGAGACCCGGCCCCGCACGTCGCCCTCGATCTGTGCCCGGAGGGGACAGCCGGCGATGGTGAGGGCGATGGAGAGGTTGACCGCCCCGGCGGGCGACACGTCGACGCGGCGGACCATGCCCAGGTCCACGATGTCGTCGCCCAGCTCGGGGTCGACGACCGCGTGCAGGGCCTGGCGCACGTCGTCGGCGGTCGGCCGGGCCGGGCCAGGGGGGGCCTCGCGCTCTTCCCCGTGGTCGGCCGTCCCGTTGTCGCCGGCGCCGGATCGGAGCCTGCCGGCAGCCACGAGAAGAGCTTACCGGTCGCCTGCCCGGCGTCCCCCGGCCGGGTGCCGGGGCAGCCCGGCGAGGGCCGTGGTGCGATGCCCGAGCACCGCCCGATAGCATGACCGACAAGCACGGGGACCCGGCCGGGAGCGGTCGTGCCCGTCGAGGTCGGACAGGACGAGCGAGGACCGGGTCGACCGGTCCGTTCGAGGAGGCAGCGATGGCCACGTTGACGTCGTCGGTGAGTATCGGCAGCAAGCCGGCCCCGGTGACCCTCACGGGCGGGGCGGCGAGCAAGGTGGCCCAGCTCCTGGCCGAGGAGGAGGGTGGCGAGAGCCTCGCCCTCCGGGTGGCGGTCAAGCCGGGGGGCTGCTCCGGCTACAGCTACGAGATGTTCTTCGACTCGGAGATCGCCGGTGACGACATCGTCCGCCGGTTCGGCGACGTGAAGGTGGTGGTCGACCCGGCCAGCGCCGACCTCCTGGCCGGCGCCACCCTGGACTACTCCGACGGGCTCCAGGGCGCCGGGTTCCACGTCAGCAACCCCAATGCCACCCGGACCTGCGGGTGCGGCAGCTCGTTCAGCTGATCCGGCCCGGCCGGGAGGTCGGGCGGTGAGCGCGCCGGTCGGCCCCTACTCGCCGGCGGTGCGGACCGGGGAGTGGGTGGTCACCTCCGGCCAGATCGGCCTGGCGCCCGGCGAGCGGGACGCGCCGTCGCTGGTGGAGGGCGGCACCGGCCCCGAGCTCCGCCAGGCTCTGGCCAATCTGACGACGGTGTTGGCGGCCCACGGCGCCACGATGACCGATGTGGCGAAGGCCACCGTCTTCCTGGTCGACATGTCGGACTACGTCCTGGTCAACGAGATCTGGACCGAGATGCTGCCGGTGCCCCGCCCGGCCCGCACGGTGGTGGCGGTGGCGGGGCTGCCGCTGGGTGCCCGGGTCGAGGTCGAGGCCTGGGCCCGCCCCCCGGCCCCGTTCTGACCCGGCTCAGGGCTCCCCGGTCGGCCGGCCGCCGGGCTCCCGCACCACCTGGCTGAAGCGGTAGCCGACCGAGCGCACGGTCTGGATCAGGTGGGCGTGCTCCTCGCCGAGCTTGGCCCGTAGCCGGCGGACGTGGACGTCGACCGTGCGGGCGCCCCCGTAGTACTCGTAGCCCCACACCCGGCTGAGCAGCGTCTGGCGGGTGAACACCTTGCCCGGGCGGGCGGCCAGGAACCGCAGGAGCTCGTACTCCATGTAGGTGAGATCGAGTACCCGTCCGGCCACCACCGCCTGGTACGTCTCCAGATTGAGGACCAGCGGGCCGTGCTCCACCATCTCGGGTCGTCTGCCGCGGCCGCTCCGCCAGAAGAGGAGGGAGAGGCGGGCCTCCAGCTCAGCCGGCGTCACCGGGTCGAGGCAGAGGTCGTCGAAGAGGTCCTCTCGCAGCTCGAGCTGGCCGAGCTGGGCGGCGGTGACCACCAC
>JBOGGE010000078.1:0-25611 GCA_050743865.1 Acidimicrobiales bacterium
GTCCGCGGCCGAGAGGAGCTTCAAAAGAATGTTCTCGACGTCTTCGCCGACGTACCCGGCTTCGGTGAGGGCCGTGGCGTCGGCGATGGCGAAGGGCACGTTGAGCATTCGGGCCAGAGTCTTGGCCAGCTCGGTCTTGCCGCAGCCGGTCGGACCGAGCAGAAGGATGTTCGACTTGGACAACTCGACATCGGCGTCGTGGTAGCTGCCGGACTGGACCCGCTTGTAGTGGTTGTAGACGGCGACGGACTAGATCTTCTTGTCGTACTCCTGCCCGACCACGTAGTCGTTCAGGAAGTCGAAGATCTCCCGCGGCTTCGGCAGCTCATCGAAGCGCAGCTCGGAGGACTCGGCCGCCTCCTCTTCGATGATGTCGTTGCACAGGTCTATGCACTCGTCGCAGATGTACACGCCGGGACCGGCGATCAGCTTCTTGACCTGCTTCTGGGATTTCCCGCAGAAGCTGCACTTGACCAGGTCGCCCCCCTCGCCGAACTTCGCCACGACGCCCTCTCCTCTGCTCGTCCGCTCGTGCCCGTCGGTCCTACGCTGCGCCCACGGCCTCGAGCGAGGGGGCGTCGCGTGCCGTGATGACCTCGTCGATGACTCCGTAGGCGACGGCCTCGTCGGCGGTCATGACGAAGTCGCGGTCGGTGTCCTTGCCCACCTTCTCGTACGGCTGTCCGGTGTCGGAGGACAACATGCCGTTCAGCAGGTCGCGCATCCGAAGGATCTCCTTCGCCTGGAGCTCGATGTCGCTGGCCTGCCCCTCGACACCGCCGAACGGTTGGTGGAGGAGGATCCGGGCGTGGGGAAGGGCGAAGCGCTTGCCGCGGGTGCCGGCGGCCAGCAACACGGCAGCAGCCGACGCCGCCTGGCCGAAGCAGAACGTCGACACGTCCGGCTTGATGTACTTCATGGTGTCGTAGATCGCGAACAAGGCGGTGATGTCACCGCCCGGCGAGTTGACGTAGAGATGGATGTCCTTGTCGGGCTCCTCCGACTCGAGGAACAGGAGCTGGCCGCAGACCAGATTGGCCACCGCGTCGTCAATCGGGGTCCCCAGGAAGATGATGCGATCCCGCAGCAGCCGTGAGTACAGGTCGTAGGCTCGCTCACCGCGGTTCGACTGCTCCACCACCGTCGGCACCAGGTAACCCTCGGCTCGGAAACCGTCCTGTCGCATGGTGCTCATCGCCCGGCCTCCCCGGTCGTCGCGTCCCCCGCCTGTGTCGCTCGGTCGTGCGCGCCGGGTGCGCCCTGCGCGGCAGCCTCGTCCCCCGGGGCCTCAACCCCGGGTGCCTCCCCGTCGAGACCGGGGCCGTCGTCCACCTTCAGATCCTCCCGGGAGACTGGGCTGCCCTCCTCGTCCACGACCTCCACGTGGTCGACGAGCCATTCCAGGGCCTTCGCCTTCCGCTGCTCCGAGCGTACCGCGCCAATCCGTCCGGCGTGGGCGAGGCGGTCACGCACCTCGTCGGGCCGCAGATCCATCCGCTGGGCCATGGCGCCGATCTCAGCCGTCAGCTCGTCGTCCGTCACCTCGATTGACTCCTCCTCGGCCAGCGCACGCAGTGACAGGTCGGCGCGCACCGCCCGGCGGGCATCGCCACGGACCTCGGCCACCAGCTCCTCGCCCGTCCGCCCGGTGACGCGGAGGAAGTCCTCCATGCCGATCCGCTGCTCCTCGAGTCGGTGTCCGAGGTCGTGGACCCGCTGGCGCACCTCCTCGTCCACCAGGGCCTCGGGGACCTCCTCCTCGACGAGGTCCAACAGGGCGTCCAACGCCCCCTCCCGAAGGGCGAGACGGCTCTGGACCACCTTGGCCCG
Source organism: Acidimicrobiales bacterium (assembly GCA_050743865.1). Lineage (GTDB taxonomy): Bacteria > Actinomycetota > Acidimicrobiia > Acidimicrobiales > RAAP-2 > DAHUZJ01. The sequence goes on from JBOGGE010000078.1 coordinate 1,831, forward strand.
GGCCAGACGGTCCCGGAGGTCACGGCGCAGGTCCTCCACCGTGGCGAACTCCGAGCTCTCCGCCGCCCACTGGTCGGTGGCCTCGGGCAGATTCTTCTCCTTCACTTCCTTGACCAGCACCCGGAAGCTGAGCTCCCCACTGGCGCCGGCTGGGGACGAGGCGAACGCCAGGACGTCGCCGACCTTGGCTCCTCGGAGCTGCTCGTCCAGCTCCGGCACGACGCGGCCGCTGCCCACCTCGTAGAGGTAGTCGTCGGCGGCGGCGACCTCCTCCCCCGAAGGGTCGGCCCCATGGAGGTCGATGGTGACGTTGTCACCGTCGGCGGCGGGGCGGTCCACCTCAACCAGCTCGGCCTCCGTCTCGCGCATCCGGTCGACCTGGGCGTCGACGTCGGCGTCCGACACCGAGGGAGACGGGACGGTGACCTTGAGGCCGGCGTAGCCCGGGATGCCCACCACCGGCCGGATCTCCACCACGGCGTCGAACGCCAGCGCGCCGGTCTCCTCGCCGGCCGTGATGTCGATCTCGGGCGGGGCGATCGGATCCACCTCGGCCTCCGACAGCGCTCGGGCATAGAAGTCGGGGATGGCGTCACGCAGCGCCTCGCTGCGCAGGGCCATGGCGCCCCCCATCCTGGCCTCGAGCACTTGCCGGGGCACCTTCCCGGGCCGGAACCCGGGCACCCGCACCTGGCGAGACAGGGTCCGCATCGCCTCGTCGAGCACACGGTCGACCTCCGGCTCGTCCACCTCGACGGTGAGGCGGACCTTGTTGCCCTCGACGGTTTCGGAGGTCGCTCGCATGGAGCCCTCACTCTACCGGGCGACCGCCGGCGACCCGGACGAGCCCGGGGCCGGCGGTGACCGCCGAGGCTCCCCTTCCTCGAACCCCGGAGCTGGGGGCATCCCCCCTCCGTCGAACCCCCGGGGCTAGCGTGCGGCTCCAAGTCCGGCCCGGCAGGGTCGGCGGCCGGGCGGCGGGACAGGTCGCCTGTCCGGTGAGGTTGCCGCGAAAACGCCCGAGAAAGGAGCTGTCATGGCGGAGTACGAGGGCTACTGCGTGAAGTGCCGGGAGAAGCGGACGTTCGACGGTCAGGAAGTCGAGCTGGCCAACGGGCGGCGCGCCGCCCAGGGAGCGTGCCCGACGTGTGGCACCAAGATGAACAGGATCCTGGGGAAGAAGACCTGAATCGATAAGCTGACTGGACCGCCGATGCGCCGGCCACGTTCGGGGACGGCGGCGACCGGGGAGTGGCGCAGCCTGGTAGCGCACGTGCTTTGGGTGCACGAGGTCGGGGGTTCAAATCCCCCCTCCCCGACGGTCCACGGCCCCAGAAGCGCGCCCGACGGCCACCGACGGATGGCTCTACCGTCGATCGCCGGACTGGTCTCGCCAGCCTCCTAGTACGGTGCCCACGTGGTCCAGGTCACCGGAACCGTGCAGAAGGCGGCGTGGGCGGAGAACGTGCTGCCTCCCGTCGAGCGCGTGGCGGACGGTCTTTGGTCGGTACCGGTCCCCATCCCGATCAACCCGCTCCGCTACGTGCTGGTGTACGTGCTCGAGCTCGGTGACGGGGTGGCGCTGGTCGACGCCGGTTGGAACACGGACGAGGCCTGGCAAGCCCTCATCGACGGTCTGGCGGTCGCTGGTGGCACCGTTGCCGACGTGCGGGCAGTGGTGGTCACCCACATCCATCCGGACCACTACGGCCTGGCCGGACGGGTCCGGGAGGCGTCGGGGGCGTGGGTCGGGCTCCACCCCGCCGATGCCGAACTGCTCCAGTCCCGCTACGTCGACACCGACGACCTGGTGGCGAGCATGGACAAGCTGCTGGCCGTGTCCGGAGTGCCCGAGGACCGCCGGCCCACCCTGGCCGGGGCGTCAATGCAGATCCGCTCCCTGGTGTCGATGGCGAAGCCCGACCGGCTCCTCGGCGACGGCGAGATCCTCGACCTCCCGGGCTGGGATCTGCGCGTCATCTGGACGCCCGGGCACTCTCCCGGCCACGTCTGCCTCTACAGCGATCGCCGGAAGCTCCTCATGTCGGGAGACCATGTCCTCCCTCACATCACCCCCAACATCTCGTTCCACAGCCAGCAGGAGACCAACCCCCTCGGGGACTACCTCGACTCCCTGACCCGCCTGCACGACCTGGATCCCGACGAGGTGCTGCCGGGCCACGAGTACCGGTTCACCGACCTCGGGTCACGCCTGACCGAGATCGAGGAACATCATGCGGCCCGCCTGGGAGCCATCGAGGACACTCTCGCCAAGCGGCCGGGCACCTCGGCGTGGGATCTGACCCTGGCGCTCCCGTGGTCGAGGCCCTGGGACGAGATCCCGGTGTTCATGCAGCGGGCGGCCAACGGAGAGACGCTCGCCCACCTGGTCCTGCTCGAGCGCCGCGGACGGGTCCAACGCCAGGGGGGGGTGCCCGCACTCTTCTACCTGGCCGAATGAGCCGTCCCGCCGTCGGCGGCGCCCTCCCCCGGCGGCCCGGCGCCCTCCCCCGGCGGCCCGGCGCCCTCCCCTTCGTACAGGGACCCGGGGAAGGCCGCCTCGGCAGCCGCCTCCAACGCCGCGAACCTCCGGCGGATCAGCAAGATCCCGGTGACCACCACCAGCGCTGCCGCCGCCCCGAAGGCGATCGTCGCCGCCGAGGACACCCGGTTCAGACCGGTGCCGGCGTAGTACGCGGCAAAGGTGTACACAGCGGCCCAGACGAGGCCCCCGCTCGCGTTGAACAGCAGGAACCGCCGGTAGCGCATGCGGGTGGTGCCGGCCAGGAAGGCGGCGTAGGTGCGTAGCACCGAGACGAAGCGACCGAAGAAGACCACCTTGCCGCCGTGCCGGGCGAAGAGGTACCGGGCGACCTTGACCTTGGGCTCGTCGAGGCGCACGTACCGGCCGTAGCGCCGGAGGAGCCGGAAACCGCCCTTGTCGCCGATCCAGTAGCCGATCGTGTCGCCGATGATGGCGGCCGCCGCCCCCACGACGAAGATCAGCCAGACCGAGAGGTGGGCGTGCCCGTGACCGGCACTGCCGCCGTGGGCTCCGGCATAGGTGGCGGCGGCGATGAGCGCGGTCTCGCCCGGGAGCGGCACCCCGAGGCTCTCGACGCCCACCAGCGAGAACACGGCCAAGTAGCCATATGTGGCCACCAGATGGTCGATGTTCACGGGCCGGGCGCCTTCACGAACAGGTCGCCGGGGAGTCGTCGGTCACGGCAACCTCCTCGGGGCAAGGCGGTCGTGCCGGTCGTGCCATCGGACCTCGCCGCTGTCTCTCGACGAGACCCTAACGTGAGGCCGTGCGGGCGGACGGCAGCCGTGGTCGGCGACGGGCGGGAGACCGGTGAGCCGGGCCCTGTTCACCGACCTCTACGAGATCAACATGGCCGTGAGCTACCTCCGGCGCCGGATGGACGGCCCGGCCACCTTCAGCCTGTTCGTCCGCGATCTGCCGGCCGACCGAGGCTACCTGGTCGCCACCGGCCTGGAGGACTGCCTCGACCATCTCGAGACGTTTTGCTTCGAGGCCCAGGACCTCGACTGGATGGCCGGTGCCGGCTTCGCACCCGCCGATGTCGACGCGCTGGCCCGGCTGCGGTTCACCGGCGATGTGGACGCCGTCCCAGAAGGCCGCGTGGTACTGGCCGGCGAGCCCCTGCTCGAAGTCCGGGCACCGGTGGCCGAGGCGCAGCTGGTCGAGACGTACCTCCTCAACCAGACGACCTTCCAGACGGCGCTGGCCACCAAGGCGAGCCGGTGCGTCGAGGCGGCCGGCCCGATCGAGCTCGTCGAGTTCTCCCTCCGCCGGACCCACGGGACGGAAGCGGGTCTGGCCATGGCCCGGGCGGCGGCCATCACCGGCTTCGCCGGCACCAGCAACGTGGAGGCCGCCCGGCGCTTCGGCCTCCGGGCGGTCGGCACCATGGCCCACTCCTACGTGCAGGCATTCCCCTCCGAGCGCGAAGCGTTCCGCGCCTTCGCTGCCGATCTCCCGGGGCGCCCGCTCACCTTCCTGGTGGACACGTACGACACCCTTGCCGGGGTACGGGCGGCCGCCGGCGTGATCGGCGAGCTCGGGCTTTCCGGTCCGCTGGCCATCCGCCTGGACAGCGGCGATCTGATCGACCTGTCCCGCCGGAGCCGGGAGATACTCGACGCCGCCGGCCTCCCCGGGGTCAGGATCTTCGTCAGCGGAAGCCTCGACGAACACCGGCTGGATCGCCTCCGCCGGGAGGGGGCGCCGGTCGACGGCGCCGGCATCGGCACCCGGGTCGGCGTCTCGGCTGATGCGCCCTCTCTCGACACCGTCTACAAGCTGGTGGCGGTCGGCACCCGGCCGGTGGCGAAGCGGTCGCCCGGCAAGGAACATCTTCCGGGTGCCAAGCAGGTGTGGCGCCGATTGCCGTCGTCGGACCTGATCGCCCTCCGGGACGAGCCAGGTCCGGCCGGCTACGAGCCGATGCTGGTCCCGGCGATGCGGGGCGGGCGGCGGGTCCACCCGAGGACCTCGATCCAAGCCGCCCGGTCACGCCTCCAGGCCGACCTGGCCACTCTCCCGGCGGCGGCCCACAAGATCGTCGGGCCCTTGGCGCCCGTTCCCCGGGTCTCCGATCGCCTGCGCGCCACGGCGGCATCGCTCTCCCCCGAAGGGACGGAGCGTCCCCGCGGCGTCTAGCCGCCGCCACCAGGGACCAGGCTCCCGTTCCCGCCGGCTGGAAAGGGTCGCCGACGGTGCCGCTCGCCCGCCGGTCGTCGTGTGCCGCCCATTTGGGACGGGTAGAGCACGCGGCGTGCCCAACCGCCGCTGCGCCCCCGACGGCAGGCCGCTGGCGCGATGACGGCGCCGAGGGGTGGGGGGGCACCGTACCACCGCCAGATGTTCGCCCGGCTGCGCCACGTCACTGAAGGCATCCAGGGGCTGGCGCTGGTCGAGCAGGGCACCGAAGTGGTCGAGCGCCAGGTGGGGCGCGGCATGGAGATGCTGAGTGACAAGCTCGGCGGGACGGCCCGCGTCCAGGCGGTCGTCCTCCTGGCCGCGGTGCTCGGGCTGGCCAGCGCCGACACCGGTGCCATCTCCGCCGTCGCCCCCCAGCTCGAAGTCGACCTGCGCATCGGCAATCTCGACATTGGCTTGCTCGTCACCGTCTCGGCGCTCACGGCGGCGTTCGGGATGCTGCCGGTGGGATGGGTGACCGACCGATGGAACCGCACCCGGATGATCACCATCGCCATCGTCCTGTGGGCGGTGGCCGAGATCATGAGCGCGGTCGCCCCGTCCTTCAGCTTCCTCCTCATTGTCCGCCTGGCCCTCGGAGTCCTGACCGCCGTGACCGGCCCCACCCTGGGCTCGCTGGTCGGCGACCTGTTCCCGGCTCGCGAGCGATCCCAGATCTACGGCTACATCCTGACCGGCGAGCTGCTGGGAGCCGGCTTCGGGTTGCTGGTCGCCGGGCTCTTTTCCTCGTGGTTCTCCTGGCGCGTGGCGTTCGCCGTGCTGGCCGTCCCGAGCATCGTTCTCGCCTGGCAGTTCCGGCGCCGGCTACCCGAACCGGCCCGGGGCGGCCAGAGCCGCCTCGAGCGGGGTGCCCAGGAGATGGTGGCCGCCGACGACGTGGCGACGGAGGGGGATGCGGCCACCCCCTCCCCCCTCGATGATGGCGGCGGCGCGGTCACCGCCGGCGGCGCACCGCCGGGCGGGACCGGAGCAGGCGACCCCGCCGACACGGGGGGAGACGGCCCACCGAGGCCTGGTGCGTCTGACGTACTCCGCGCCGTGCGAGATCCGCGAGGGGGGGTCGTCCTCGACCGCGACCCGATGGATCTCGGATGGTGGGCGTCCTTCCGCTACGTGGTCGCCGTACCGAGCAATGTCACGCTGATCGTCGGCTCGGCCCTGGGCTACTTCTTCTTCACCGGCGTGGAGACGTTCGCCCTCATCTACATCGAGGGCCACTACGGGGTGGGGCAGGGCGTGGCCACCCTCATCGCCCTCGTGGTCGGGGCGGCGGCAGTGGTGGGAGCCGTGGTCGGCGGCCGATCGACCGACTCCCTCCAGCGCCGGGGCCACGTCGGCGCCCGCCTCGTGGTGCCGGCAGCCGCCTTCGTGCTCGCCGGCATCGCCTTCGTCCCCGCCATCGTCAGCACCTCGCTCTTGGTGTCGCTCCCGCTGTTCGTGGTGGCCGGGTTCTTCATCGCCGCGCCGAACCCTGGTCTCGACGCGGCCAGGCTCGACATCATGCCGTCACGGATGTGGGGACGGGCCGAAGCCGTGCGGGCCGTCCTGCGCAGCCTGTTGCAGGCGTTCGCCCCACTCGTCTTCGGTCTGGTGTCGACCGCCTTCGGCGGCTCCAGCCACGGGCTCAGCACCAGCGGCATCGCCTCGTCGGGCCCGCACTCGAGCTCGGGCGCATCCGGCCTCGAGCCCACCTTTCTCCTCATGCTGGTGGCCCTGGTGGCGGCGGCGGTGATCGTCTGGAAGGGCCGCCGGCCCTACCCGGTGGACGTCGCCGCCGCCGCCGAGACGGAGCGCCGCTTCCCACCGGCCGGCCCCGGGGCCGCTCCCGTCCCCCGCTCACCTGCATGAGAGCGGACGGCGGGGGGGATCGGCCGCTCTGATGGCGGCCGACCGTATGCTCGCGCCTTGTGACGGAGGGCTGGTCATATGGTGGGGCCCCGCGTGCTCCGGCCGGCGCGGCCGGGTCGATCACGCTCATCGAGGGCCTGACGTTCTGCATCTGCGACCGGGTCGGGGACATCCATCCGGGAGCCGAACACGGGCTCTTCTACCGGGACACGCGGTTCCTCGACTCCTTCCGGCTGGAGGTAGACGGCCAGCATCTCGAGCCCCTGGACGTCGCCTGTCCCACTCCTTATTCCGCCACTTTCGTCGCTCGTCGGCCCCCGCGTCCCGGCACGGCCGACAGCACCCTGCTCGTCGTGCGCGACCGCTACGTGGGCAACGGCATGCTCGAGCGCATCACCGTCCGCAACCTCGGGCGCGAGACGGCAGGTGCCGTCTTGAGCCTCGTGTTCGATGCCGATTTCGCCGGTCTCTTCGAGGTCAAGGAGGGGAGGGCCCGCTCCCGGCCCGATATCGAGCGGGAAGCCGACGGCGCCACCGTGCGGTTGGCTCAACGCTCCCCGCCGGACCACCGGGGGGTGCGGCTCTCGGGGACGGGCCAGGCGATGGCAAGCCCGGGCCAGCTGAGCTGGCAGGTGGTGATTGCCCCCCGCGACGAGCGCACCGTCTCGGCAGAGATCGCCCCGGTGATGGAGGGCCAGGAGATCTCCCTCCATTACCGCGCCGGTCAGCCCGTCGAAGCCAGCCAGCCGGCAGCCCAGATGGCGGCGTGGCGGGAAGCCGCCCCGGCCATCACCACGCCGGACGAGAGGCTTTCGAGGCTGCTGGCCACCAGCGCCGAGGACCTCGGCGCCCTGCGGGTCTTCGATCCGGACGAGCCGGACCACGCGGTCGTGGCTGCCGGGGTGCCGTGGTTCATGACGCTCTTCGGGCGCGACTCGCTGCTCACCAGCTGGATGGTCCTGCCGCACGACGGCAGCCTCGCGCTGGGCACCCTGCAGACCCTCGCCCGGCTTCAAGGGACGAAGGTCGAGCCGATGAGCGAGGAGGAGCCGGGCCGGATCCTCCACGAGGTCCGCTCCGGGCTGGACGCCGAGATGAGCCTCGGTGGGGGCAACGTCTACTACGGGAGCGTGGACGCCACGCCGCTGTTCGTCATGCTGCTCGGCGAGCTGCGCCGATGGGGACTCGCCCGCCGCGACATCGAAGCCCTGCTCCCGGCGGCCGACCGCGCCCTGTCATGGATCGACCACTTCGGTGACCGCGACGGCGACGGCTTCGTCGAGTACCAGCGAGCGACCGACCGGGGCCTGCTGAACCAGGGCTGGAAAGACTCCTTCGACGCCATCAGCTTCGCCAGCGGGACGCTGGCCGAGCCCCCGATCGCCCTGGCTGAGGTCCAGGGCTACGTGTACGCCGCATACCTGGCCCGCGGGCACTTCGCCGACGAGGTCGGCGACCACGAGCTCGCCGAGCATTGGCGGCAGAAGGCACATGCACTCAAGCGCCGCTTCAACGAGGAGTTCTGGCTGCCCGAACGGGGCCACTACGCACTGGCCCTCGACGGCCAGAAGCGACCGGTCGACGCGCTCGCCTCGAACATAGGCCACTGCCTATGGACCGGCATCGTCGACGAGCAGCATGCCCCAGATGTCGCCGGCCACCTGACCGGCCCCGACATGTTCACCGGCTTCGGAGTCCGTACCCTCGCTGCATCGATGGGTGCCTACAACCCGATGAGCTACCACAACGGCTCGGTCTGGCCGCACGACAACGCCATCGTGGCGGCCGGCCTGATGCGGTACGGCTTCATCGCCGAGGCACAGCGGGTGGCCAGCGCGCTGTTCGACGCCGCCGACCTGCTCGGTGGGCGCTTCCCCGAGTTGTTCTGCGGCTTCGACCGCAGCGACTTTTCCTCTCCGGTCCCCTACCCCACGTCATGCACCGTCCAGGCGTGGGCGGCGGCGACGCCGCTCTCGCTCCTGCGCACGCTGCTTCGCTTCGATCCGTGGATCCCCTTCGGCCGCCTTTGGTGCTCGCCGGCCGTTCCCGAGGCGTACCTTCCTCTCCGGGTGGACCGGCTACAGATCGCCGGCTCCTCCGTTACCCTCGACGTCGGCCCAGACGGCTGGACCGTCGACGGCCTGCCCGACGGGGTCGAGGTCATCGGCAGCGCCCGCCGGCCCCTCACCGCTTCCGCTCCCCCCCACCTCACGGAAGAAGCCCGCCGCCTCCTGACAAACATCAAGCCGGCGAGCCGGCAAACCTCCAGCCGGCAAACCTCCAGGTGACAACCGTCAAGTTGACAAAGCACCGGCTTCTCTGCACAGTCTGTTCACAGCCCACTCTGCGGGCGTTCCCAGGCACCCGCCCGTCGAGTCCCGTCCGCTGAGACTCGACTGTCAAGGAGGGCGAGGTGACTGTGCTGGTACCGAGACGCATGGGACGAGGCGGAGCACCCGCCGGGAGGTTGCGCATCGCGATGGTCGCGCCTCCCTATTTCGCCGTGCCGCCCAACGCCTACGGGGGAGTCGAAGCGGTCGTCGCAGATCTGGTCGACGCGCTTGTCGATCGAGGTCACGAGGTCGTACTGGTCGGTGCCGGCCGGCGGGGTACCCGCGCCCAGCATTTCCACGCGACCTATCAGGACCCGCCGGGCGACCAGCTGGGAGACCCGCTCCCCGAGGTCCTGCACGCGGCCAGGACCGCCCGGTTCCTCGACGGCGTCGACGTCGACCTCGTGCACGACCACACCCTGGCCGGACCGCTCATGGCGCGAGGTCGTCGCCGGCCAACCGTGGTTACCGTCCACGGCCCGGTCAACGGCGAACCGGGCGACTACTACCGGGCACTCGACGGGACGGCCGGCCTCATCGCCATTTCGGATGCCCAGCGGAGCAGCGCACCCGATCTCGCCTGGGTCGGCACCGTGCACAACGCCCTTCGCGTCGGGACGTTCCCGTTCCGGCGCGACAAGGAGGACTTCGCCCTCTTCCTCGGTCGGTTCAGTCCCGACAAGGGCGCGCACCTGGCCATCGACGCGGCGCGGCAGGCCGGCCTGCGCCTGGTCCTGGCCGGCAAGTGCGCCGAGCCGATCGAGCACGAGTATTTCGCCCGGCAGATCGCACCTCGCCTCGGCGCCGACACCACCATGTTCGGTACAGCGGATGCGAGGGAAAAGAGGGACCTCCTGGCCCGCGCTGCGTGCCTGCTTGCCCCCGTCTGCTGGGAAGAGCCGTTCGGGCTGGTCATGATCGAGGCCATGGCCTGCGGCACGCCAGTGGTGGCCCTGCGGCGGGGTGCAGTGCCCGAGGTCGTGGTCCACGGAATAACGGGCATGGTGGTCGACGACCCGGCTGGGCTGCCCGCTGCGATCCACGCCGCCCGTGCCCTCGACCCCGCTGCCTGCCGGTCCCATGTCGAGCGTCACTTCAGCGTGGAGGCCATGGCCGGGGGCTACGAACGAGCGTACCGCCACTTGCTCGGGGCAGACACCTTCGACACCGGCACAGGTCCGTCTGGAACCGGCACCGGTCCGTTCGGAGCCGCCAACGGTCCGGCCCCCGGACGTCGGCCTGGACAGCCCTCGATCGACCGGCCCGAGCCGTCAACGACCCGTCACCGGCAACCAAGCGGGACGACGCGTGGTCGTGCTTGTGCCGTGGAAGCGGTGGTGCCGATGGCCCGGGTCGCGGGCGTCGCCGCCGAAGTCGCCGAGGTCCCCCGAGTCGCCGAGATCGACGCGTTCCAGGCCACCAACTGATCGCGCTCCCCATGGAGGCTCATCTGGCTCATCCGCCCCTCGATGCGTCGCGCCACCGCCCGGGCAGCCCGAAGGCGCGACGACTTCAATGGCTTCTACGACCAGTCCGATCCCAAGGAGGCCGAGCCGTACGTACCGCGGTGGTGCTACGGCGCCAAGCGCTCCCGGCTCGAACCGATCAACGTCTGTCGCCACGGTCGAGGCCCATGGGACGGTGCCATCGCCTGCCCGCGCAACCGGCTCGGCAACACGGCACCAACTCCCCCGCCCAGGCGGCAACGCACCGATGGTGGCGGCCGGCGTCAGCGACCCCCGCGTAGGTGGGGCGCCACGGCCTGGACGGCCGACGTCGTCCCGCACCTCGGCTACGGCGCCGGCACCGCGGCGGTCCTGCCGGGGCCCCGATCGATCGTCAGGACCCTGACCGGGCTCGGATCAGCCGGGTCCATCCCCGCGGCGGATGACCCAGAGAACGGCGATGTCGTCGGTGGGTACCGACCCGGCCAGCGTCTCGTCGATGACGGCGTCGCACGCCCGCTCGATCGGCGCCCCGTGGTGCCGCCCGAGCGCCCCGAGCAGGGCCGGTAGCCGGGCCTCGGGCCCGCCGGACGCGGTCTCGACCAGCCCGTCGGTGTACAGCATGAGGCCGGCTCCGATCGGCAGGTGCGACCGGGTCGTCGCCGGGCGCGGGCAACCGAGGTCGCCGGCAGCCCCCGCCGGGGGCCCAGGGGTGCCGGCCAGCACGTCGACGACGTCACCGAGCCGCAGCGGCGCGGGGTGGCCCGACAGACCGAGCTCCACGTCACCGGTCGCTCGATCAAGGACGGCAACGCAGACGGTGACGAAGCGCCCCTCGGGCTGCTCGGCCACGAAGCGATCGATGGCTCCCAGCGCGTCGCCCAGGTCGGGCACCGATTGCAAGACGGCGTGGAGCGCGCTGCGGGCCTTGGCCATCACGGTGACCGCCGTCAAGTCGTGGCCCTCGACGTCGCCGATGACGAGGGCGATCTTTCGGGAGTCGAGCTCTACGACGTCGTAGAAGTCGCCGCCGACCTCGGTCTCGGCGCCGCTGACGCGATAACGCACCGCCACCTCCAGCCCGGTGGGCGGCCCGATGCCCGGGAGCATGCTCCGCTGGATTACCTGGGCGACGTGGCGCTGGTCGTCGAAACGGCGTTCGCGCTCGATCACCGAGGCGACCTGGCCAGCGAGCTCCATGACCAGCTGGAGGTCGCCGTCGCCGAAGTGCCGGCCCGAACCGGCCGAGACGACCGTCAACGCGCCGATCGACCTCTCCTCGGAGAGGAGCGGCGTACACATATAGGAGGTGAACCCGAGCCGCTCGACGATGTCGCGGTGATGGTCGTCCTGGGTGGTCGAGGCGGGGAAGTCTCCCGGAAACTCGGTGGCGACGTTCGATCGGCCGGTGCGGATGGCGATCGCCGCCGGATGGTCGCCGTCCAGGCGGGGCGGGTAGTACCGCAGCTCGGCCATCAACGCGGCGCGCGCCGGATCGGCATGGTAGGCAGAGAGTCGCTCGACCCGGCCCGTGTCGGTCACCACGTCGATCAGCAAGAGATCCCCGAGGGCGGGGACGGCGACCCGAGACAGCTTCTCGATCGTGGCGTCCAGACCCTGGCTGGTAGCCAGTGCCTGGTTCGCGTCGAGCAGGAAGCGCTGCCGGCGGTGCGCGGCGCCGAGCTCAACCAGCAAGTGGTCGCGCTCGGCGTGCACGTGCAGCCGTTCGACGAAGTCACCCAGATGGGCCGCCGCCGTGGCCACCGCGTCGAGCAACGGCCGGTCGTCCTGGCGCGGTGCAAGGGAGAACAGCTCGAACACGCCAACCGTGCCGTCGCTGGCTTGGATCGGGAACGCGACGCCGCTGCGCAGGCCGACCGCCCGCGCCGCCTCGCCGCGGCGGAGGTTCGGGTAGTGCTCGATGTCGGAGATCCACATCGCCTCACCCTCTTGGAAGACGGACCCGGGGATCGGCTCGCCGGGGGCCAGCACCGTCCGCCCGGCGAGCTCCAGGAACTCGCCGCAACCGGCCGACGGCGCCTGCCAGGCGTGCCTGCACCGGAGGAGGCCCTCTCCCGGATCCCACCACCAGATCGTGGCGACGTCGAAGCTGAGGCTCTCGGCGATCACCTGCAGCAGCAGCGGGAGGTCCTCGTCGATGTCGCCGCTGGCATGAGCAAGGGCGGTGAAGAGCGCGTCGGCGACAGACGTCCCACTTCCCGACCCGAGCGACGAGGGGTCGACAGCACCGTGAGCGGTCCGTTCGTCCCCGAACGCACTCATCGACGATCTGTCCCTGGTACCGGCGGATCATCGGGCCTCACGGTGGGCTCAGCGTAGTTCCGGCAGCGCCATGGTGGGGGGGCCGGCCGCCGCCGCGCTGGACAGGTGGGCGCCCCGCTCCCTCGCCCCGCTCCCTCGCCGCGCTCCCTCGCCCCGCTCCCTCGCCGCGCTGACGACGAGCGTAGTGCCGGCCGTCTTTTCCCTGGTCGTCGGCCGTGTATGGAAGAACGCCGGTCAGGCCGGGATCCGGACTGGACCGACGCCGCCGAGGAGGACCAGCCGAGGCTCGACCCACCACTCCCGGAGATCGACGCCGAGCCGGCGCACGAAGACCACCAAATCTGGGCTCCCGCTCGATCGTGTGGATTTCGAGCAGCGGGAGCTTGCCGGCGATGAGGTGGGTGACGGTGATCATCCGAGCGGCGACAAGCTGCCACGATCTGGCGGCTCACCGAGCCGTCGTCTCCCGTCGAGATCGAGGCTCCAACTGACGGTGTCGTGGGCTCTCGCGATTGCTGATCACCTACTTCGGGCACGATTTCGGGATGGGGAAGACCAGGCCGGCGCCCCGTCGATTGCCCGGCAAGGTGGCGCCAATGCTGGCCACGCTCGGCAGCTTGGACGCCCTCGACGGGAACGACGGCTGGAGCTTCGAAATGAAGTGGGACGGCGTTCGGGCACTCGCCTCTATCGAGGAGGACAGACTACGGCTGCTCTCGCGCAATGACATTGACATGAGTGTGGCCTATCCGGAGATCGGGCCGTTGGCCGAGGCGTTGTCGGGCCACACTGCGATGTTGGACGGGGAGATCGTCAGCTTCGACGACCGGGGCCGGCCCAGCTTCCGACGACTCCAGAAGCGGATGCACGTGACCGACGCCGCGGTGGCCCGGCGGTTGGCGCAGAGTGACCCAGCGGTGCTGCTGCTCTTCGACGTGCTGTTCCTCGACGGCGAGTCGCTGCTCGAGCAGCCCTACATGGAGCGCCGCCACCGGCTTGAGGCGTTGGCCCTGGCGGGCCCCGCGTGGAAGACCCCGCCGGTATTCGATGGCCAGGGGGATGACGCGCTGGCGTTTAGCCGGGAGCACGAGCTGGAGGGGGTGGTGGCGAAGCGGCTGACCTCGACGTACCAACCGGGACGCCGCTCGCCGGCCTGGGTGAAGATCAAGAACGTGCGCACCCAGGAGGTCGTGATCGGCGGCTGGGCGCCCGGTAACGGCCGCCGCGCCGGGACGATCGGCGCCCTCCTGCTCGGCGTGCCCGGCGCCGGCGGTCTGTACTACGCCGGCAAGGTCGGCACGGGCTTCACCGACGCCATGTTGGACGGCCTGGCCCGTGATCTGGAGTCGCTGGCCACGCCCGAGAGCCCGTTCGTCGCCGTGCCGCGGCCCGACGCCCGGGACGCCCGGTGGGTCACCCCGCTTCTCGTCGGCGAGGTGGCGTTCGCCGAGTGGACCGGCGACTGCCGGCTGCGTCATCCCGCCTGGCGGGGCCTGCGGCCGGACAAATCGCCTGGCCAGGTCGTCCGGGAGAGCTGACGGTGCCGGCATGGTCCCCTAGCAGGGCAGCCGAGGCCACGAGGACGTCCACCCTGGACCACGTTGCCGACGAGCTGTACGGGCTGGCGCCCGCGGAGTTCACGGCGGCCCGCACGCACCACGAGAAGGAGGCCCGCCAGGCCGGTGACGGGGAGCTGGCGGCAGCCATCCACCGCCTGGCCAAGCCGACCATTGCCGCCTGGTTGGCGAACCAGCTCGTTCGAGAGCGGCGAGACGAGTTGGCGACCCTGCCTGCGCTCGGGGCCAGCCTCGGCCAGGCCACCGAGCAGCTGGCCGGCGACGAGCTGCGCCAACTGTCGCGCCAGCAGCACAAGCTGGTCTACGCCCTGGTGCAGCAGGCCAGGCAGCTGGCGCGGGCGACCGGCCGGGCGGTCAGCGAGGACACGTCCCGGGCCCTCGAAGACACCCTGCACGCCGCCCTGGCCGACGAGCACGCCGCCGAGCAGCTCCTGGCCGGTCGGCTCACCGAGCCGCTGCAGCGCGGCGGGTTCGGCGAGTGGCCCGCAACCGGGGCCAGGACCCCTGTACGCAAGGTCCCCGCGCCAGCGCCGCCCCGCCGGCCACGTCTCGACGAGGAGCTGCGCCGGGCCACGCAGGACCTGGCCGAGGCCGAGCGGGCCCTCACCCGGGTCACGAAGGCCCGCGACCGTGCCCGGGACCAGGCCGCTGAGGCCAATCGGACCGCTGAGGCCGCACGTGACCAGGTCGAACAGCTGCGCCAGCAGCTGGGTGAAGCCGCGGCGGCGGCGGCCGAGGCGGACCGGCACCACCACGAGCAGGCGGCGGCGTTGCGGCAGGCTGAGCGGGCGGTCAGCGATGCTGTGCGCCGGCAGACCGACGCCCAAGAGCGCCGGGATCGCCGCGCCGGCGGTGGATGACCTCCCGACTTGGGTACCTGTCTCACGAAGGAAGGTTGGTGGCGTGATGGCGAGGGCAGTGTGGTCCGGGGTGATCAGTTTCGGCCTGGTGAGCGTCCCGGTCGGGATGTTCACGGCGACCGCGGAGCACGAGCCGTCGTTCCATCAATTCGCTGGAGGCAGCGCCGACCGCATTCGCTACAAGCGGGTCAACGAGCGGACCGGTAATGAGGTCGACTACGGCGACATCGTGAAGGGGATCGACGTCGGCGGCGGCAACTACGTCATGATCACCGACGAGGAGCTCGACCAGATCGCGCCCGGACGGTCCCGCGCCCTCGAGATCTCAAGCTTTGCCGACCTGGACGACATCGACACGATCTACTTCAACAAGAGCTACTACCTGGCTCCGACCGGCACAGAATCGAAAAAGCCATATGCCCTGTTGCGCGACGCCATGGCCGAGGCCAACCGAGCCGGCATCGCCACCCTGGTGATGCACGGCAAGGAGCACCTGGTCGCCATACGGCCATCAGGCAACACGCTCGTGCTGGAGACCCTGTTCTTCGCCGACGAGGTCCGCGACCCGAAGGAGACGCTCGAGAACCTTCCCGGCAAGACCGGCTTCAGCAACGGCGAGCTCGCAATGGCCACCCAGCTGATCACGGCCATGGACGAGCCCTGGAAGCCCGTTCGTTACCGCGACACCTACACCGACCGGGTCAACGACCTGATCGAGGCGAAGCGCCGAGGCCATGAGGTGCAGCAGGCCGAGGAGCCACCCGAGGCCACCAACGTCATCGACCTGTTCGAGGCGCTGCGCCGCTCGGTCGACTCGGCTCACAGCCCACGCCGGGCCACCGGCAACACCGGTAAGAGCGGTCGAAGCCACGCCACCCAGCGCGCCAGCAAGAAGGCGACGGTGAAGAGGAGCACGGCGAAAGAGGCGGACCGGAGGAAGGCCCCAGCGAAGAGGGCAACCCCCAAGAAGAACGCCGGCCGCACCAATCGGAGCGCCCGGAAGGCATCGTGACGGCCGCCTGGACCACGCGCTGGTCGCCAACGGGCCGAGCACGCACCGCCCTTTCATGGGAGCGCCTAGGTGGCTAAGCCGGGTACGCGCACGGCGCCCGGTGACCGGCTCGCCCCCTACCGGGCGAAGCGCGACTTCTCGAAGACGGCGGAGCCGGCTGCCCGCTCCCCCACCAGCGTGGCCAAGCGACAGCGGGCGGGAGCCCCCGGCCGGCCCCCCTCGGCGCGGTTCGTAGTCCAGCGGCACCGCGCCCGGCGGCTGCACTACGACTTCCGGCTCGAGATCGGCGATGTGCTCGTCAGCTGGGCGGTTCCGAAGGGCCCGACGTTGGATCCCTCGGCCCGTCGGGCGGCCTTCCACGTCGAGGACCATCCGCTGGAGTACATCGACTTCGAGGGTGTGATCCCGGCCGGCCAGTATGGCGGTGGCGACGTGATCGTGTGGGACGCCGGCACCTGGGAACCCGACGAGACCAGCGACCCAAGGACTGCGCTGGCTGCCGGCGAACTGCACCTCGACCTCCACGGCGAGAAGCTCCAAGGCCGCTTCGTCCTGGTGCGCACCAAGACCAACGCGTCCGGCAAGGTGGAGTGGCTCATGTTGCACAAGCACGACGACTACGCCGTCGATGGGTGGAGCGCCGAGGACTACCCGCGCTCGGTGCTCTCGGGCCGGACAAACGACGAGGTGAAGGCCGATCCGGATCGGCTGTGGCGGTCCGATCTGCCTGCCACCCGAGCGGGGATCCTGCTCAGGCCCGACCGGGTCGGCGCCGTCAGCGACGACGAGCTGGCCGCCCTCGACGACCTTGGCTCGGCAGGGTCCTGGTCGGTGTTCGCTCGAGAGCTGCGGGTGACCAACCTCGACAAGGTGCTGTTCCCGGCCCAGCCCGGGGAGGAGCCGGTGACCAAGCGCGAGCTGCTGCGCTACACGGCACAGATCGCCCCGATCGTCCTGCCCTACCTGCAGGACCGGGCTCTCAACATGCACCGGTATCCCGGCGGAGCGGGGACGAAGGGCTTCTGGCACAAGGCGCTTCCCAGCCACGCCCCCGAGTGGGTGGGACGGTGGGACAATCCCGACGCCGATCCGGGCGAGACCCGAACCTACCTGGTGGTGGACGAACCGGCGGCTCTGGTGTGGGCGGCCAACTTCGGCGCCCTGGAGTGGCACGCCTGGACGTCACTGGTCGGACAACCCCGGCAGCCGACCTATGCGCTGATCGACCTCGACCCCGGTGAGCGCACCAGCTGGGAGGATCTGCTCGCCCTGGCCCGGCTGCACCGCACCGCTCTGCAGCATCTGCAGGTGCGGGCCGCCGCCAAGGTCACCGGCCAGCGGGGGATTCAGATCTGGATCCCGATCGCCCCGGGGCCATCCTTCGAGGACACCAGGGCCTGGGTCGAGCAGCTGTCCAAGGCCGTCGGCGCCGTCGTCCCTGAGCTGGTCAGCTGGAATTGGAAGGTCCACGACCGGGGCGGCCTGGCCCGGCTGGACTACACGCAGAACGCCATCAACAAGACGCTGGTCGCCCCCTACAGTCCCCGTGCCGCCGCCGGTGCCCCGGTTTCGGCCCCGATCGACTGGGACGAGCTCGACGACCCGAGCCTGTCACCGGACGGCTTCACCGTCCGCTCGGTGCTGGCCCGGGTGGCCAAGCGGGGCGATCTCTTCGCCGCCGTGCTGCGCCACGACCAGGAGCTGCCCGCCTTACATTGAGGACTCCCGGGAGCTCGCGCCACGCTCGGTCGAGGGAGCGGTCGGCACCAGTGGCGATGCACCCGTCGTCAGCCTCTCCCGGAGCAGCAATGACTGCTGCTCGGGACCCGCCGGCCTTGCCAAGAGGGCCCCTCGGGACGTCACCGGCCGCTCGGCGCGATCAGCCGGTGACCAAGGCCTCAAAGGATCTTCCTCGCTGATCCCGTGGTGTGAACGTACTACTATCGGTCCATGACGAAGGAGAAGGTGACGCTCACTCTGGACGCCGCCCAACTCGACGAGCTGCGTCGCGTGGCGGGTGCTCGAAGTCTGTCCGCCGCGGTGGACAGCGCGGTGTCCGCGTACCTCGCAAAGTGGCGACATTTATTGGCAGTGGATGACTGGCTGGCCGAGCTGGAGCGGGAGCATGGACCTGTTCCACCGGAAACCTTGGAATGGGCCGCGCGGGTTGTCGCGCGGTGGGACGCCGGCCGTGGCGAGCACCGGACGTCACGGCCCGCCGGCTGATGCTTCTGCTCGACAGCGAGGCGATCTCCTGCGTCGCACACGGGCCGGCCATGCGGCGGGACCGAGTGCGAGCGCTCATAGCCCAAATGAGACGTCGTGAGCTTCCCGTCGCGACCGTGGCGGCGGTTTTGGCTGAAGTCGTTCGCGGCAGACCGCGCGACGCCGGCATCTTTTCCGGATTGCGCCGCGAGCGTGTCGAGGTGCACCCAGTGGACACGCGAGTCGGCGTACGAGCGGGACAGCTCCTCGGAAGCGCCGGCCTTGGGTCCGAACAGGCGGTCGACGCGTTCGTGGTGGCCGTGGCCGATCTCCTCGGTGGAGCTGTGCTGGCGACGGTGGACGAGCGCGACTTCGAACGGCTCGCGGCCTATGCCACGAACGTGCAGATCGAAAGGATCTGACGACCAGAAGGAGCACGCAGGCCTGAGGCCACCTCCTGGCTACTCGGGCCGGGCAGGAGAAGGAGCTCCGAGGAGGGAGGCGCTTCCGGCGCGCTGAAGGCGCTCCTCCACGAGATCCGCGGCGAAGGCCGCAACCGCGTCGTACCGTGGTTCCCCGTGGCAGGCGGCGCGGACCCGAAGGTGCGCGCCCCGGCGCGCTCGGCGCCCCCGGCCGGAGCCGGGCCAGTCCTCCGACGGATGGCGCGGCTGGGCCGCCGGGTCCATCTGGCCTGACGGCGGAGCCCGGTGGTTCACCCCGGCCGCGTAGTCCGAGCTCGCCGTGCAACTGCCGTCCGGCCGGACCGTTACCGAGCCGCCTGCACCCGCTCCATATCTCGTCGGGGTGAGCGGCCCGGACCCTCTTCGCCCACCCGACCCAGCGATTTACTCTTGCACCACAAGCTAGTGGTCGGCTATCATGTGTCGCATGGTAGAGGGCGGAGGTCGCAGGACCCAGCTGCTCCGCGGCGTGCTGGACCTGTGCCTGCTGGCCGTGATGAGACAAGGCCCGGCCTATGGCTACGAGATGACCAGGCGCCTCGGCGCGCGCGGGCTCTCCATCGTCGGTGAGGGGTCGATCTATCCCCTCCTGGGCCGGCTCGAGCGTGACGGCCTGGTCGACACGCACCGGGCGGCCAGTAACGGGGGGCCGCCCCGGAAGTACTACCGGCTCTCCGGCCAGGGCCAGCGGGCACTGGCATCGGGAATCAGCGAGTGGCAGGCGACCCGCGACGCCGTCGACGCCGTTCTGGGGTTCGCAGGCGCGGCGGTCGGCTCATGAGCCAGTTCGTTCACGAATGCGCAAGGGAGTGGAACCGGCTCGGGGTGCCCGAGGCGGCGGCCAACGAGATGGCGGCCGACCTGGAGGCTGATCTGGGCGACGCCAAAGCTGACGGGGTTTCGCCCGAAGAGGTGCTGGGGAACGGCTACTTCGACGCCAAGTCGTTTGCGTCTTCATGGGCCACGGCCCGTGGTTTTGTGCGGGCAAACCCCCGACTCCCCAAGACGATCAACCTCGCAACCCGGACGTTGACGTTGGGCGTGATCGCTTTGGTGTCGTTGGCCATCGGGGGGATCGGATTCCTGATCCTGGTCGGCCGCCACGTGGGGTCCGCCGCCGTAGCGGCCTCTCCCTTCCGGGCCCGCATCACTCGGCCCGTCCCCGGGATCTTCGTAGGCTCACACCGGTTCATGTTCGCGGGACCGGGGAGCGCGCTCGACCCCCTGGGGTTGGTCCTGCTGGCGGTCGGAGTCGTGGGAGTCGGCATCACCCTCTGGTTCTGGAGGCCCTGGTCACCACCCCGGAACGGGCCTGGGCTCGACCAGGACGTCGGGATGGCCAGTTACCTCTGACGGATTGGGGACACTCAAGGCCATCCACGGTTGCCGTCAGGGTCATCCCTGATTGTCCGGCAGCGTTTCCGATGTGATGCTCACCATACGAAGGAGTCAGGAGGCGGTCATCACCACCCGGGAGTCACACACGGCATCCAAGACATCCGGCAACACGTCGCTCGAGGCTTCTAGCCGCGGACATGCCGGCCCTTCCGCTGCCCTCGCATTCGCGATGATTGAGGTCAACCCGAGCACGTCAGAGGGGCTGCCGGCCGGCACAGACGGAGGCTACCCGGCTGGCATCTCGCCCCGCCGAGGCGGATTCTCAACGTGTATGCACACCGAGTTGGCGCCGGCATGATCACCGCCACGCCGGCCGACGCCCCAGCCGTACGGCGTGACACAGGTCGATGGGCCGTCGAGACCCACGGATTGACCAAGCGGTTCGGAGACAACACCGCCGTCGACGGCGTTGAGCTCCTGGTTCCTCGGGGGTGCGCCTTCGGCTATCTCGGCCCTAACGGTGCGGGCAAGACCACGCTCATCCGGGTACTTCTTGGATTGACCCACGCCGATGCCGGCAGCATGTCGCTCCTAGGTCATGCGGTTCCCAAGCATCGAGACCTAGCCCTGGCCCGCGTTGGGGCGATAGTGGACGAGCCCCGCTTCCACGGCCACCTGACCGGGCGACAGAACCTCCAGATCCTCGCCGCGGCGCGTGAGCCTGCGGCAAGGGGACGCATCGACCCCGCGCTCGAGAGGGTCGGCATCCTGCACCGGGCCGACGACAAGGTGTCGAAGTACTCCATGGGGATGCGCCAGCGCCTGGGCGTCGCCGCCTGCCTGCTCGGTGACCCACAACTCCTCATCCTCGACGAGCCGATGAACGGCCTGGACCCCGGCGGCATGCTCGAGATGCGCGACATGATCCTGTCCCTGGTGGCCGAGGGGCGCACGGTCGTGCTTTCCTCGCACCTGCTCGACGAGGTCGAGCGCACCTGCGACGCCGTGGCCATCGTCGACCGGGGAAAGGTCATTCGCCAGGGCCCCATCTCACAGCTCCTGGCCGGCTCTTCGTTCGAGGTGCAGGTCGAGTGCTCGGATCCCGACCGGGCCAGAACGCTCCTGGATGCGACGACCGTCGGGGGCCAGGTGAAAGTGGGACCTGAGGGACTGAGCTTGACGCTACCGGAGGCCACGTCGCGCGACGTCATTGCCGAGGTCAACAGAGTGCTTGTGGAGGGTGGCATATCGGTGTACCGGCTCCAGCACATCCAGGCCTCGCTTGAGTCGTGGTTCCTCCAGGTGACCAGCCGACTGGGGGCAGCGGAATGACGGCGTTCGCCGATGTGGGCGCAACGCCCCCGGACTCGGCCTCCACCGCGAGCCCGTCAGCGACGCGAAGAGACCACCGCGGCTCGTGGGTCCCGACCTGGGGCATGATCACGACGCGGCTGATGGAGCTGCGCAAGCGGCGGGGACTGATGATCGCCCTGATCGCGGTGAACATCGGCATCCCGGTCGTCTTCCTCGGGGTGCGGCTCGTCTCCCACGCCGTCGACCCCAAGTCTTTCGGGCCGGCCGGCGGCTACAGCATCTTCACCACGCTGGTGGCCGGCATCATGTACGTCTTCGGGTTCATCGTGGCGGCGGTCGTGGGCTGCACGGCGGGTTCCGTGGACCTCACCGAGGGGATGTTCCGCCATCTGGTCATCACCGGCCGTTCCCGGCTAGCCCTGTACTTCGCGCGCATCCCAGCCGGGCTGACCATTGTCATCGCCATGGTGGCGGTGGGCTACACCATCGTCTGTGTCGTGTGCGTGTTGGCCGCGCCGACGCAGCTCAACTACGACGGTGTCAACGTCCCCGTGGGGCTGTCGCGCCCGGCCCTAGACACCTGGGCCGCAGACCACGCCGACAAGGTCATCTGCGATTTCAACTTCAGGAGGAACGGCCCACCGCCGAGCGTGCCGTGTGGAGGAGGGCAATCAAGCGGCCCCCCACCGGGGGCGGTGATCCAGACGCCACGCGGGACGGTCACCATTCCCGCCCGTGAAACGGGAGCGCAGATTCGAGCATTCGCGGTCACGGTCGCCAACCAGGACTACGCGAACTACCACTCGAATTTCTTGGTCCCCTCGACCACGCTGATGGTCGAGGTCGGACTGTGGATCGCGCTGGAGGCAGCCATCGGGTTCATGGTCGGTCTCGGGCTGGCCTCGCTGATGGGTCTGCGGACCGTGCCCGTGATCCTCCTCATTGTGCTGGAGTTGATCCTCACGCCGATCTTCAGCCGCCACATCATCTCGCACCTGCTCAACATCGAGCGGGGGATCGTGGGCGTGGCCATGGCCCACATCGAGCCGGGAGGCCTGCCGACGGCGTTCAGTGGCGGTGGCCCGGGTGGCGGCGGGTCGGGGTTCAATCCGCTGGTACCCGAATCCACCCTGACGTCGTCATTGGTGATCGTGGCCTGGATCGTATTCTGGACCGCCATCGGGGCGTGGCGGATGAAGACGAGGGATGCCTAGATCACTGATTCCAAGGGGTCCTGAGCGACCCCGGGTCCACGACTGACGCGACGAAGGCGTCCATGATCGGCGTGTTGCCAAACACCCACGCTGACCTGGAGACCGCATGGAAGCCGATATGGACACCTTCGTCACCGCACTCTACGTGAAGATCGACGACACGCTGAGGGACACCCCTGACCTTCGTCTCTGGCGACCCGAGGTGGGCATCGCCCCGAAGTTGAGCGATGCCGAGCTGGTCACCATGGCGGTCGTCCAGGCGCTGCTCGGGTTCACGTCCGAAGCGCGGTTCTTGCGCCACGCGAGCAAGCACCTGCGCTCGTTCTTCCCCTACGTCCCGGGCCAGTCGGGCCAAACAAGCGGCTGCGCAAGTCCGAAGGGCAACTCACGGCCCTGATCAGGGTGCTCGCGGCCGATACCGACCTGTTCGGCGACGACACCTGGGTCATCGACTCGACCCCTGTCGAGTGCGGGAGATCCCGAGAGACGGCCAAACGCAGTGACCTGGTCGGGTTCGCCGGCTACGGCTACTGCGCAAGCCACTCGCGCTACTTCTGGGGGCTCCGGCTCCATCTGGTGTGCACTCCTGCTGGACTCCCAGTCACCTTCGCCCTCGCCAACGCCAAGGTCGATGAACGTGAGGTGGTCCGGGATCTCTTGGAGATGGAGCCCGACCTCTTGCGTCGCGGCCAGGTGATCTTGGCGGACAAGGGGTATGCCTCCGCCGAGTTCGAGACCTTCCTGTCCGAGCACGGCGTCACCTTGATCCGCCCGGCCAAGGCCGGCGAGGCTCCACGGCCCGGGGCACGGTTCTTGAAGCCCCTGCGCCAGATCATCGAGGCGATCAACGACACTTTGAAAGGCCAGCTCGATCTCGAGGCCCACGGTGGGCACACGCCGCGTGGCGTCGTGACCAGGGTGCTCCAGCGATTGCTCGCCATGACGGCCGCCATCTGGCACAACCACCGCTGCGGCGTGCTTCCCGTTCGCTCCCTCGTCGCCTATGACCATGGGTGACCCCTTGGAATTGGTCATCTAGGGCTCGCGCTCGAAGCTGCATTCATCGGTGCTCAGGACCTCCACGCCACGCTAATGACGGGCTTTGCTGCACCAAGGTCGGCCGGCGTCGACGGCGTGTACGCCC
>JBOGGE010000079.1:0-1562 GCA_050743865.1 Acidimicrobiales bacterium
TCCTCATGGCCGGCCGGGCCAACGGGCTGCAGGTCATCGACGGCCCGTACCTCTACGTGCGGGACCTCGACGGATTGGCGGACTTCTCCCGCCGCACCCGGATGCTCGGCTACGACGGCAAGTGGGCGCTCACGCCGGACCAGGCGGCGGTGCTCAACGAGGTCTACTCGCCGACCCAGGAGCAGTTCGACCGGGCGTGCGACATCCTCGACGCCTACCGCACGGCGACCGAGGAGGAACGCAAGGGCGCCGTCATGTTCGGCGACGAGATGATCGACGAGGCCAGCCGCAAGATGGCTTCCAAGTTCGTGAGCCGGGGCGAGCGGGCCGGCCTCCGCCGCTCCGACGCGTCCGGCAGCTGAGGGGAGCTGCGCCGGCGGTCAGCCGGCCTGCTCGACCAGCCGGCGGGCGATGACCTTCAAGGCCAGCGTCTCGTCGGCTCCCTCGAAGATGGAGAGCACCCGGGCGTCGACGAAGTAGCGGCTCACCGGGAACTCCTCGGCGTAGCCCATGCCGCCGTGGATCTGCATGGCCTCGCGCGTCGCCCATTCGGTGGCCCGGCACACGTAGGCCTTGGCCATCGACGCCTCGAGGGCACCCTCGCCCCTGGCCATGAGCCGGGCCACCTGGTAGGCGAACTGCCGGGTGGCCTGGAGCACCACCGCCATCCGGCCGAGCTTGGCCCGGGTGAGCTGGTAGTCGGCGATCGGTCGGCCGAACACCCTGCGCTCCGAGGCGTAGGCCAGGGCTGCCTCGTAGGCAGCCTGCATGACGCCGAGGGCCCGGGCCGCCGTCTGGAGGCGCCCGTTCTCGAACCCTCGCATCTGGAGGTAGAAGCCCCGCCCCAGGCCCTCCTCGCCTCCGACCAGGTTGGCGGCCGGGACGAACCAGTCGCCGAAGGCCAGCTCGTAGGAGTGCATGCCCCGGTAGCCGAGGGTGTCGATGGGCCGGCCCTCGAGGGTTCCGCCCCGGCCGTCCTGGTGCAGCACGAAGCCGCCGCCGTCGGCGCGCTCCTTCTCGACCACGAAGAGCGAGAGGCCCCGGTGGGCCGCAGAGCGGTCCGGATCGGTCCGGGCCAGGAGCATGAGGACGTCGGCCCGGCCGGCGAAGGTGCACCACGTCTTCACCCCCTTCACGATCCACCCGCCCTCGACCGCGGTGGCGGTGGTGACGATGCCGGCCACGTCGGACCCGAAGTCCGGCTCGGTCACCGCCACCGCCGCCATCGCCGCGCCCGAGGCGATGGTCGGCAGCCAGCGGCGCTTCTGCTCTTCGGTGCCGCCGTGCACGAGCGCCCGGGTCAGGATCTCGGGGCGGGTGATGAGGGAGCCGCCGATGCCGAGCGAGCCCCACGACAGCTCCTCGGTCGCCACCACCATGGAGAGCTCGTCGCCCTCGCCCCCGGTGGCTGAGCCGCCGTACCCCTCGGGGACCGACAGCCCGAACCCGCCGAGGGCGGCCAGCCCGGCGATGATCTCCTCGGGGATGTCGGCGTTGGTCCGGTGGACGTGCTCGGCGTGAGGTCGGATCTCGTTGGCGGCGAAGCGGTGGAAGGTCTCCCG
>JBOGGE010000080.1:0-2056 GCA_050743865.1 Acidimicrobiales bacterium
GACGGGCAGATGAAGACCGGCCGCGACGTCGTGATCGGTGCCCTCCTGGGCGCCGAGGAGTACGGCTTCGCCACGGCCCCCCTGGTGGTGTCGGGCTGCATCATGATGCGGGTCTGCCACCTCGACACGTGCCCGGTCGGCATCGCCACCCAGAACCCCGTCCTGCGGGAGCGGTTCAACGGGAGCCCCGAATTCGTCGTCACCTTCTTCGAGTACATCGCCGAGGAGGTGCGCGAGCACCTGGCGGCGCTCGGGCTGCGGTCCCTCGACGAGGCGGTCGGTCGGGTCGACCTGCTGGACACGACCCCGGCCGTCGACCACTGGAAGGCGGCCGGGCTCGACCTGTCGCCGGTGCTGGCCGTCCCCGACTCGCCGTTCGGGACCGCCGCCCGGTGCGTCCGGCCCCAGGACCACGGGCTGGACCGGGCCCTCGACCACCGCTTCCTCGACGCCTGCCGGCCGGCGGTGGAGGGCGGCACGCCGGTCGCCGTCGAACTGCCGATCACCAACGTTGACCGCACCGTCGGCACCCTGCTCGGCTCGGAGATCAGCCGGCGGTACGGCGACGCCGGGCTGCCCGACGGCAGCATCAACCTCACCTTCACCGGTTCGGCCGGGCAGAGCTTCGGCGCCTTCCTTCCCCGGGGGGTGACCATGCGGCTGTTCGGCGACGCCAACGACTACTTCGGCAAGGGGCTGTCCGGCGGCCGGCTGGTCCTGCGGCCGGACGAGGCGGCGACCTTCCGGGCCGAGGACCAGATCATCGCCGGCAACGTGATCCTCTACGGCGCCACGGCCGGGGAGGCGTTCATCCGCGGCCAGGTGGGGGAGCGGTTCTGCGTGCGCAACTCCGGCGCCGTCGCCGTGGTCGAGGGCGTGGGCGACCACGGTTGCGAGTACATGA
The DNA here is from genome assembly GCA_050743865.1 of Acidimicrobiales bacterium. GTDB lineage: Bacteria > Actinomycetota > Acidimicrobiia > Acidimicrobiales > RAAP-2 > DAHUZJ01. Next base: position 905 of record JBOGGE010000080.1, read on the forward strand.
CCGGAGGGCGTGCCGTGGTGCTCGGCCCGACCGGCCGCAACTTCGGTGCCGGGATGTCCGGCGGTGTGGCCTACGTGTACGACGCCGACCGGACCTTCGACCGCCGGTTCAACCCGGGCATGGTCGACGTCGAGCCGCTCGACCCCGACGACCGGGAGTGGCTGCGCGGCATCGTGGCCCGTCACGGGGCCGAGACCGGCTCCGCCGTCGCCGCCCGCCTCCTGGCCGACTGGGACCGGGCGGTGCAGGACCTGGTGAAGGTCATGCCTCGTGACGAGCGACGGGTGCTGGAGGCGACCGCCCGTGCGCTCGCCGAGGGCCGGCCGGTGGACGAGGCCGTGATGGCGGTGAGCCGTGGGTAAGATCACCGGCTTCCTGGAGTACGGCCGGGAGCTGCCGCGCCGGCGACCCGTCCCGGTTCGCCTGCGCGACTGGCGCGAGGTGTACGAGCCCTTCCCGGCCGAGTCCGCCCGGAACCAGGCCGCCCGGTGCATGGACTGCGGCGTCCCCTTCTGCCATGAGGCGTGCCCGCTCGGGAACCTCATCCCCGAATGGAACGACCTCGTCTACCGCGACGACTGGTCCGAGGCCATCGAGCGCCTCCACGCCACCAACAATTTTCCCGACTTCACCGGCCGGCTGTGCCCTGCGCCGTGCGAGGCGGCCTGCGTCCTCGGGATCAATTCGGACCCGGTGACCATCGAGCGCATGGAGTACGAGATCGTCGAGCGAGCCTGGGCCGAGGGGTGGGTCCGCCCCCAGGCACCGTCGGTGCGGACGGGCAAGCGGGTGGCGGTGGTGGGCTCGGGGCCGGCCGGCCTGGCCTGCGCCCAGCAGCTGGCCCGGGCCGGGCACAACGTGGTCGTCTACGAACGGGCCGAGCGTCCCGGCGGGCTGCTGCGCTACGGGATCCCGGAATTCAAGATGGAGAAGGCGGTGCTGGACCGGCGCCTGGCCCAGCTGCGGGCCGAGGGCGTGGTGTTCCGGTGCGCCACCACGGTCGGCGCGGCGGGGGGCCCCGACGCACAGGAGCCGTCGGACGCACCGCTCGAGCCGGGCGAACGGCGGGAGCTCGGTGCGGCCTGCGCCCCCGACGTGACGGTGGTGCCGGCCGAGTCACTGACGGCGGAGTTCGACGCCGTGGTGCTGGCC
>JBOGGE010000081.1:0-2933 GCA_050743865.1 Acidimicrobiales bacterium
GCCCGGAGGGCACCAGCGGGAGGCGGGCGCCGCCCCCGACGAGCTGTTCTGGGCGACGGCCGGCGGGATGGGGCTGACCGGCGCCGTCACCCGGGCCACGGTCCGGATGCTCCCGGTCGAGACCGACCGCGTGGTGGTCGACACCGACCGGTACCCCGACCTCGACGCGGTGATGGCGGCGATGGAGTCCGGCGACGGCGGCTACCGCTACTCGGTGGCCTGGGTCGACTGCACCGCCACCGGCCGCCACACCGGCCGGGCGGTGCTCACCAGGGGCGACCACGCCCCCCGGTCCGCCCTGCCCCCACGGGGGCGCGACCGGCCGCCGGCCGCCCCCGCCCCGCCCCGGCTCCGGGTCCCCCGCCCGGGGCCGCGCCGCATGCTCAACCCCCTGACCGTCGCCGCCTTCAACGAGCTGTGGTTCCGGCGGGCCCCCCGGCACCGGGTGGGCGAGCTGCTCCCCGTCGGCGGTTTCTTCCACCCGCTCGACGGCATCGCCGATTGGAACCTGCTGTACGGCGCCGGCGGGTTCGTCCAGTACCAGTTCGTGGTGGACGACGCCGGGGTGGTGGCCCGGGCCGTCGACCTGCTGGCGTCGGCCCGGATCCCGTCCTTCCTCGCCGTGCTCAAGCGGTTCGGGCCGGCGACGCCGGGGCCCCTCTCGTTCCCGTCCCCGGGCTGGACCCTGGCCCTCGACGTTCCGCTCGGGCCGCCGTCGCTGCCCGCCCTGCTGGACCGGATCGACGCCGACGTGGCCGGGGCCGGCGGCCGCGTCTACCTGGCCAAGGATGCCCGGCTGCGCCCCGACGTGGTCGCCGCCATGTACCCCCGGCTGGGCGAGCTGGCCCGGATCCGCCGGCGGGTGGATCCCGCCGGAGTCCTCTGCTCCGACCTCTCCCGCCGCCTCGGCCTCGACCACAAGGAGCAGTGCCGATGATGGACGCCTTCGGGCAGCCGCAGTCCGTGGTGGTGCTCGGCGGCACCTCGGACATCGCCCGGGCCGTGGTGCGGGCGCTCGCCCGGCGGCGGACCACCACCGCCGTCCTGGCCGGCCGGGACGAAAGGCGCCTCATCGAGGCGGCCGAGGAGGCCGCCGGCGCCGGGGCCGAGCACGTGCCCACGGTGCCGTTCGACGCCGGCGACGTGGACCGGGCGGCGGACGTGGTCGACCGGTGCTTCACCGCCGCCGGGGGCGAGGTGGACCTGGTCCTGGTGGCGGTCGGGATCCTGGCCCGCCGGGAGGACGAGCTCGATCCGGGCCGGACGTCCGAAGCGGTGACGGTCGGCTTCACCTGGCCGGCCGCCGCGCTGGCGGCGGTGGCGTCCCGCCTCCGCCAGCAGGGGCACGGGCGGATCGTCGTCCTCTCCTCGGTCGCCGGCGTGCGGGTGCGGCGCGCCAACTTCGTGTACGGCTCGGCCAAGGCCGGGCTGGACGGGTACGCCCTCGGCCTGTCCGAGGCGCTGCGGGGGAGCGGCGTCACCGTGCAGGTGGTCCGGCCCGGCTACGTCCGGACCAGGATGACGGCCGGCCTGCCCGAGGCCCCCCTGGCCACCACCGCCGAGGCAGTCGCCGACGCCGTGGTGGCCGGCCTCGCCTCGGGCGCCCCCGTGGTCTGGGTCCCGCCGGCCCTGCGGTGGGCGTTCGGGATCTTCCGCCTGCTGCCGGCGGCGGTGTGGCGCCGAATGCCCGGCTGAACCGCGCTCCCTACCGGCGACCGATCGCCCGCCTCGTTCCGGGCCCACCCGCCCCGGGCCCGCCCGAACCGGCCCTGCCCGGGGCGGGATCCAGCGCCACCCCGGAAGGGTCGGCCGACATGGTGATGAAGTCCCGCCGCCACCAGGACTGGAAGTACCGCGACGGTGTGCCCGCCATGGCATGGCCGGACAGCAGATCCGTGCCGACCCTGGGGGTGGCCACCCCGGTCGGCGTGGGCGGGGCGTAGGCGGCGAAATTGACCCATGTGTTGTTGATGTCCATCTCCATGGCCCGCACGGCGCCGGCCCGGACCAGCAGGTCGGCCAGGGTTGTGATGGAGAGCCCCGGCCCCCCGACGTACACCAGGGCACCGTCCGCCGTCACCCCCAGCCCCGAGCGGGGGACGAAGACGCCGCCGCCGAGCGTCGCCCCCCATGCCCGGTTCCCCGCCTCGCTCAGGCCGGGCACCGGGCGGCCGCCTGTCACGATCAGGTCGAGGTTCTGGCGGACCGAGACCACGCTCGGGGTCATGCGCAGGTGGCGTCCCCACCGGCCGACGGTCGAGCTGCCGTCGGCGTAGACGACGAAGGACGCCGCCCCTTCCCTCAGCGGGACCTCCGCCCGCCCGTCGGTGTAGTACCCACCATTGGCTGTCGCCATCTTGAAGCCGGCATTGAAGGCGGCGACGAGCGAACCGGACGCCTGGGCCGAGACCGGCGCCGTGTGGGCGTAAGGGCCCCCGCCGGGGATCTCGCTGCCCGAGTAGAGCGTGGCCCGCAGCAGCTTGGTGTCCATCCAGGCCACGCCGACGACCAGGCTGGTGTGCACGCGGTCCGGGCGGACGAACGCCTCGTAGATGGCGGGGACACCGTCGACGGTGCGACCGGCGGGGTGCCACACGCCCTCGCCGGGGAGGGCCGGGGTCACCGGCGGCGTGATCGTCGCCGGGACGGGCAGCCCAGAGGCGCCGGGGAGGCCGGCCCGTCGGGTCGGGTTGGCGGCCGGGATGGCGCCCGGCTGCGGCTTGCCGCCCTCGGGCGGCTGGTGGTGGGTGTACCACTCCTTCTCGGCCCAGCGGACGACCGGGCCCCCACCGTGGTCCCGGGCCCACTCGGCGAAGCGGGCCGAGATGGTTGTCCCGAGCGACGGGTTAGACAGAGCACTGCCCAGGGACCACCAGACGGGGGTGAGGGCCAGCATCAGCACCACCACGATGGTCAGCCGGCGCCGGCGCCGG
>JBOGGE010000082.1:0-13700 GCA_050743865.1 Acidimicrobiales bacterium
GTGGTGGCCCGGGCCACCGAGGCCTGGGGCCGGTCGGGGACCGAACGCCACGACGTGACGACCGGCCCGGCGTCGTCCGGCGGCGACGGCCCGGTGACCGAGCGCGCCCTCCTGCGCCGCTTGCGGCAGGCCGGCGTCGACCCGGATGCCGGGTTCCCGCTACGCCAGCGCAAGCCGCCCTGGCTCCGGGCGCCGGCGCACATGGGCGACGGCTTCCTGTCGCTGGGGCGGACCGTCCACGACCTGGGGCTGGTGACGGTGTGCGAGGAGGCCGGATGCCCCAACATCTTCGAGTGCTGGGCCGACGGGACGGCCACCTTCATGGTCAACGGATCCCGCTGCACCCGGGCCTGCGGCTTCTGCAAGGTGGACACCCGGCACCCGCTGCCCCTCGACCCGTCCGAGCCCGGCCGGGTGGCCGAGGCGGTCGAGCGGATGGGGCTGGCCCACGCCGTGGTCACCTGCGTCGCCCGCGACGATCTGGCCGACGGGGGAGCAGGGGCGATCGCCGCCACCGTCGACGCCGTCCGTCGCCGCCGGCCGTCGACCGTCGTCGAGGTCCTGATCTCGGACTGCAAGGGCGACGAGCACTCGTTGCAGACCATCTTCGAGTCCCGCCCCGACGTGCTGAACCACAACGTCGAGACGGTGGCTCGCCTCCAGCGGGCGGTGCGGCCGTCGGCCGGTTACGCCCGCAGCCTGTCCGTCCTGGCCCGGGCGGCCGGGGCCGGGCTCACGGTCAAGTCGGGCCTCATGGTTGGTCTCGGGGAGTCGGAGGACGAGGTGATCGGCACCCTGGCCGACCTCCGGGCGGTCGGGGTGACCATCGCCACCGTGGGCCAGTACGTGCGGCCGAGCGCCGGCCACCTCCCGGTGGCGCGGTGGTGGACGCCCGAGGACTTCGAGCGGGTGGCGGCGGCCGGCCGCCGGCTCGGCCTGGCCCACGTCCAGGCGTCACCGCTCACCCGGTCGAGCTACCACGCCCGGCAGGCGGCCGAGGCGGCCGGCGCCGTCCCGGTGGTCCTCGCCGCTGCCCGCCGCTGACCCTGGTACCGCCCGCCGTAGACCCTGCACCGCCCGCCGTAGACGTCGACCAGCTCGCCTGCGGTGCTCGCCGGCCTCCAGGCCCGATGGCGGCGGGAGGCGGTCAGGAACGCTGGGCCACGTGGGAGGTCCAGCCCGAGCCGTCCCAGTAGCGCAGGGTGTCGGGGGAACCGCTCGGGTCGGCCAACCACCCGGCGGGGGTGCCGGGGACCGGGACCGGGCGGGCCGCTGCTGGCACCACTGGCGGCATTGGCGGGGGAACCGGGCTCTCGCTCGCCGGTGCCGGGCCGGGTGAGTACGCCGGTGTCGGGCCGGGTGAGTACGCCGGTGCCGGGCCGGGTGAGTACGCCGGTGCCGGGGGGCCGGGCGAGGGGGCGGGCATCGGCCCCGGGTAGGGCGCCGGCCCGGGAAAGGCGGGGGCGGCCTGGGCGGCGGCGAAGGACCCGAAGGGGTCCGGCTGGCCCGGGGGCGCGTTCTGGTGCTGGAGGTCGGCGTAGTAGGCCTGCGTGGCCGGCGGGGCGGCGGCCGACGCCGGGCGCTTGCTGCGGACGCTGAGGATGATGATCACCACCACCACGACCACGATGAGTGCCACCACGGCCACCTCGGCGATGAGCAGCGACCGGCTCAGGGCCAGCAACCCCGCCAAGCCCACAAGGGGCCTCCCCACGGATCCCATGGTCGCACGGTACCGCCGCGCCGGGGGTGGGTCAACGATCCCCCGTCGCCGCCGCCATTTGGAGCGGACGTGCCGGCGCGCTCAGGCGACGAAGTACTTGGCCTGGGGGTGGTGGCAGATGATGGCGTCGGTGGTCTGCTCGGGCTGGAGCTGGAACCCGTCGCTGACGGCGACGCCGATCCGGTCCGCCTCCAGGAGCTCGGCCACCTTGGCGTTGTCGTCGAGGTTGGGGCAGGCCGGGTACCCCCAGCTGTAGCGCCCGCCCCGGTACTTCTGGCGGAACAGGCCGGCGAGCGACGGGCCGTCCTGGTCGGCGTAGCCGAGCTCCTCGCGGATCCGGCGGTGCCACCGCTCGGCCAGGGCCTCGGCCATCTCGACACCGAGACCGTGGAGGAAGAGGTAGTCCTGGTACCGGTTCTCGGCGAACAGCCGGGCCGTCTCCTCGGACACCCGTGCCCCCATGGTGACGAGCATGAACGAGGCGAAGTCCCCGTCGGGCGACCCGGCCGGGCGGAAGAAGTCGGCGATGCACAGCCACGGCTCCTTGCGCTGGCGGGGGAAGGTGAAGCGCATCCATTCGGCGCTGCGGCTCTCGTCCTTGAAGATCACCAGGTCGTCGCCGTCGGCGGCGGCGGCGAAGTGCCCGTAGACCACCTGGGGCACGAGCAGCCCGCGCTCGGTGGCTCCGGCCAGCTGCTGGCGGAGCACGGCCTGCACCCGCTGCTTGAAGTCGGCGTCGTCCTCCCCGGCCTCGGGCCGGAACCCCCACTGGTTGCGGAACAGCGTCGTCAGGTTCAGGTACGCCGCCACCTCGTCGATGGCGATGCCCTTGGCCACCCGGGAGCCGACGAACGGCGGCCGGAACAGCTCGTTGTCGGCGGCCACCTCTGCCGAGCGCGACGGTGCGCCGGGGACCGGGCCTTCCTGGGGCTCCAGGCGACTGCGGGCCGGCACCCGGCGGTCCGAGATCTGCCGTCCGAAGTCGGGGTCCTCGGCGCCGGTGCGTTGCAGCTCGACGAGGCGGTCCATGGTGCGCAATCCCTCGAAGGCGTCCCGGCCGTAGAACACCCGGCCCTCGTAGACCTGGCGGAGGTCGCGCTCGACGTAGGTGCGGGTGAGCGCCGCCCCGCCCAGCAGCACCGGCAGGGTGGACAGGCCCCGGCGATTGAGCTCTTCGAGGTTCTCCCGCATGACCAGCGTCGACTTGACGAGGAGGCCGCTCATCCCGAGGGCGTCGGCCCGGTGCTCCTCGACCGCCGCCAGCATCTCGGCCACCCCGACCTTGATCCCGAGGTTCACCACGTCGTAGCCGTTGTTGGTGAAGATGATGTCGACCAGGTTCTTGCCGATGTCGTGGACGTCACCCTTCACGGTGGCCAGCACCACCTTGCCCTTCCCACCCTGGTCGGCGTGGTCCATGTGCGGCTCGAGGTAGGCCACCGCCGCCTTCATCGTCTCGGCCGACTGCAGGACGAACGGGAGCTGCATCTGGCCGGAGCCGAAAAGCTCGCCGACCGTCTTCATCCCGGCCAGCAGTATGTCGTTGACGACGGCCAGGGCGGGGTGGCCGGCCGTCAGGGCCTCGTCGAGCTCGGCCTCCAAGCCGTTGCGGTTGCCGTCGACGATCCGCTGCTCGAGGCGCCGCTCGACCGGCCAGTCGTGCCGGTCGTCGGGCGGCCCGGCCGAGGTCGACACCCCCTCGAACATCGCCAGAAGCTCCTGCAGCGGGTCGTAGCCCTCCCGGCGCCGGTCGTAGACCAGGTCCAGGCACGCCTCCCGGGCGCGTTCGTCGATGCGAGAAAGCGGGAGGATCTTCGAGGCATGCACGATGGCGGCGTCCAGGCCGGCCGCCACGCACTCGTGCAGGAACACCGAGTTGAGCGCCTGGCGTGCCGCCGGGCTCAGGCCGAACGACACGTTGGACAGCCCGAGCAGGGTGTGGACGCCGGGAAGCTCCGACTTGATCATGCGGATGCCCTCGATGGTCTCGATGCCGTCGCCGCGGCCCTCCTCCATCCCGGTCGAGAGGGGGAGGGCCAGGGGGTCGAACAGGAGGTCCCCCGGTTCGAGGCCGTACCGACCGACGGCCACGTCGAAGATGGCCCGCGCCGCCCGCAGCTTCCACTCGGCCGTCCGGGCCTGCCCCTCCTCGTCGATGCAGGTGCACACCACGGCCGCCCCGTACTCCCGGGCCAGGCGCAGGAAGGTGTCGAGCCGGGTCCCCTCGCCGAGGCCGTCCTCGAGATTGACCGAGTTGAGAACCGGCCGGCCGCCGATCCATTGCAGGGCCGCCTCGACCACCGGGCCCTCGGTCGAGTCGACCATGAGGGGCACGCTCGACTGGGTGGCGAACCGGCTGGCCACCTCGGTCATGTCGGCCACGCCGTCGGCGCCGGTGTAGTCGACGCAGACGTCGATGAGGTGGGCCCCCTCCTTCACCTGGTCCCGGGCCATGGCCACGCAGGTGTCCCAGTCGCCGGCCAGCATCGCCTGGCGGAACCGCTTCGACCCATTGGCGTTGGTGCGCTCGCCGACCACCAGGAAGGAGGCCTCCTGGGCGAACGGGACGGCGGTGTAGATGGAGGCGGCGCCGGCCTCGTGGGCCGGCCGTCGGGTGGCCGGCACGGCGCCGGCGAGCCGTCCGACGACGGCGGCCAGGTGGGCGGGGGTGGTGCCGCAGCAGCCGCCGACGGCGGTGACGCCCAGCTCGACGACGAAACGGTGGAGGTGGTCGGCCAGCTCGTCGGGGGTGAGGTCATAGTGCATGCGGCCCTCGACCACCGACGGCAGGCCGGCGTTGGGCAGCACGGACACCGGCACCCGTGAGCAGGCCGACAGGTGGCGGAGCGCCTCGTACATCTCGGCCGGGCCGGTGGCGCAGTTCATGCCGATCACGTCCACCTGCATGGCGTCGAGGGTGGTCAGGGCGGCGGCGATCTCGGTGCCCGGGAGCATCCTCCCGGTGAGCTCGACGGTCACCTGGACCTGCAACGGCACCTGGCGGCCGGCGGCGGCCATCGCCCGGCGGGCGCCGTTGATGGCCGCCTTGGCCGAGAGGAGGTCGAAGACGGTCTCGACGGCCAGGAGGTCGACGCCGCCCTCGAGCAGCCCGGCCGCCTGCACCTGGTAGGCGTCACGCAGCTCGGCATAGGGGATCTGGCCCAGGGTGGGGAACTTCGTGCCCGGGCCGATGCTGCCGGCCACCCAGCGCGGCCGCCCCGGCGTGGCGTGCTCGTCGGCCAGCCGCCGGGCCAGGCGGGCGGCGGCGTCGTTGATCTCGTGCGCCCGGTCGGCCAGCCCGTACTCGGCCAGGGTGACCGGGGAGGCGCCGAAGGTGTTGGTCTGCACCACGTCCACCCCCACCTCGAGGAACGAGCGGTGGAGGCGCTCGACGGCGTCGGGACGGCTGAGGACCAGCACCTCGTTGCACCCCTCGAGGTCGGGGCCGCCGAAGTCGTCCGCCGTGAGCTCCTGGAGCTGCAGGTTGGTGCCGGCGGCCCCGTCGAAGATCACCACCCGCTGGCCCAGGGCGGTGAGGTAGGGGGAGGTTCCGGGGTCGAGGCGGCCGAGCGGCATCGGGGAAGCGGGCGGGGAGGACGGGGAGGACGGGCTGGGAGTCATGGCGGCTCACCAGGCTACCGGCGCTTCCCGGTAGCATCGGCAGGGGTGCGGATCTACACGCGTCGGGGCGATGACGGCACCACCGGGCTGCTCTACGGCGGCCGGGTGGCGAAGAGCGCATCCCGGATCGAGCTCAACGGTGCGGTCGACGAGGCCCAGGCGGCCCTCGGGCTGGCGAGGGCCGAGGCCGAGCCGGGCAGCGAGCTTGACGAGCTGCTGGTGTCGCTCGAGCGCCAGCTCTACGTGCTCATGGCCGAGGTGGCGACGGCGCCGGCCAACCGGCCGAAGCTGGCAGGCGGGTCGAGCCTCGTCACCCCGGACATGGTCGAGGCCCTCGAGAAGAGGATCGACGAGCTGGGCACCCGTTTCGAGATGCCAGCAGAGTTCGTGGTGCCCGGAGCCAACCGCTGCGCCGCCACCCTCGACGTGGCCCGCACCGTGGTCCGCCGGGCCGAGCGGGTGCTGGCTTCGGGAGGGCCCTTGGCCCCGTCCCCCTCCGGAGAGAGAGGCAGCGGCCAGGATGGCTCGTCGGTCGGGCCCTACCTGAACCGGCTGTCCGACCTCTTGTGGATGATGGCGCGGTGGCAGGAGGGCGAGGAGCACCTGGCCGCCCGGGACCGGCGCTCGTGACCTTCGAGGTCGGGGTGGCCGGCCGGCTGGGCGGGGAGGATCTGGCGGCGATCGGGCTGGTGGCTTGGGAGGGGGAGGACGGTCCCTTCCCACTGGTGACCGGCGCCGCCGTGACCGGCGAGGACGGGCATCTGGGGGCAGGGCTCGACGCCCTGGCGGGACGCGTCGACACCGGCTGGCTCGTCCGCCAGGGCTTCTCGGCCAAGCCCGGCCAGTCGCTGGTCCTGCGGCGGGCCGGGGGGCCGCCGTCGGTGATCCTGCTGGGGCTCGGTCGCCGGGAGACCGCCGACCCCGAACGGTGGCGCCGGGCGGCGGCGGCCCTGGTACGGGCGGCCGGCGAGGGCGGGACGGCGGCGCTGGTGGTGCCGGCGGAGGCCGCCGGCGCGGAAATGTCGGCCACCGGGGCGGCCGTGGCCGAGGGAGCGGTGCTCGCCGCCTACCGGTTCGACGGGTACCGCTCGACACGGCGCCACCACGCCGTCGATCGCCTGGTGGTCGTGACCGCCGGGGATGGGCCGGCCGGGGATGGGCCGGCCGGGGACGGGCTGGCCGGCGGGGTTCGCCGCGGGGCGCGGGCGGCCGCCGCCTGTGTGCTTGCCCGGGACCTCATCAACACCCCGCCCAGCGACCTGACGCCTTCCGTCCTGGCCGACCGGGTGGCCGGAGTCCTGACCGCCCAGGCGCGCACCTCGGTCGAGGTGTGGGACGAGGAACGGGTCGCCGCCGAGCGGCTCGGCGCCCTCCTCGGGGTGAGCCGGGGATCGACCCAGCCCCCGCGCTTCGTCCGGGCGACGTACGAGCCGGCCGGCGGGAGCGCCGGCGTGCCCCACGTGGTGCTGGTCGGCAAGGGGATCACCTTCGACTCCGGGGGGCTCTCTCTCAAGACGGCCGAGGGGATGGCCACCATGAAGACCGACATGAGCGGAGCGGCGATCGTCCTCTCCGCCCTTTCGGCGTGCGCCGACCTCGACATCGGCGTCCGGGTCACCGCCCTGGCGCCCATCACCGAGAACATGCCGGGCGGTGGCGCCCTCAAGCCCGGTGACGTCCTGCGGGCCAGGAGCGGGTCGACCATCGAGGTGCTCAACACCGATGCCGAGGGCCGGCTGGTGCTGGCTGACGCCCTGTCGCTGGCGGCCGAGCTACGGCCCGACGCCATCGTCGACGTGGCGACCCTGACGGGGGCGGCCACCATGGCGCTGGGGAAGGGCGTGGCGGCCTTGTTCGGCAACGATGACGCCCTGGTCGAACGGGTGCGGCAGGCCGGAGCCCGGGCCGGGGAGCGACTGTGGCCGATGCCGTTGCCGGACGACTACGCCGAGCACATCGACTCGGACGTCGCCGACATGAAGAACACTGGCCGCCCGGGACAGGCCGGCGCCATCGCCGCCGCCTTGCTGCTGGCCCGCTTCGTGGGGGACATACCCTGGGCTCACCTCGACATCGCCGGCGCCGGGAGGTCGACCGAGAGCGCCGGCTACCTGTCGAAGGGCGGGACCGGGTTCGGGGTCCGGACCCTCTTGGCATTGCTCGACGAGCTGGGCCCGGGCGGAGGGCCGGGTAGGCCGCTCCCCGTCACATCGGGGGGCCCGGCGGTGCGTAGTAGGTGATGTCCATGGAAGCGGCAGCCAGGGGTCGGAGGGAGCCGGAGCAGTCGGTGCCGTCCACGGCGTTCGAGGGCTTCTTCCGCTCCGAGTACCCCGCCGTCGTACGGATCGCCTGGAGCGTGGTGCGCGACGCCCACCTGGCCGAGGACGTCGCCCAGGACGTCATGATCGCCGCCCGCCGCCGCTTCCCCGACCCCGACGGGTCTGGCCGGCCGGCGGCGTGGGTGCGCACGGCGGCCGTCCATCTCGGGCTTAACGCCGTCCGGGGCCGGCGCCGCCGTGACGAGCGGCACCGGCGCATGGCGGCGGACGGGCCCATGGCCAGTGCCGAGGAGGCGGCCCTCGACCGCCAGGCAGAGGCCGAGGTGAGAGACGCGCTCGGCCGCCTGCCCCGGCGGGCGGCGACCGTGCTCGTCCTGCGCCACAGCGGGCTCAGCTACGCCGAGGTTGCGGCGTCCATGGGTGTGAAGGTCGGCCACGTCGGCTCCATGCTCCGTCGAGCGGAAGCGGCCCTGCGCAAGGAGGTGGGACGTGCGACACGTTCCTGAAGGTGTCTTGCGGCGCTTCGCCGACGAGCCGATGTCGGTGCCGGACGGTTGGATCCGGCACCTGCGGGGTTGCCGGAGGTGCCAGGAGCACCAGGACCGGGCAGCGGTGGACGCCGGGCTGGCCCACGAGCTCCTGGCGCGCCCCCTGGCGGTCCCCGACGTGGACCGTGCCTGGGAGGCGGCCGGCGAGAGCCGCGGTCCCGCTGCTCGCCGGCTCGGGCGCCGGGTGGGGCCGTGGCGGTTCACCGGGGCGGCCGGCGTGGTCGCCGTGTCGGGGGCGCTCGCGGTCGGGGCGGCAGCGGCGGCATCCCTGGTCATCGTCTTCTCGCCGACACACGTCGCACCGGTCCAGGTCACGCCGGTCGACCTGCAGTCCTTCGGCAAGGTGCTGGGGCTCCAGCCGCCGCAGGCCCCGTCGAGCGGGGTCGGATCGTGGTCGTTCGGGACCGTCCAGTGGGTGACTCGCCCGCATCCCGTCCGCGCCGACACCCTGAAGGCGGCCGAGGTGGCGACGGGGCTGACCGTGTCCCTGCCGGCCGCGCTCCCGTCCGGCGTGCAGGGACCGACGAAGTTCGTCGCCGAGCCGGCGGCATCGGCCACGGTGACCTTTGACGCCGCCGCCGGTCCGTCGCTGGAGGGGAGCGTGCTCACCGTCAACCTCGGTCCGGCCGTCCTCGCCGAGTACGGTGGTTCCGGGCTCCCGACCCTTGCGGTCGTCTCCATGCAACGTCCGACGGCGACGTCCACCGGGGCGACGACCGCCCAGCTCGAGTCCTTCCTCCTCGGCCAGCCCGGCTTCCCCCAGGACCTCTCCCGGGAGATCCGCCTTCTCGGCAACCTGGGGACGGTGCTCCCGGTGCCGACGCCCCGCGGCTTCGCCGAGTCCTCGGTCACGGTCTCGGGCGCACCCGGCATCCTCCTGGCGGGGCCCGGCGGGGCCGTCAACGCGGTGGTCTGGGAGGATCACGGCGGGATGGTCAGAGCCGTCGGCGGCCTGCTCGACGGGGAGGACGTGCTGGGTGTCGCTCGACAGCTGGGCTGACCGCCTGCCGGACGCCACGGCCGCCACTGACGCGGCGGACGTGCCGGACGCGACGGCGTTGGCCGGGCGCCCGCCGGTCGAGGGGGACGGCCGTTCGCCGGCCATCCACACGGTGGAGCTGTCCAAGCAGTACCGCCGGACCGCCGCCCTCCGTGGTCTGTCGCTCACGGTCCGCCGGGGCGAGATCTTCGGGTTCCTCGGCCCGAACGGCGCCGGCAAGACCACCACGGTGAAGCTCCTCCTGGGCTTGGCCCGGCCGAGCGGCGGTGAGGCGCTCGTGCTCGGGGCGCCGGCCGGCGACGTGGAAGTCAGGCGGAGGATCGGGTACCTGCCCGAGATGTTCCGGTTCCAGCACTGGCTCACGGCCCGGGAGGTCCTGGCCCTGCACTGCCGGCTCCTGCAGCTGCCCCGCCGGGACTGCTCGGCCGGACAGGCCCTGGACACCGTGGGCCTCGCCGAGCGGGCCGACGACAAGGTGGCAACCTTCTCCAAGGGCATGCAGCAGCGGCTCGGCCTCGCCGTGGCCCTGCTCGGCGACCCGACACTCGTCGTTCTCGACGAGCCGACCAGCGCGCTGGACCCGATCGGGCGGGTCGACGTGCGGGAGATCGTCCGGGGCATCCGCCAGCGCGGCGCCACCGTCTTCCTGAACACGCACCTGCTCGAGGAGGCGGAGCAGGTGTGTGATCGGGTCACGGTCATCGATCGCGGCCGGGTCGTCGCCACCGGTTCGCTCGACGAGCTTCGCGGGGAGCGCACCAGCGTCCGCATGCGGGTGTCCGGGTTGGCCGACGGCTGGTGGCAGGCCCACGCCGGCTTCGGTCAGTGGTCGCCCGACGGCGACTGGATGCGGGTCGAGGGCGTCACCCCGGCTACGGTGCCCGACCTGGTGGCAGCCGTGGTGGCCCGGGGCGGGCGGGTCGAGGCCGTGGTCCCCGAGCACCGGACGCTCGAAGAGCGGTTCCTCGAGTTGCTGGGGACACGGTGAGCCAGGTCGTCACCATTGCCGCGCTGACCGTCCAGGAGGCGCTCCGCCGCAAGCTCGTCGCCGCCTTCGCGCTGATCACGGCGGTGCTGGTCGCGCTCAGCGCGTGGGGCTTCGACCGTCTTGTCCACAGCCGGCACCTGACCTCGGGCGAGCTGGCCGCCTCGCTCCCGCAGGCCCTCATCCTCTTCATGTTCATGTTCAGTTTCGTGGTGGCGCTCAGCGCCTCGACCATCTCGTCGCCGTCGGTCTCGGCCGAGATCGATTCCGGAGTGCTCCAGTCGATCGCCACCCGGCCCGTGCGCCGAGCCCAGATCCTCCTCGGGAAGTGGGTCGGCCTGGCGGCGGTGCTGACGGCCTACGCCGCCATCGTGTGTGCCCTGGAGTTCGCCGTGGTCGACGCCGTGAGCGGCTTCTCGCCCCCGAACCCGGCGGCAGCCTTCGCCTTCCTGCTGGCCGAGGGCCTGGTTCTCCTCACGGTGGGCCTCTTGCTGGGGACCCGTCTGCCGGCGCTGGCGACCGGGGTCATGGCGGTGGCCCTCTTCGGCGCGGCATGGCTGGCCGGGGTGGTGGGGAGCCTGGGGGAGAGCTTCCACATCCCCGCCCTCCGCCAGGTCGGGACGGTGGCCCGGTACGTCATGCCGACCGACGGGCTGTGGCACGGCACGATCTTCGCCCTCGAGCCTCACGCCCTCTTCGACGTGGCCGCCGCCTCGCGGGCCGACCCGTTCTTCGCCGCCGGCCCTCCCGGCTGGGGCTACGACGTGTGGTGCGCCGTGTGGGTGGCCATTGCCCTGACGGCGGCGCTGGTCATCTTCCAGCGCCGGGAGCTCTGACCGGGCCTTCCGGCGGCCTAAGTGGCGGCTGCGGCGGCGGTCGGTGGGGCCACGTGCCCGGGCGGCGACGCCTCCCGGACCGCGTCGAAGCAGGGACGGGCGCACGCCCAGCCTGCCGACTGGTGGGCGAGGGCCGGATGGATGCCCCATCCCAGCAGTCGGCGCTCGATATCTGGGGGGGCTTCCCCCAGCACGGTCAGGTCGAGAGCGAGCAGGCGGGCACGCCGCCAGGGATCGCCAGCCGCCAGCGGTGCACCTTGCCACCGGCGGTGACAGGCCTGGAGCGTTTGGGGCAGGCGGTCCAGCAGCCGTTGGGGCAGCGGCCCGACGGACCTCCGCACCGCCACTTCGTCGGTGCCACCCGGGCGGAGCAGCCCGAACCGGGCACAGCGCCGGAGGGCGCGGCGCATTGGCGTGTGGCGACTGTCGGGGTCGCCGATGCCCACCGAACAGGCAGTCTCGGCGACGTCGAGGTCGAACCCGTCCGGGGTGGCGTCGAAGCGGTCGGCAAGGCGCCGGAGGACCCACGTGGCCGACGGACCGAGCACCGGCAACCAGAACTGCTCCACGTAGGCCGACCGCGGGTCGGTCCCCACTGCGTCGACCACCGGATCGATCCAGGGGACGACCCGGACGACCGGGGGAACCGTGGTGGCCGGGACGTCCGGGCCACCGGGAGCACCATCGAGCGAGCGACCGGGAAGGCTGGGGATCGGACCTTGGGGGAGTGCGGTGAGAACGGGCATGGGACGATCGTGGTCCCGGCACCTTGCCGCCGACCTCGCTCCGGCCTTGCCGCCGACCTCACTGCGGCGTCGCACCGATGGGCTGTTCGGCCAGAATGGCACCTCATCCCCGGACCCTGCTGGCGCGGCAACGGTCACCGACGAGCGTGGAGGCCCGAGTAACCTGGCCCGGCCACCGGCTTCCGGTGGTGTGACAGCGTGCGCCCGTAGCTCAGAACGGTTAGAGCACCGGCCTTGTAAGCCGGAGGTCGCCGGTTCAAGTCCGGCCGGGCGTTCCAGGTCAGAGGCCATTTTCCAGACAGTCTCCTCCTTCCCATAAGAGGAATATCGCGCATCAATCGCGCGTTGCGACTAGAGTTGGGTCCGGTCCGGGGTCCCCGCTGGTTCCAGCGACCGGGGTTTCCTGGGGGCCGGTTGCCAAGCGAGGAGGAACCCGCACGTGGCCCAGGTCATCTACCGGGTGAGCGGTCGGGACGGAAGCAACCACCGCATCACGAAGAAGTTGCGGGATACCGACGAGGGCAAGGCCGCGGCCAAGGCGTTCGCAGCGACGCTCAAGGACGCGACCACCGTCTACGACGGGCGCACCCGGATCGACGGCCGGGTGGTCACCCGGTCGTTCCGCCGGCGCAAGGACCTCGACGCCTGGATCACCACCACCGAGGCGGACAAGATCCGCGGCGTCGCCGTCGACCCCCGGAAGGCCAAGGTCACGTTCCGGGACTACGCGAACGGGTGGTTGGCCAAGCGCTCGACGCTCGCCCTCCGCACCGTTGAGACCTACCGCTACCTGCTCGACGGCTACCTGCTGCCCACGTTTGGGGATCGATCGCTCGGCGGCATCAACCCCTCGGACGTCCGGGCCTGGCACGCCGGTGTGGCGGCCGAGCACTCCGTGACGGCGGCCAAGGCGTACCGGCTGCTCCGGTCGATCCTGAACACTGCGGTGACAGACGAGATCATCGCCCGCAATCCCTGCCGGGTGAAGGGTGCTGGGGTCGAGAAGTCAACGGAGCGGCCGATGGCCTCGGTCGCAGAGGTCCAGGCGCTTGCCGACGCCGTGCCCGCCTACCTCCGGGCCATGGTGCTGCTGGCTGCGTGGTGCCAGCTCCGGCGAGGTGAGCTGCTCGGCCTACGGCGCCGAGACGTCGACGTCTTGCACGGCACCCTCACGGTTGACGTCACCAGGGTCGTCGGCATCCACGGCAACGCGTTCCAGAAGGACCCGAAGACGGTTGCGGGAAAGCGGACGCTCGCGGTGCCCGAGAACGTGCTGCCTGACCTCAGGAGGCACCTGGACACCTACGTCGGTCCCTACCCGGACGATCCGGTCGCCGTCGGCGAGGGTGGCGGCGTGCTGTCGCCGGGCGTCTTGCAGAAGGCATGGGAGCGAGCCCGGACCAAGGTCGGGCGCCCCGACCTACGACTGCACGACTTGCGGCACGCCGGCCTCACGTGGTCGGCGACGGCTGGGGCTACGACGGCCGAGCTGATGCGCCGCGCGGGTCATGCGAGCCCCCAGGCCGCCCTCCGGTACCAGCACGCCACCGAGGACCGTGACCGGGCTCTCGCGGCCGCTCTGGCCGGTCTGGCGCCCAACGCCGAGGTCGTTGCGATAAAGGACGCGCGAAAACAGGCCGAGGCGGACGACGGTGGGTAGGAGCCCGACCGTCAACCTCAGCTCTCTCCAACGGGACCGGGTGGCTGGAGTCCTCGTCGGTGCCGCTGTCGGGGATGCCCTTGGCGCTGGCTATGAGTTCGGCGTCCCGTGCCCTCCTGAGGCCGTCGAGATGCGCCGTGGGGCGCTCACGGGCCGACCGGCCGGGTCATGGACGGACGACACCGACATGTCCGTCTGTGTCGCCCAGGCGGCGGCGAAGGGGCTGGCGCTCGACTCCCCCGAGGGCCTCCGGGCGGTGGCCGAGGGGTTCCTCGGGTGGTACGCCGACAAACCTCCCGACA
>JBOGGE010000083.1:0-38978 GCA_050743865.1 Acidimicrobiales bacterium
GAGGTGCCGTCCGGAGTGACCGTTCCCTGGTGGCGGATCGAAGAGCTGGAAGCCCAGCAAGAGGCGGTCCACCGGGCTCGACCGGAGTGACGGCGCCCGACGGTGTTGGCGGCCGGAGCGAAAGCGATCCGGCCGTGACGGCGATCGGTGGCGTCCGCCGGCGGCGCCATGAGCCAGGCCGGCCCCGTCCGTCGTGGAGAAGGTGCCGTGGCCCTCGACCTCATAGGTGCCGGCTGGCAGGGTGATCTTCCATCGCCCACCGGTGACGTTCGTCGTGAAGGACGGCCAGGATCCGGCGTCCCCATTCCGCACGGTGATCGGCGACGCCGGAGAGGGCGACGAGACCCTCGGCCGCCGCTGCGGGATCGTGCTCGACCACGAAGCTGTCGCCGCCGGGACGCTCGAGGTTTCCCGAGATCCAGCGCCGTCGGCCACCGGCGAAGGTGTCGCCGGGCCCTGGGGGTCAGAGGCGTCAGGACGGTGTGCCGACCGTGAGGTCATGTCGCACGGCGGGCGACAGCGAGCACGATCGACGCCGCGGTGGGTATCGGCACCAGTTCGTCGGGGGTGAAGCGGACGGCGAGGTCGTCCTCGACGCCGAAGAATCAGCTCGATGTCGTGCAGCGGGTCCCACTCGGGACCGACGCCCCGCTCGGCGAGGCCGTGTCGACCTCGTCGCCGGCCCCGCTCACCGGCCGATCCTGTCCTCGGTCACCCGCCCCGACGGCCGACCCGTCGGACAACTCCGGGCTCAGGCGGTGCCGCCGCCCGGGGTCGCCGCCCGCCGCCAGGCGTCGTAGCCGCCGAGGAGGTCGGCGACGCCGGGGTGGCCGTTTCGGGCCAGCAGGCTGGCGGCGATCGAGGAGCGGTAGCCCGAGGCGCAGTAGGTGACGACCGGCCGAGCAAAGTCGAGCTCTCCCATGCGATCGAGCAGCGAGGCCAGCGGCACATGGCGCGACCCGGGCACGGCCCCCTGGGACCGCTCGCCGGCGTCGCGGACGTCCACGACGACCAGGTCCTCGCCGCGGGCCAGGCGTTCGGCCAGCACCGGTGCCGGGATGCGCTCGGAGGCGGTCGAGAGGTCCGGGCGCCCCGCCAGCGCCGCCGCCGGGTCGGCCATGGCCCCGGCCACCCGGTCGAAGCCGATCCGGGCCAGCCGCACGGCCGCCTCCAGCTGGCGGCCGTCGTCGCACAGGAGCACGAGGTCGTCGTCGGGGTGCAGCACGTCCCCGGCATACTCGGCGAACCGGCCCTCGAGGCCCACGTTGAGCGACCGGCGCAGGTGGCACGGGGCGAAGTCGGCGGGGTCCCGGGTGTCCAGCACGACGGCCCCCCGGCCAGTTGCCGCCACGACGTCGTCGAGGCCCATGGCCGCCGGGGGCCGGTGCTCGTCGAGGAGTGGCCGGACCTCCCGGTTGCGGTGCGAGCTGTACCCGAAGTAGGCGGGGGCGGTTGGCTGGCCCTCGGTCACCAGGGCGACGAAGTCGTCCTCGCTCATGGGTGCCAGTGCGTCGTTGGTCCGGCGCTGTTGGCCGACGGTCGAGGAGGTCTCGGTGGAGAGGCTCCGGCCGCAGGCCGATCCGCTCCCGTGGGCGGGGAAGACGCGGGTGGCGTCGGGCAGGGTGAGGAGCCGCTCGTGCAGGGAGTGGTAGAGCGCCCGCGCCATCCGGTCGGCGGAGGCCCCCTGGCTCGCCAGCAGGTCCGGGCGACCGACGTCCCCGACGAAGAGCGTGTCTCCGGTGAGCACCCCCCACGGGGCGCCGCCGGCGACCTCGTCCGAGGGGTGGTCGTAGACGACCAGGCTGATCGACTCGGGGGTGTGGCCGGGGGTGGCTCGAACTTCGATCGTCACCCGCCCCATGCCGAGCAGCTGGCCGTCGGCCAGCGTCTCGACCGGGAAGTCGGCCGTGATCCCCTCGCCGAAGCAGATGGCGGCCCCGGTGGCCCCGGCCAGCTCCAGGTGCCCGGAGAGGAAGTCGGCGTGGACGTGGGTCTCGATCACCCGGGTGATCCGGAGGCCGGCGGCATCGGCGTCCGTCTGGTAGCCGGACACGTCGCGCTGGGGGTCGACCACGACGGCCAGCCCTGAGGACTCGTCGCCGATCAGGTAGGAGGCGTGGGACAGGCAGCTGAGGAAGTACTGGTGGAAGATCACCGCCTCACCCAGGCTACCCCGGGCCGGCCGCTCCGGCGACGTCGCCGGAGCGGACTAGCCCGGACTAGCCCCAGATCTCGGCGGCAGTCTCCACCACGAGGCGCAGCTTGGCGATCTCGTCGTCCAGCGTCAGGCGGTTGCCCTCGACGGTCGAGGAGAAGCCGCACTGGGGCGAGAGGCAGATCTGGTCCAGGGGCACGTAGGCGCTCGCTTCCGCCACCCGGCGCTTCAGGTCGTCCTTTGCCTCGAGCTCCCCCCGCTTGGTGGTGACCAGGCCGAGCACCACCATCTTGTCCTTGGGCACGAACCGCAGGGGGGCGAAGTCACCGGAGCGGGCGTCGTCGTACTCGAGGAAGAACCCGTCCACCTGGAGCTCGCTGAAGAGGGCTTCGGCCACGAAGTCGTACCCGCCCTCGGCCGCCCAGTACGACTGGAAGTTGCCGCGGCACGAGTGGGTCGTCACCGCCATGCCGGGGGGCCGGGTGGCGAGGGCGGCGTTGATCTGCCGGATGTAGCGGAGGTGCTGGTGCTCGGCGTCCTCGCCGCGTCCGGCGATCATCCGGCGCTGGGCCGGGTCGTTCAGGTAAGCGAGGGACGTGTCGTCGAGCTGCAGGTAGGTGCAGCCCAGCTCTCCCAGCCGGCGAACCTCCTCGGCGTACGCCGCGCTCAGGTCGGCCCAGAACTCCTCCACGTCCCCGTAGATGTCGGGGTCGATGGCCGCCGCTCCTCCCCGGTAGTGGACCATGCTCGGGGACGGGATCGTGAGCTTGGGGACAGCACCGGTGACCGCCGACTTCAAGAAGGCGAAGGCGTCGCCGAAGATCGTCCGCTCGAGGCGCACCTTGCCGGTGACCCGCAGGGCGGCCGAGGTGAAAGTGGTCGATCCCTCCTGGCTGGTGAACGCCACCTGCAGCTGCTCGTCGCCGCGTTCGATGCCGCCCAGCTGGTAGATGAAGTCCATGTGCCACGAGGTCCGGCGCAGCTCGCCGTCGGTCGCCGACTGGAGCCCGACCTCCTTCTGGAGGGCGACGACGTCCCGGATGGCGGTGTCCTCGGCCTCCCGGAGAGCCTCGGCGTCGATGCGGCCCTGGGCGAACTCCGCCCGTGCGGTGAGAAGCTCCGGCGGGCGGAGCAGGCTCCCCACGTGGTCGGCGCGGAACGGGGGGGTGGTCCGCGTGGTCACGGGCTAGAACGTAGCCGGTGAGCGGTCCCGGACGCAGTGGGCCGCCCAGGGGACAGCGACGGGCAGGCGGCGGGAGCGGGAGAAATGGCGCGGGAGGCGAGGACGGTGGGCTCGAGGTACAGGTACGACCCGGGCGCGTTGCGGGCGGTCTTTGAACGCCAGTTCACCTTCGCCGAGGGGTTCCGCCGGAACGTGGACCGCTACGCCAGCCGGCTGGCGCTGGCCGATCCGGACACCGGGCGGCGATGGACCTACCGCGAGCTCGGCACCGACGTCGACGACCTGGCCGCCGGGCTGGCGGGGCGGGGGGTCGAGGCCGGTGACGTCGTCACCTTCCAGCTCTACAACGGCTCGGAGTTCGCCCTCCTCTACCTGGCGTCCCAGCGGATCGGTGCGGTGGCGTCCCCCGTCAACTTCCGGTTCTCCCCGGGGGAGACGGCGCATGTCCTCGATGACAGCCGATCGGCGGTGTTCGTCCACGACGCCGCCGTCGACGCCCGGGCTGTCTTGGCGTTGGCGACCTGGCAGCCGCCCCTGGTGGTCGAGGTGCCGCCCGCCGGCTCGCCCGCAGTTGCCGGGCTCCCCTTCGCCGATCTGTTCGTGAGGGGCGGGCCCCCGCTCCGAGGCCGGGGGGGCACTGCGTGGGACGAGGCCACCCGTCTCTACACCTCGGGAACGACCGGCATGCCCAAGGGCGTCCCGATCCCCGGGCTGGCCGAGGTCCTGACCGCCCACGACGTGATCATGCACTTCCCGCTCGGCCCGGAGGACCGGACCCTCAACATGACCCCGTGGTTCCACCGGGGCGGGATCTCGCCGGGCGGGCCCAATGCCGTCTTCTACGTCGGGGCCTCGGCGGTGACGATGCGCCAGTTCGACCCCGACCGGTGCCTCGACCTGGTCGAGCAGGAGGGCCTGACGTACCTCATCGGTGCGCCGACGAACCTGGCGATGCTGGCCGACGCCCAGGAGGCGCGGCGGCGCGACCTGGGAACGCTGCGGGGCATCGTCACCATGGGGGCACCGCTCGAGCGGGGAGCCTGCCTGAGGTACCAGGAGGTGCTCACCCCGCGCATCTTCAACGGCTACGGCACGACCGAGGCGTTCTGGAACACCTTCCTCCGGCCGGCCGACCTTCCCGAGCACGCCGGCAGCGCCGGCCGGGCCTGCACCGACGACGACGTGGCGGTCGTCCGCACCTACCCGGACCGGCTGGCCGAGCCGGCCGACACGGTGGCCCGCGACGGGAGCGACACCGGTGAGGTCATCGTGAGGTCGTCGAAGTCGGGCTACGCCTACGTGAACGTCCCGGATGCCTCGGACCGCTTCCGCCTCGGGTGGCTCTACACCGGCGACCTGGCCACCTGGGACCACGAGGGGTACGTCACGATCGTCGGGCGCAAGGACGACATGATCATCACCGGCGGCGAGAACGTGCACCCGGTGCAGGTCGAAGAGGTGCTCAACGAGCACCCCGGAGTCCGTGACTGCATCGTCGTCGGCATGCCGGACGATCGCTGGGGGGAGGTGGTCGTCGCCTTCGTCGTCCCGGCGGATCCCGGCCTGTCGGCGGCCGATTGCGACGCCCACTGCCTGGCCCACCCGATGTTGAGCGACTTCAAGCGTCCGCGGGCCTATCGCTTCGTCGGCGACCTGCCGCGCACGGCGACCGGCAAGAAGATGCACTACCGGATGCGAGAGGAGCTCGGCCGGCGAGGGCCGGAGGGTCTGGTCCGTCCTTGAGGGGACCTCAGGGGGACCTCAGGGGGACCTCAGGGGCGCCTCAGGGGGACCTCGGGGGAGCCCGCCACGTTTGGCCGGCGGCGCCTCGCGGCATGGAGTAGTGGTCCCACGACCACCACAACCACCACGGGAGGACCCAATGGGCAACCAGGCACGAGTCGGACTGTTGTTGGGGGCGGCCTGCTGCCTCCTGGCCGTGATGGTGGACTGGGTGGTCGAGGAATTGGCGACGTAGGCGCTCCGCTGTCGATCGAGGCCCGAACCGCCCATCTGGTTCGGTGAACGCTCGCCCGATGTCCAGCACCTCGGGGTGCGTACCAATCAGAACCCGGTGAAGATCCGGCCCAGCCGATCCAGGGCGGGCAGCTCCCGGGCGTCGACGGGCGGCCGGTGAGCGGGGTCGAGCCGTCCGTAGACGAGGCGCAGGACCGCCTCGCCGGGAAGGTGGACGTCGGCAGCCGTGCCCGGGCCGTCGACTTCGCCGATGCGGACGTCGTCGCCGACCTCCACCGAGAACGCCCGAGGGGCATCGGCGACGGCGACGACTTCGGTGAAGGGGCGGTCGTCGCCGGCACGGTCGGCATGGCCGGCGTAGCCGGCTGCCGGCAGCCGGCCGAGCAGCAGCTCGACGGCCTCCTGGTCGACCGTGGCCCCCGGGTCGAGGGCCACCCGCACGTCCCAGGCGTGGAGGGCGTGCTCGTTGAGGCGCATGCCGGCGAACCCGATCCCGTCCACCTCGGTCCTGGCCGTCGGGATGCGGAGCAGCGCCAGGCGATCGACGGCACCGACCAGGACGGCGGTCGCCCGGGCGTCGGCCGACAGGAAGCCCCCGGCCTGGTCCTCGGGGGCGAGGGCGTTCCAGCGGTCCCAGATGGCGCCGTAGGCGTCGCGGGAGGGGGCGGGGCGACCGGCGAGCCCGTTGGCCACCACCATTTCGGCGATCTCCGCCCCGCTCCCCAGGTGCGACAGCACCTGCGCCACCGTCCACTGGTCGCAGTAGGAGGGCTGGCGGAGGGCGTCGGCATCCAGCGACTCGACCACCGAGGCCAGGCGTCCGTGGGCGCCGGCCAGCCCGTCGGTCCAGAGCCGTGGGTCGTCGACCGTCATCGTGCGACCGACCTCAGCGCCCCGCCGGAGCCCCCGGTCGCCTCGGCGTCGTCGGCATGAGCGGCGACGACCAGGCCGGCGAGGCCGACCGTTTCCGGGCCCCCCCTGCCCGCCACCCGGCGCCCGAGCGCGGCGATGGCGTGGCGGGCGATCACCTGCTGCCCGGTGAACGCACGCTCGCCCCGACCCCGGGCAACGAAGGCGATGGCCCACGTGGCCACGGCGGCCAGGCGGCTCTTGAACCCGGTGAGGAACGCCAGGTGGACGACGAGCCACAGGAGCCAGGCGGGGAAGCCGCTGATCGAGACCCCCCGGATCTTGGCCACCGCCCCGAAGCGAGAGACGACGGCCAGGCTCCCGAGATCGTGGTAATGGAAGGGCCGGGCGCCTTCGTCGCCGTCGAGCCGGCGGCGGATCGTGCGGGCTGCGTGGATCCCGGATTGGATCGCCACCTCGGCCAGGCCGGGGAGGTCGTCCAACGCCATCATGTCGCCGACCACGAACACCTCGGGGTGCCCGGGCAGGGTGCAGTCGGCCAGCACCTGCACCCGTCCCATCCGGTCCAGGCCGGCGCCCGTCTGGTCGGCCAGGGCGCGGCCGAGCGGGGAGGCGGCCATTCCGGCCGCCCAGATCTTGGTGCGAGCCTCGATCCGCTGCACCGCCCCGCTCCCGCTCTTGAGATCGACCCCGTGGTCGTCGATGCCGGCCACCATCCAACCGGTGCGCACGTCGACGCCGAGTCGCTCGAGGTCGTTGCGTGCCACGCCGGCCAACCGGTGGCCGAACGTGGCGAGCACCTCGCCGGTCCCTTCGACCAGGATGACTCGTGCACTCGCCGGATCGATGACCCGGAAATTCCGGCGGAGCGCCAGCGACGAGAGCTCGGCGAGCTGGCCGGCCATCTCCACGCCGGTGGGGCCGCCGCCGACCACGACGAAGGTGAGCCAGGCGGCGCGGGCTCGTTCGTCGGGCTCGGTCTCGGCCATCTCGAATGCCCCCAGGATCCTCCCACGGAGCTCGAGGGCATCGTCCAATGATTTCATTCCGGGTGCCCATCGGCTGAAGTCGTCGTGCCCGAAGTACGAGGTACGGACGCCGGCGGCGACGACCAGGCTGTCGTAGGGGATCTCGACCGTCATCCCCGGGCGCTCGCCAACCACCATCCGGCGCTCGACGTCGATGGAGCGGACCTCGGCCAGCTGCACCCGCACGGCCGGATGGTTGCGGAGCACGTCCCGGGTGGCCGGGGCGATGCCGCCTTCGGAAAGGATGCCGGTGGCGACCTGGTACAGCAACGG
Source organism: Acidimicrobiales bacterium (assembly GCA_050743865.1). Taxonomy (GTDB): domain Bacteria; phylum Actinomycetota; class Acidimicrobiia; order Acidimicrobiales; family RAAP-2; genus DAHUZJ01. Next base: position 7,487 of record JBOGGE010000083.1, read on the forward strand.
CTGGAAGAGATGGTGGTTCCGGTCGCTGACGATGGTCACCTCGACCGGCGCCCCCCGCAGCGAGCGGGCGGCGAAGAGCCCGCCGAAGCCCGATCCGACGATGACCACTCGGTGGGTCGACCTCTCGACCATGTGGGGCTCCAGTCCTGGGGCGGTGGGGCGGCGCTTCCGGTGCGACGGCTCCCTGGCCTGCTTGTCGCCGGCGCTGATCGTCAAGAAGGACGATACCCGGCGCCGGGAACCGGTCGAGCGGCTGGCGACGCCGCCGCCAGCCGGCGAGCGGCCCGCGCTCATGCCGGTCCCAGACCCGGCCAAGGTCGCTCCAAGGTGACCCTGCAACGATGCCGGGACATGCCCGACGACCCGGCCGATCGCACCGGCGACGACCCGACCGATCGACCAGGCGAGGCGGTGAGCGGGCCACCCGAGCCCGGTGCCCCCGGCCCGTCCCGCTTCTCGCGGCGGCGGCTCCTGTGGGGACTGGGGGCGGCGGGCGGCGTGGCCGCACTCGGCGGTGTGGCCTTCGGGGTCGACCAGTGGGTGGCCGGAGCACCGCCGCCGCCGGCGGGGGGCGTGCCGTCGTACCGCTCCCGCCCGGACCTCCGGCTCCCGCGCACCTCCGTGGTGGTTCCGGCCGACGAGGTGGCGCCGGGCTACGTGCTGCTGGCCCCGTCGTCGGGCCCGGGCCAGTACGGCCCGATGATCCTGGACAACCTGGGCCGACCGGTCTGGATCCATCCGGTCTCGGGGCCGTGGCCCGAGGGCGCCAACGGGATCGGGAAGCTGGTGGCGACGAACTTCCAGGTGCAGGACCTCCGGGGGGAGCCGGTGCTCACGTGGTGGCAGGGTCACGTCATCCTCCCCGGGTACGGCCAGGGCCGGTGCGAGATCTTCGACCAGCGCTACCGGCACGTCGCCACGGTCGTCGCCGGCAACGGACGGCGGGCCGATCTCCACGAATTCGTCGTCACCGCCCGGGGAACGGCGCTCGTCACCTTCTACGAGAAGGTGGATGCCGACCTCTCGCCTGTCGGCGGGCCGGTGCGGGGAACGCTGCTCGGCTGCGGCTTCCAGGAGATCGACATCGCCAGCGGGCGGGTGCTGTTCGAGTGGAAGGCCAGGGACTTCATCGGCCTGGACGAGTCCTACAACCCGGTCGCCGGGAAGGGGACCCCCGACCGGCCATGGGACTTCTTCCACATCAACTCCGTCGACGTGGATGCCGACGGGAGCTACCTGATCTCCGCCCGCCACACCTGGGCCGTCTACAAGGTCGACCGCACGAACGGGGCGGTCGTCTGGCGCCTCAACGGGAAGCAGTCGGACTACGCCGTGGGCAGGAATGCTCACTTCGCCTGGCAGCACGATGCCCGGAGCAACCCGGACGGCACCATCAGCATCTTCGACGACGGCGCCGGGGTCTTCACGACCACCGGCAAGTCCCGGGGGATCCTCCTGCGGCTCGACGAGGCGGCGATGACGGCCCGGTTGGTCGAGCAGTACGTCCAGCCCGGTCCCATCTCGGCGTCGAGCCAGGGAAGTGTCCAGATGCAGCCCAACGGGAACGCCTTCGTCGGCTGGGGCTCTCAGCCTTTCGCCAGCGAGTTCTCTCACGACGGGCGATTGCTCTTCGACCTCGAGCTGGCCAAGGGCGGGGTCTCCTACCGGGCCTTCCGGTTCCCGTGGTCGGGGCACCCGACGGACCGTCCGGCGGTGGCGCTCGAGCCGAGGAGCGGCGGGCAGTGGGTGGCGTTCGCCAGCTGGAACGGCGCCACCGAGGTGGACCACTGGGAGGTGCTGAGCGGCCAGCGCGCCGGCTCCCTTCAGCCGGTGGCCCGGGCCCGGCGGGCGGGGTTCGAGACGAAGATCCCCTGGAAGCCGCGCCACGCCACGCACCGGCTGATGGCGGTGGCGGCCCTGCGCTCCGGCGGGCGCACGCTGGGGCGCTCGGCCACCCAGCGCCTCACCACCTGACCTCACTGATGGAACCCGCCACCCGGACGCTGCCACCGGACGCTGCCACCCGGACGCGCCCACCGGACGCTGCCACAGGACGCTGCCACCCGGACGCGCCCACCGGGGTCACTTCTCGGCGGGTTTGCCGGCGTGGCCGAGGTGCCGGAGGAGGGCCTGCTCGTCGGCCAGCGCGATGGCGAGCCCGCCGGCCACCGTCGGATGGAACGGTGCCGGGTCGCTCAGCCCTTGGACGTAGGGTTCGGGCGAGCAGAGCTGATGGCCGTCGAACCGGGGCTGCACCGTCAGGAAGCCCGAAGCCTGGGCGCCCTGGGCCAGCACGGTGTTGAGCGTGTGGAGCCGAGCCTGGAGAACGTGCTCCTCGGCCGTCGTCAGGCCCCGGCGCTCCAGGCACTTGAGGTCTGCACCGAAGGGGTCGTAGTACTGGTTGACCAGCACTTGGGGATGGCTCTTCAGGTCGGTCAGCTGGCGGAGGAGCTGGAAGTAGCCGCCGGTGAAGGACGCCAGGTCGCTCTGGAAGAACGCCGTCGTGGCCGGGTTGTCACACGTGCTGGAGACCGCGCACAACGCCACCATGTTGGACCAGTGCACGTCGTCGGCGCCCACGCTGACGACGATCAACGAGGCGCCGGCGGCCTGCTTGGCCACCCCGAGCTGGGGCGGTGCCGTCTGGCTCCCGGCGGTCTGGGGCCCGAGGAGCCCGGCGGCGACGGTGGCGCCGCTGCAGGCGAGGTTGAGGACGTTCCAGCCGTTGACCTGCGCCAGATCCATCGGGTAGGCGTCGACGCTCCGGCCGCACGCCGTGTCGAGGGCCGTCGGGTGGGGCAACGGCGGGAGGCCGACTCCCGCCGCCGTGGAGTCGCCGAGGACCACGGCCCGGTAGCCCGGGAGGGTGGGGCCGGCGGGTGGGGGCGTGGGGACGGCGGGGGATCGGCCGACCAGGGCGTCGAGGGATCCGACCTGCCTCAAGATGCCCGGAGCGCTGTAGGCGGTCAGCATGATGGCGCCCAGGTTGACGCCTTCGGCCACCAGCAGCCCGGTGGCCACGAACGTGGCCGTCTTGCGCCACGAAGTGCGCCGCCAGCCGGCCACGGCGCCGAGGAGGACGATCGCCGCTGCCGCCACGACGCCCACCTCCCATGCGAAGTAGCGCGTCCAACCGTCGGCCAGTTGGCTCCCGAGGGCCGCGACCGATCGGTGGCGGCCGCTCGGCTGGAGGAGCGCCGCCACCTGCCGGTTGACCGTGATTTGGGTCAGCACCAGGCGTGGGCGCACGGGCCCGGCGAAGTGCGGCTTGGTCGGCAGCTGCTGCCCGAAAAGGTCGAGCTCGGCGGGTCCAGAGAGGCTGAGGCTGGGTGCTGCCGCGCCCACCTCGACCGTCTCGCCGAGGGCGGTCACCCGCTGGAGCGGGGTCAGGCGCAGCCCGATGGCGATCGACGCCGCCGTGACGCAGGCGAAGGCGGCGGCGAGGGCCAGCGCCTGCCGGAGGCGGTGGTGCTTCCGTCCCGTCGGCGGCGGTCCCGGTGGCCGCCTCAGGGACGGCGCGACGGCGACCGGGTGAGCGCGGGGTCGCGCTGGACCGCCGGGGCGAGCACCTCGTCGATGGCTCGGACCAGATCCTGCTCGAGCACCACGTCGATCGCCTTCACGTTCTCTATGACCTGTTCGGGCCGGGTGGCCCCGATGATGGCGGAGGAGACGCCCGGGTTCTGCAGCACCCATGCCAGGGCTACGGCGGCGGGGGAGTACCCGGCACTACGGGCGAGCCCGACGAACTCCTGGACCGGGACCAGCACCTCGTCCCGCAGGAACCACCTGATGAAGTCGGCGCCGCCCTCCGACAGCGCCCGCGAGCCGCTCGGTGGCGGTTCCCCGGGCTTGTACTTGCCGGTGAGCACGCCCTGGGCCAGCGGCGACCACACGATCTGCCCGATGCCCTCGCGCTGGCAGAGGGGCAGCACGTCGGGCTCGATCACCCGCCACAGGAGGGAGTACTGGGGCTGGTTGGAGACGATCCGGTCGAGCCCCAGGTCGGCGGCGACGCCGAGGGCCGAGTCGATCTGTTCCGCCGTCCACTCGGACACCCCGACGTAGTGGGTCTTGCCCTGGCGGACGAGGTCGTCGAACGCCCGCATCGTCTCTTCGATCGGGGTCTCGGCGTCGTAGCGGTGGGCCTGGACCATGTCCACGTGGTCGGTGCGCAGGCGGCGGAGCGAAGCGTGGACCGACTCCATGATGTGCTTGCGCGACAGCCCGCGGTTGTTGGGATTGGGCCCGGTCGGCCAGTACACCTTGGTGAAGATCTCGATGGAGTCCCGCCGGACGCCGTCCAGCGCCCGGCCCAGCACCTCCTCGGCGGCGCCGATGGCGTACACGTCGGCGGTGTCGAAGGTGGTGATGCCCGAGTCGAGCGCCGCCCTGACGCAGGCCACCGCCGCCTCCTCCTCGACCTGGCCACCGTGGGTGATCCAGTTGCCGTAGGAGAGGGCGGACACGACCATGCCGCTCCGTCCGAGGTGTCGGTGGTCCATGGCGACCACCGTAACGGACGGCGCCCAGGTCGGCGAGGCGGACCGAGTCGCCGGTGGCGCCCGGCGCCGGCCTCCTCATCGGGGATCCCGGCTCCGGCACGCTTGGCTGCGGCATGATCGTGGGCATGTCGGGCGTCGCCCGCCGGGCCGTCCGGTGATCACCGAGGTCCTACGGGTGACCCGGTCGCTCGCCATCCCGCTGTCGGAGATCACCTGGCGGGCGACGACGCCCGGCGGGCCCGGGGGCCAGCACGCCAACCGGACCGCCAGCCGGGTCGAGGTCCGGTTCGACGTGGCCCGCTCTCCCTCGCTCGGGCCGCGCCAGCGGGCCCGGATCCTCGACCGGCTGGGCCCGGTGGTGGCGGCGTCGGCCTCTGACGAGCGTTCCCAGGCCCGCAACCGCCAGCTCGCCCTGGCTCGCCTGGCCGACCGCCTGGCCGTCGCCCTCCGGCGCGATACCCCGCGCCGCCCGACGGCCCCCTCGGCCACCGCCCGTGCCCGCCGCCTGGGGGACAAGCGCCACCGCTCGGCGCTCAAGCGGGGCCGGCGGGCGTCACCCGACGAGGACGGCTGACGTCAAGCGTCGAGGGCCCGCCCCATTGCTTCCAGGGCGTGCTCCACCAGGTCGCCGGCCGCTGCCCCGGTGTCCTCCCGCACGCCGACCAAGGGGGTGAGGGAGGCGTACCCGGCGGCGACCAGGGAGGCGTCGTCGTCGGGATCCAGCCCCTCCAGGCGGCCCAGGGAGGGGACGGCGGCTCCCAGGGCGAGGCGGACCTCCCCCTCGTCCGGGTCGCCCCCTCCGGCCGGCCCGCCGCCGGCCAGCCGGGCATTGCCGGCCGACCGGACGATCCCCGAGCCGCTGATGCGGGCGCGGCGGACGCCGCGCAGCTCGCCGAGGGGGACCGACGGCACGTTGAGGTTGAGCACCGTGCCGGCCGGGGCGGCCGACAGCTCCGGGAGCGTGGCGACGGCCAGGGTGGACGCCGTGCCCCACTGCTCGGGCGACGATCCCGACCGGAGGGAGACGGCCAGTCCCCGCAGGCCGAGCTGGGCGCCGGTGAGGGCGGCACCGACGGTGCCGGAGTGGAGGACCGAGCGCCCGACGTTGACGCCCAGGTTGATCCCCGACATCACCAGGTCGGGACGGGGCCCGAAGGCGCCCAGGCAGCCGACGATGACCGAAAGGGCGGGGGAGGCGTCGAGCCCGTAGACGGGGACGTCGCCGGCGCCGGGGAGCTCGACCGCCCGGTACGAGATGGCGGTGCGCTCGTAGACGGTGCCCACCGCGGCCGAGGCGCCGCTGTGGTTGGCCAGGGGTGCGACCACCACCACCTGGCGTTGCTCGCCCGGCGGGGCCTGGTCGGCCCATCGGGCCAGGGCGGTCACCAGGCCGGCCAGCCCGGGCGCGTGCACGCCGTCGTCGTTCGTGACCAGGATCCGCACGCGCCAGTTACGATACCGCCGACCCGCCGACCCGCCGACCCGCCGACCCGCCGAGGTGTGCCCGCCCATGACCGCCGACCCCCGCCCGACCCTGGCCTCGCCGACCGGTGCCCAGTGGGTGATCGGGCACGGGCGCCAGCAGGTGGTGGTGACGGAGGTGGGCGCCACCCTCCGCAGCTACACGCTGGGCGGCGAGGACGTGGTCCAGGGCTTCGGGCCGGCCGGTTGGTCGCACGCCGGGCACGGGCAGGTGCTGGCCCCCTGGCCCAACCGCCTCGGCGACGGCGCCTATCGCTTCCGGGACACCCCGGCCCAGGCCGCCCTGGACGAACCGAGGCTGGGCAACGCCATCCACGGCCTGGTGCGGTGGTTGCCGTGGACGGTGGAGGCCCAGGCCCAGAACGTCGTGGCCATGCGGTGCCCGGTCCGGCCCACCCCCGGCTACCCCTTCCGCCTCGACCTCACCGTCGAGTACCGCCTGGGGCGCGACGGGCTCACCGTCACCACCACCGCCGCCGACGTCGGGGACACCGCCCTGCCCTTCGGCATCGGGTTCCACCCGTACCTGACGCTCGGGGCGCCGCGCATCGACACCGCCGTCCTGCGCCTCCCGGCCCGCCGCCGCCTCGTCCTCGACGACCGCTCGCTGCCGACGGGGGAGTTGGTGCCGGTGGCGGGGACCGAGCTGGACTTCACCGTGGCCCGGGTCATCGGTCCCACCCGCATGGACACCGCCTTCACCACCCTCGACCGTGACGGGGATGGCCTGGCCCGGGCGTCCCTCTCCGACCACGAGCGAGGTCGGGGCGTCGAGGTGTGGATGGACGACCGTTACTCCCATCTCATGTGCTACACGGGCGACAGCTTGGGCGACCCCGCCGAGCGCCGGACGGCGGTGGCCATCGAGCCGATGACCTGCCCCCCCGACGCCCTGCGGACGGGCCAGGATCTGGTGGTGCTCGAGCCCGGTCAGGAGTGGCGCGCCGCCTGGGGCCTCCGCCCCCACTGAGCCCGCCTCGGCGCGGCGGCCCCCGGGGGTGCGGCCCCCGTCGGGGCGCTTGCCTTCAGGCCCTTGGCTTCCTGCGCCGAGGTCTCGTCGTGCAGCAACGCGGTTGCCTGGGACGCCACCTGGCGCCTCCAGACGGGGTCTGGCGGGCCCGGTCGATCGTTGTCGCTCCACTGGGTGTGGGGCTCGGCCTCCGTGGCCCTCAGGTGGCGGTTCACGGTCTTGCCGTTCGCTTCGGTGTCCCAGGGCCAGTACGGGCCGTGAAGCTTGGAGGGTCTGCCCGGCACGCACGGGTGGGATTGCCCCACCGGGTAGAGCGAGGCGTCAGGCCTCGCTGAGTGAGGTCGCCGATGTCGGCGCGATCGATGGCCAGCTGACGGAACGGGCGCTCGTAGGTGCCGATCCGTCATACGGATCGCTTCGTTCCATGTCGTGTCCGACGACGAGCACCCCACCCTGACCGTAGTCACGCTCTCTCCGTGGGGACGCCACGGGCGGGCGGTAGGCGCCGACGGATCCGGAGGTCCGCCGTGGGATCCCCTGGTCGGGAGCAAGCGTGGCGGGAAGATCAGCCAGTCTGGGGGTGCGTCGGGCTGGTCCCTCGCGGCCCGAGGACGTCGAAGCCGTCGGGGTGGTTGAGCATGCCCGTCGAGGTCCCGGGCTGGCTGGTGATCCCGTACTGCCATACCAGGGCGCCGTCGGCAGGATCGATGGCGACCATGCGGTCGCTGTAGTCGTCGTTGATCATGTAGACCCCGCTGGGGAGCTCCTCGGCGAGGGATGGATGATCGAGCTCACCTGGTCCTGCGGTGACCCGGTAGGTCGAGAGCACGTGGCCCTGGCGATCGAATTGGAGGACCTCGCCAGGGCTGGCATAGTCGGCGATCATGTACCGGTCGGTGTTGTGCCCCGGGCCGGCGTCGAGCTGCTGGGGGTCCGAAGGATAGGAGATCGGAAGATGGACGGTCCACACAAGCGAGCCGTCGGTGGTGTACTCGCTTACCCAGGAGCCGTTGATCTCCGAGATGAGGAGGTTGCCGTCCCACAAGGGGGTGTCGCCGTTGGGTGAGCCCATCGAAGTGGGAGGGTGGTGGACGCAGGCGCCGTTGGTGCCGATCTGGGAGCGCACCGTGCCTCCGGGATTGATGACGAGGACCCGACAGTTCTGGGCGTCGGCCACGGTGACCTGGCCGTTCTTCAAGAGGTAGGCATCGTCGGGTTCGTGGAGGTAGCCGGGCGCCGTGCCGGGCACTTTGGGGTGGCCGTAGGACCAGAGGATCTTCCCCGAGGGATACCCGATCTCGACGATGGTCTCGTTCTCCTCCTGGTTGGAGATGATGGCGGTTCCGTGGCGTACGAAGAAGGCGTCGTCGGGGAAGTAGAAGCCGAGTGGGTCGGGTGGGGAGGTGGCGCTCGGGTAGCTCCAGGTGACCCTCATCTCTGGGTCCATGAGGAGCAAGCGGTTGTTGCCCCGGTCGGCCACGAGTAGCTGGTAGCCGTAGTAGGGGGATCCGGCACCGGGATGGCCGGCAAGCCCGAAGGCCGGGTTGGGCCGAAGCACCTGCACCGTGCCGAGCACCTGCCCACCGGACTCCCCGCCCACCAGCCAGGCCTGCCCGGCGGCCACGGCAACGCCGGCATGAGCCACCGGGACCTGAAGCTGCCCGGCGGGGACGACCCGATCGCTCGCGGGGTCGAACGCCCATACCTGGCCCACCGGGTGCTCAGCGGCGGGCGCCTGGGACGGTGCGCTGCCCCAGCCGTCGAGCTGGGTGGTGCCCTCACCCGGGGTCGACGCGGTTGGTCCGGGGCTCTCGCCGCCGGCCAGGTAGACGTGACCACCGAGGGCGAACGCCGCGGCCCCGGCGAGCGCCAGCGGTAGGTGCCCCACCACCGCTGAGCGGTGACGGGCAGGGTCCACCCGCTGGATGGCCCTCACGTCCTGCCCGGCGCCACCGACGGCCTGGCCGCCGAAGACGTACAGATACCCGCCGGAAGCGGCGACCGCCGGGTAGCGTACCGGCACGGACAGGGAGGCCACGACCCGGAACGTCCGGCCGTCCTTCGTGGCGAGCACCTGCGGGGTGGGTGCCGAACCGTTGTAGCCGCCCACCAGGTACGTCGCCCCGGCCAACGTCACGGCGACAGCGTCGGAGCGCGGAGCAGGTAGCTGGCTCAGCTGCGCCGGCGGGCCGGCCGTCCCCGGCAACGGAGCGGATTGCACGGCAGCGAAGGTTGTCGGGGAGCCTCCGCCGAAGGCGACGGCCCGCCCGGCGATTGCCGCCCCGGCAGCGTCGTGGACCGGCGCCGGGAGGTTGGCCTGGCGGGTCAGCTGGCCGGTGCTGGTGTCGAGGGTGGCGACCCCGTCCGTGGATGCACCGCTGGCGACGAGGCCGCCGGCGATCTCCAGGTTGGGGCCGGACCCGGCCACCACGACCATCCGGGACAGCGGAACGGGCAGGGCCCACGGCATCAGGCCGGCCTCGATGGCGGGGCTCTGCGTGGCCGAAGCGACCCCTGCGCCAGTCGGGGTCGACGCCGATTTGGCCGCCCCGTGTCGCAGCCTCTTCGGCGCGGCGGTGCCGCCGAGGCTGGTAGCGGCGGCGGCAGCGAGGACGACGACGAGCACCACGGCAGCCACCACGGCCAGCCGTCGACGCCGGTACAAAGCGGCGCTCGGCGAGTGTCGTCCATTGGCGGTCATCGCTCGCCCGAAGTCTCGCTACTTGGCGTAGAGGTGGCCGTCGGATCCCTCGGCGATGGCTATGGGGGTGAGGCCGGACTGGGCGGGGCCGACCTCGACCGCGCCGGTGCGGCCATTGAACTCCGAGCCGTGGCAGGGGCAGACAAACAAGCGGTTCTGCGCCGCGTACTGCACGATGCAACCAGCGTGGGGGCACACCGCGTCGAAGGCCAGGAATGTTCCGCTCTTTGGCTGGACCACCAGGGCCGGGTCGCCGCTCGCCGGGTCAGTGAAGCGCGCTGCTCCGCCGACGGGCACCGAGCTCGCCGGGCCGAGGGCAGTCCCGGGTGGCCGGCTCTTGGTGTTCGTGGTCGACGGCGTGGACGGAACCGTCGAGGTCGGAGCAGGCGAGGTGGGAGTCGACGGAGATGGTCCCGCCCGGCCGTGCTCACCGAGCGAGCGTGGGCCAGCCGGCGGCGACCCTCCTCCGGCCAGGCGGCCGATCCCGGCGACGATCCCGCCGCCGATCAACCCGATCGCCCCGAGGCCTGCGGTCATGGTCCCCTTGGCCAGGAAGGTCCGCCGGCTGAGGTCCTCGGCTTCGGAGCGCCGCAACCGCTGCGGGTCGTGCGCCAGGAACGGGCAGGGTCCGGGCTCGCACGCCTCCCCGTGCCGGGCCGAGCAGGTGCCTTCCGAGTGGGCACCGCAGACGGCACGGACCCGGGAGAAGGTGATCGGCACCACCGTGTCGGACGGGAGGCCGTGGGCCTTACGGGCGAGGTTGGAGAGCACCGCATCAACCGAGAGTGGTCCGGCTCCGGAGACGACGAGCGGCAGCCAGGCGAAGAGGAACACGATGTCCGAGCCGGTGTAATAGGGGTTGGAGTGGAAGCTGACCGCAAGGAACAGCCCGAAGGAGATCGCCGCTCCGCCCGCCGCGCATGCCCGGGCCCACAGGCCCACCAGGGTGCCCAAGCCAGCCGCCAGTTCGCCGAGGGCGATCACCAGCCCGAGTGGCACCGCTACATGCCCAAGAGGGACCAGCATGGAGTGGATCGGGCTGTGACGGGCTGCGCCAGCCAGCTGGGCCTGTATCGAAGCAGGGTTCGAAGCGTCGAAGAATGCGGGGTTGGCCAGTTTCTGGAGTCCGGCGAAACAGAACGTGACGCCCAGGAACGCCCTCAGCGGCAGGAGCGCCCAGCCGGCGAGGTACCGGGCTCGCGGTGGAGGAGCGAGCCACATCCAGCCGGCGCCGCGTTCTTCGTCAGACGCCGCGATGCGTCCGGTCATCGACGGATGGGGCGCGCCGCCGTATCGCGGTGAGCGCGGCGCTGGGCGCCGGGACTGGGGCACCGTTCAATACTTGCTCCGGCAGGCTTGCGAAACCGTGAAGATGCCGATCGTCCGGTAGGAGTAGCGAGACAGCGACGGCGTTGCGTAGCTCGGAGGCAGGAGCTCTCACGCATGCGGCACACACCGCCCGGACGTGCCGGAATATTCGTCGTCCGGCGGCGACCCGCCCGTCTCCGCGGTCTCGGACAACGTCGCCGGTGCGATACTGGTCCCGCCGGTGGCCGTGAAGATCACCGGCACCGCCTACCGCGTCGCCCGCTATCACAGCGGCGACCCGGCCTCTCGGCGGAGCGGGCCGCCGTCGTGGCTACTGCGCGTGCTCGGGCCGGTCGTGGTGGTCCCCACCGCCGTCCTGATCGCCAGCGGCATCGCCTTGCCATGGACCGGGTCCAGTTGGCATCCCACGCGTCGGCTGGTCCACAAGATCAGCCTTGTCGCCCTGTTTGCCGCCATGGCCATCCATGTCCTCGGGCCCCTGCGCGACTCGGTCGTCCTCGGGCTTCCCGACTGGGCCGGCTGCTCCCGTGGCGTCGTAGGTGCCAACCTGCGTCGCCGCCTGCTTGTCGCCTCGATGATCATCGGCGCGGCAGGAGGCGGAGTGCTGCTCGGCCGTCTCGGGCCCTTCCTTTCCGCCTTCGGATCTCGCCTTGGAGGCTGAGCGCGCCCGAGCACCCAGACGGACGCGCGGCCAGGAGACCTCCATGCGCGTCCCGCCCGACGCCGAGGCGCCGATCGCCCAACGCCCATCGCTGGAGCTGACCACGGCATCAGCGATGGCCAGTCCCAATCCGGCACCACCGGGTTCGGCGGTGGCACGGTGGAACCGGTCGAAGAGCCTCTCCCGCTCGGCTTCGGGGATGCCGGGGCCGTCGTCTTCGACTACCAGGCGCACCCGGGCTTCTTCGGCGGCCACCGTGACCGAGACCGTGCCGCCCTGTGGTGAATAGCGCAAGGCGTTGTCAACGAGCACGCCAAGGACGCGCTCGATCCACTCGGGTGCCACCTTTACCAGCGCCGGGCTCGACCCACGGTTGGTCGCCGACAATTCGATGGTGCCGGTGGTGGCGACAGCCGCGAAGCGCTGCACGGAGGAGACGGCGGCAGCGCCGAGATCGAGGGGCTCGGCGGTGGGTGGCGAAGGCGTGGAGTCGAAGCGCGCCAGCCACAACAGGTCGTCGATGATCCGGCGCAGCCTTCTACCCTCGAACGCCACCCGCTCCAGCGACGAACGGTAGTACGCGGCCGGGCGGTGGGCACCGAGCGCCAGGCCCACCTCCGCCTCGATCACGCTCAGCGGAGTGCGTAGCTCGTGGGAGGCGTCCGCCGCCAGCTCCAGCTGGCGCCGCCGCGCCTTCTCCACAGGCGCCGAGGCCTTGAGCCCGATGAGCAACGACAGCAAGAAGGTCGCCGCCACGATGAAGGGCGCCACCGACGCCTCGACGACCAGTAGAAGTGAACGCAGATGGTTGAGCGCGCCCAGGCTCTCGCCGGCTACCAGGCGCCCGCCGCGTGGTAGCGGCTTCGCCAGCACGCGGAATTGCCCCCCGCCGAAGGACGCCGTCGTCGGGATCGTCGGCCAGTCGCGCTCGGGAAGCGCGGGTCCGCGCGCGCTGAGCAGCTTGGTCTTGCCAGACGGATCCGCCGACCAGAGCAGCACCGGGGCGTCGTCGAAGTCGCCGCTCTGGCTGAGGTGAGCGGCCTCGTGGCCCGGTGTCGGGACGCTCGTCGCCCGGGCGGCCAGGTCGGTGAGGCGTTGGTCTACCTGATGCGTGAGACGCGAGGCGACGACCACATCGAGGGCTCCTGCGGCCAGGACGTAGAGCGCGGTCAGCACGGCCGTGGTCACCGCTGCCACCCGAGCGGCGTGGGCCAGGGTAGGGCGAGCACGGCTCATCACGGCCTCATGCGGTATCCGGCACCCCTCACCGTCTCTATCACTGCCTGGGCGCCGGCCAGCTTGGCACGCAGGCGGGCCATGTGGACGTCGATGGTGTTGGAGCCCAATGCATCGGCCTCCTCGTCCCAGACCGCCAGCGCGATCGCCGTCCGACGCACCAACTGGGGGGACTTTCGCAGCAGGAGCTCCAAGATGGCGAGCTCGGTCGGGGTGAGTGACAGGCGCCTCCCCTCGACATGGGCCTGGCGGGTGGCGGGATCCAGGTCCAAGACACCGCAGCGCAACACCGGCGTTGCGGCGCCGACCGGCCGGCGCAGCAACGCCCTCAGGCGAGCCAGCAGCTCGGCGAACTCGAACGGCTTGACCAGGTAGTCGTCGGCCCCGCCATCCAAGGCGGTCACCCGGTCCGCGGTCGCATCGCGGGCGGTCAGCATCAGGATCGGGGTGCCCAGTCCCCTGCGGCGTACCGTCTCGACGACCTCGAGCCCGGACGACTTCGGCATCCGCCAATCGATGACCGCCGCCGCGTACTCGTAGGTGCTCAGGTAGGCGAGCGCGGTCTCCCCATCGACGACGGCATCTACCGCGTAGCCAGCCTCGCGCAGACCCCGCTGCAGCACGGAGACCAGGCCAGGGTCGTCTTCGGCGACGAGGATACGCACGTTCGACCTGTCTAGTCCGCGGAACCTGACGCTACGGAAAAAAGAGGAGTTCCAGACGGTGTGACGAGGATGGGTGGGGGCATCGGCCCCCGGGGGTGCGGCCCCGGCTAGGTCGCCGCCGGCGTCGGCGGGCCGGCGGTCCAGCGCACGGCGGAGCACATGGCCCGGGCCGTGGGCGCCACCACCAGGCGTTCGACCACCGGCGCCACCAGGGGCGGCACCGCCAGCCGCAGCTCCCGGCGGGCCCATCCGGGCAGGAGGGTGATGGCCGCGGCGACGATGAGGGCATGGACGGCGCGGTCGCCCGGCCGGTTGGAGACGCCGCGCAGCAGGAAGTCGCGGGCGCCCATCGCCTGGGGACCGGCGTAGAGCTCGGGGCGGACGCGCCGGAAGTAGGCGGCCACCTCGTCGACCGTCTCGGGGACCCACTCGGCACCGAGGGCCCGGGCCACCACCGAGGTCTCGGCCAGGTAGCGGTCGGCCTCCTCCGGCGAGAGCCGGCGGGGCCCGTAGCGCTGGCAGGCCTGCAGGAAGCACCACATCTCGGCGACGTGGACCCAGGTCAGCAGGTCGGGGTCGTCGGCCGCGTACGGCCGCCCGTCGGGGGCCGTGCCCCTGATGGCGCGGTGCACCTCGCGGACGTGCTCGATGGCCACGTTGGCCTCGTCGACGCTGCCGAAGGTCGTCGCCCCGACGAAGGCGGCGGTGCGGCGGAGGCGGCCGATGGCGTGCTCCTTGTAGTTCGAGTGGTCGGCCACCCCGGCCATGGCCAGCGGGTGGAGCGTCTGGAGCATGAGGGCAGCCATCCCGCCCACCACCATGGAGGGGAGGTCGGCGTGGACCTGGCGGGCCACGCCGTCAGGGGCCAGGAACGGGTGCGCCGGGTCGGACGTGCCCGGCGGGGGCTCGGAGGGGACCCCGAGGGCATGGCGGACGCTCCGGCGGAGGTCGGCGCGGAAGGGGGCGAACAGGGCGCCGGCGACCAGCTCGGGGATCTCCAGAGGCGATCGCCCCATCTTCCCGCCCAGCGCACCGGCCCAACGCCGGGCCGCTGCGGCCCCTTTCGGCGCCCTCAGAGCCCGAAGCCGCGCAGGGAGCGGCCGACCCGGGTGTTCACCGTGCGGTAGACCCTCCGGCGGACCACCCGCTTGCTGTAGGGGATCGGGCCGCGGACGGCGGCCCGGAAGTTGTCCGACGTGCGGGCTGCCTTGAACAGCTGCGACGTCAGGCTTGGGGGCTTGCGGGACATCTCCGGTCTCCTCTCCCCGGCCGTCGCAGGGCGGCGTCCGGAGCCACCCCCGATCCTACGCCCCGCGGTCGCCGGGCGTTCACCGGCCAGCGCCGGTCCAGGGGCAAGGGGTTCACCGGCCAGCGCCGGCCCAGGGGCAGGGCGGTCCCCGGCGTCGGTCAGTCGGCCAGGGCCTGGTAGACGAGGGCGCGGAGCTGGCCCCGGAAGTCGAAGGTGCCCGACGGCATGAGCTGGGTCATGAAGACGGCGGTGAGCTCCTCGACCGGGTCGACCCAGAAGGCAGTGGAGGCGGCCCCGCCCCAGCTGATCTCGCCCGGTGAGCCGGCGACGCCGGTCGCCGCCGGCCCCATGCCGACCGCCATGGTCAGCCCGAAGCCCATCCCGGCGAATTCGACCTCGCCGTAGGCGCCGGGGAGCGCCAGCTCCGAGAGCTGGGCGCCGCCGGGCAGGTGGTTGATCGACATGAGCTCGACCGTCTTGCGCGACAGCAGCCTGGTGCCCTCCAGCGCCCCCCCGCCGGCCAGCATCCGGGCAAAGCGCAGGTAGTCGGGCAGGGTGGTCACGAGGCCTCCCCCGCCGGACAGGAACGTCGGGCGGGCGCGGTAGGGGCTGCGGAGCGGGTCGTCGAGGAGGACCAGTTCCTTGCGGTCGTTGCGGACGTAGTTGGCGGCGAAGCGGTCCACCTTGCTGTCGGGGACCGAGAAGTCGGTGTCGACCATGCCGAGGGGGTCGAAGATCTCCTGGCGCAGGTACACGTCGAAAGGCCGGCCCGAGATGACCTCGACCAGCCGCGCCGCCACGTCGGTCCCGAACGAGTACAGCCAGTGCGTCCCCGGGTGGAAGCGCAGGGGGGCGTGCGCCAGGTGCTCGGCCAGGTCGGCCAGCGTGGTCCAACCTCCTCGCCGGGGAGCCGGCGGGCGCTCGACCGGGTCGCCCAGGCCGCCCAGGTCGAGGTCGAGGTCGGCGTTGCCGGGTCCGTAGCCGAGGCCGGCGGTGTGGGTCAGCAGATCCCGGACCGACGGCGGCCGGCGCGGGTGGACCAGGACCGGGCCGTCGGGGCCCGGCTCGCCGACCCTGATGTCCCGCCAGGAGGGGATGAAACGGTCGACCGGGGTGTCGAGCTGGAAGGCGCCGCGCTCGTAGAGGGTCATCATGGCGACCCCGGTCACCGGTTTGGTCATGGAATAGGCCCGCCAGATGGTGTCCTCGGCCACCGGCGTCCCGCGCTCGGCGTCGGCCAGCCCCAGGTAGGAGCAGTGGGCGACCGCCCGGCGCCGGGCCACGGCGACGGCGCAGCCGGCGATCTTCCCCGGCTCCACGTAGCGCCGACGTAGGTGGTCGTCGATGCGGGCCAGGCGGTCCGCATCCATCGAGGCAGTGCCGGGATCGAGCTCCATTGCCAGATCTCCCTCCGGGGTTGGTAGTGACAAAGTGTAGATTTGCCCGTTGCATGGTGCCGGGAGGAGGCCGATGACCGAGCTGTTCAGCGTCCGGGGCAAGGTGGCCGTGGTCACCGGCGGGTCTCGTGGGATCGGGCTGATGATCGCCCGGGGTTTCGTGGAGGCGGGGGCTCGGGTCTACGTCTCGTCGCGCAAGGCGGCGGTTTGCGAGGAGGTGGCGGCCGAGCTGTCCGGGGTCGGGGAGTGCCGGGCCGTGCCCGGGGACCTGTCCACCGAGGCCGGGTGCGCGGCGGTGGCGGCCGAGGTGGCCAGGGAGGAGCGGCAGGTCGACGTGCTGGTCAACAACGCCGGCGCCACCTGGGGGGCCCCGCTGGCCGAGCACGACGAGGCGGCGTGGGACCGGGTCCTCGACCTCAACGTGAAGGGCGTGTTCTTCATGACCAAGCACCTGCTGCCGCTGCTCGAAGCGGCCGGGAGCGCCGAGGAACCGGCCCGGGTGGTCAATGTCGGGTCGATCGACGGCATCCACGTGCCGGTGCTCGAGACGTACTCGTACTCGGCGTCGAAGGCTGCGGTGCACCAGCTCACCCGGCACCTGGCCCGGCGGCTGGCCCCGGCGATCACCGTCAACGCCATCGCCCCCGGGCCGTTCCCGTCCAAGATGATGGCGGCCACCTTGGAGCGCTTCGGCGACACCATCGCCGCCACCGCCCCGCTGCGGCGCATCGGCCGCCCCGACGACGTGGCCGGTGCCGCCATCTTCTTGGCTTCCCGGGCCGGGGCGTACCTGACCGGCGTCGTGCTCCCGGTGGACGGCGGCATCGCCACCGTCGGGACCTGGGCCTGAGAGACGGACGGCGGAGCCTCGTGCCCATCAACGTCGCTCCCGTGCCGGCCCTGGACGAGCGGGTCAACGACATCCGGCTGCGAACGGCCGCCGTCGTGAACGAGGACATCCTGCCGGTGGAGGACCGGCTGTGGCCGCGTCGCCGCAGTCTGGAGGTGACGGGTGCCGAGGAAGAGGAAGCCCGGCGCCTGCGCCGGTCGGTGCGCCGCAAGGTCAAGGACGCCGGGCTGTGGGCGCCCCACCTGCCCCAGGAGTACGGCGGCATGGGGCTCGACTTCCTCTCGCATGCCTACATGAACGAGATCCTCGCCTACGCCGTCGGCGCCGCCTCTCTCTTCGGTGTCGTCGCCCCCAACTCGGGCAACCAGACGATCCTGGTCAAGTACGGCACCGAGGAGCAGAAGCGCCGGTGGCTGCTGCCGCTGGTCGAGGGGACGATGCAGTCCGGCTTCTCCATGACCGAGCCCGAGACCGCCGGGTCCGACCCCCGGTCGCTGGCCACCACGGCCGTCCGGGACGGCGACCACTGGGTGATCAACGGTCACAAGTGGTTCACCTCGAACGGCAAGGCGGCCGACTTCTTCATCGTCATGTGCCGGGCCGAGAACGGCCAGATGGTCCAGGTCATCGTGCCCACCGACACCCCGGGGGTGACCATCGTGCGCGGCGTCGGGATCTGGGGGAGCCCGACCTCGGACCACTGCGAGGTGCGTTATGAGGACGTCCGCGTTCCCCTCGACCACGCCCTGGGCCAGGTCGGCGACGGCCATCGGGCGGCCCAGGACCGGCTGGGGGCGGGGAGGATCTTCCACTGCATGAACTCGGTCGGCCAGATGTGGCGAGCCTTCGACCTGATGGTCGAGCGGACCCTCACGCGCCGCGTCCACGGCGGACTGCTGAAGGACAAGCAGTTCGTGCAGGGCTTCATCGCCGACAGCTATACCGACGTGACGAGCGCCCGGCTGATGACCATCCGCTGCGCCGAGAAGGTCGACCGCCGGGATCCCGAGGTCCGCACCGACATCTCGGCCCTCAAGGTGTTCGTACCGGCCGCCTACGAGCGTGTCGTCGACCGGGCCATCCAGGTATGGGGGGCGGCCGGGGTGTCGAGCGACCTTCCCCTGGCCACCATGTACCTGGGCGCCCGGACCCTCCGGCTGGCCGACGGCCCCGACGAGGTCCACCGGATCCTGGTGGCCAAGAACGTCCTGCGCCGTTACGAGTCCGGTGGCTCCTGGGACTTCGCCCGCTGAGCGCCGGTGCCGGCTGCCGCGCCGGTCGTCGTCGCGCCGGCTGCCGCGCCGATCGTCGTCGCCGGGGCCGTCACCGCCCGTCACGCGGACGCGATCGGGACCCTGCGACGATCGCTTGTCGCAGGGTCCCGTCGTCACCGCCCGGTCGGGCGGCCAGGTGCTTGTGGGGTCTCCTCCGGCTTACAGAGGGAGCGTGAACCCCAGCACGAAGTTGAGCACCGTGGCCCACATGAGGTAGATGAGCCAGCCGCCGGTGCCGAGGTGCCAGAACCCGAGCGATCGCAACCCGAGCTTCGACAACTTGGGAACGTCGGGGCCGAGGCTGGCGAAGAAGTCGCTCACGTAGATCCCGGTCAGGCCGATGAACAGGCCAGCGACCGGATGGTCGTGGACCCCGAAGAAGGCGACGATCCCCAGTACGGAGATGGCGGTATAGCCGACCGTCATCCCCACACTGGTTCGGACATCAGCTCCGTTCATGCGGTTCCAGCCGATGCCGAACCAGTGGATGCCGTACGCCGTGAAGGCCAAGGCGGCCGCGTAGAGGCCCTTTGTGGTGAAGGTGTCGAACAGCGTCAGCCCGGCGAACAGGTACGCACCGGCGAAGAGCTGCATCAGCCCTGGGAGCCAGATGCCCCACACCCCGGTGCCGAAGTCGACGCTCGGGCTGCGCTTGGGGTAGCCGAAGAGCTCCTGAGGACCGTAGATGAGGTAGCCGGTGCCCAGTCCCATGAATCCCACCGCCAGCGGGGGATAGGGAGAGGTCGCCAAGGTGACCGTCGTTTCTGCCAGCAGGCTCATGCCCCTGCCCCCTTCACTCGAGCCCGCGCCGACGGCCAGTGCCGTCTCGTGCGAGTCCCTCGAACCGTTTGCCGTGCCACGGACTCTCCTTTCCTCCGCTCGTTGCTGGAGTTTCGGCGCCGCCAGGCTGCGCCGTGCGGCGCCGCGGCAAGTATCGCCCGTCACCTCGCGGCTGGCAAGGGTTTGCGGCGGGTCGGCCCTGGGGATGGATGGCGCAGTGGACATCGACCCGACAACGCTCGAGGGCGCGAGCATCGCCGGCGGTGCCGGGTTCGGGTCGGCGGAGGTGGTTGACGCCGGCACCGTGGCGAGGTCGAGCGTCGGCACCGAATCACGGCGAGGTGAGCACCGGCCCGGCGACCGGCTCCCCGTGTACCGGCTCCCCGAGTACCGGCCGTAGTGGACCTCGTTGACCCGAAGTGGACCTCGTTGACCGGCCGGCCATGATCGTCTACCCTCGGCTAGAAGTACGCGACGGGAACGCGGCGCTGCACGACCGTCGGCGGCAGCACGACCCAGCACGGGACACCCCGGAGCCTGGGCACGCCGGCTGGTCAGTCCTCGGGACCGGTGCGTGGCGAGCGAAAGGACCGCCGTGACGGACGAACGACCGCCTGTTCCCCCGTTCAACCGGGACACCGCTGCCCAGAAGGTGCAGGGAGCGGAGGACGCCTGGAACACGCGAGACCCCCAGCGGGTGGCTCTCGGCTACAGCGAGGGCTCGGTCTGGCGCAACCGCGACACCTTCGTCACCGGACGCGACGAGATCGTCGAATTCCTCGTCCAAAAGTGGGAGCGCGAGCTCGACTACTCGCTGCGCAAGAGGCCGTGGGCGTTCGACGGCAACCGGATCGCCGTGCGGTTCCAGTCCGAGAGCCACGATCCGTCCGGGCAGTGGTGGCGCAGCTACGGCAACGAGCTGTGGGAATTCGACGAGCACGGGCTGTGTGCGCGGCGTGAGGCGAGCATCAACGACCTGCGCATCGACCCCGGCGATCGGCGGATCTTCGGTCCCCGTCCGGAGGGCGAGCGTGGCTCGGACATCCCGCTCCGGTAATGGACGGCTGGACCTGGGTGGTTGACCGCAGGGTGACCCGGTGCTACGAAGTGAAAGGACCCTCCGTGGAGGATCAAGGGAGGCGATGTCGATGCGCCTGAAGTCGACGTTCACGTCTTGGCCGGCCGCCCGCCAGCTGGTCCGGGGTGACCCGCTGGGCCGGGGCGAGACGGCCCAGTCGGACCGCACGGCAGCGATCGTTCCGCGCACGGCGACCGCCGACGCGGTCGTGAAGTCGATCTGCCCGTACTGCGCCGTCGGCTGCGGGCAGGACGTCTACGTCAAAGACGGCAAGGTCGTCCAGATCGAGGGCGACCCCGACTCCCCGATCAGCCACGGCCGCCTGTGCCCCAAGGGTGCTGCGTCCAAGCAGCTCGTGACGGGTCCCCACCGGTTCGACACCGTCCGCTACCGGCGGCCGCACGGGGACCGGTGGGAGGACCTCGACCTCGACGTGGCCATGGACATGATCGCCGACCGCGTCATCAAGACCAGGAGGGAGACCTGGCAGTGGAGCGACGATCGTGGGCGCCGGGTCCGGCGCACCATGGGCATCGCCAGCCTCGGAGGAGCGACCCTCGACAACGAGGAGAACTACCTCATGAAGAAGCTCTACACGGCGCTCGGCGCCATCCAGATCGAGAACCAGGCTCGAATATGACACTCGGCCACGGTGCCCGGTCTGGGCACCTCGTTCGGACGTGGAGGCGCCACCACCTTCCCCGGTGACCTCGTCAATTCCGACTGCATCCTGATCCAGGGCTCCAACATGGCCGAGTGCCACCCGGTCGCCTTCCAGTGGGTGATGGAGGCCAAGCGACGGGGGGCCACGATCATCCATGTCGACCCGCGCTTCACCCGCACCAGCGCGATGGCCGACATCTACGCGCCGCTCCGGGCCGGGTCCGACATCGTGTTCCTCGGGGCACTGGTCAACTACGTCCTGTCGAACGGGCTCGACTTCACCGAGTACGTCGCCGCCTACACCAACGCGCCGAAGCTGGTGAGCGAGGAGTACGTGGACAGCGAGGATCTCGACGGGCTGTTCAGCGGCTACGACCCGGAGCACCACGCCTACGACACGTCGACCTGGAAGCTGACGGACGAGCGCGACCCGACGCTCGAAGACCGGCGCTGCGTCTACCAGGTGGTCAAGCGGCACTTCGCCCGCTACACGCCCCAGCTGGTCCAGGAGGTCTGCGGCGTCGCACCCGACCTGTTCGAGAAGGTGGCCCAGGCGCTCACGGCCAACAGCGGGCGCGATCGCACGACCGGGTTCGTGTACTCGGTCGGCTGGACGCACCACACCGTCGGGGTGCAGTACATCCGGACCGCCGCCATCCTCCAGATGCTGCTCGGCAACATGGGTCGTCCCGGCGGCGGGATCATGGCGCTGCGCGGGCACGCCAGCATCCAGGGGTCGACCGACATCCCGACCCTCTACGACATCCTGCCGGGGTACCTCGACATGCCGTGGGTGAGCGAGAACAGCAACCTCGACAGCTATGTGGCCCCCGGTGAGGCAAAGGCCGGCTTCTGGGGCAACTACCGCGCCTACACCGTCAGCCTGCTCAAGTCCTGGTGGGGCGAGGCCGCCACCAAGGGCAACGACTTCTGCTTCGACTACCTGCCCCGCCTCACCGGCGACCATGGCACTTACCAGACGGTCGCCGACCAGATCGCCGGCAAGGTGAAGGGGTACTTCGTGGTGGGCGAGAACCCGGCGGTGGGGTCGGCCAACGGCAAGATGCAGCGCCTGGGCCTGGCCAACCTCGACTGGCTGGTCGTGCGCGACCTCACGACCATCGAGCCCGCCACGTTCTGGCTCGATGGGCCGGAGATCGAGACGGGAGAGCTGCGCACCGAGGACATCGGCACCGAGGTGTTCCTGATGCCGGCGGCCGCCCACACCGAGAAGGCCGGTAGCTTCACCAACACCCAGCGCCTCCTCCAGTGGCGTCACAAGGCGGTCGAGCCGCCGGGGGATGCCCGCAGCGAGCTTTGGTTCTACTACCACCTGGGCCGGATCATCCGGGAGAAGCTGGCCGGGTCGATCGACGAGATGGACCGGCCGGTCATCGACCTCACCTGGGACTACCCGACGGTGGGCCGCGACGGCGAGCCCGATCCCGAGGCGGTCCTGGCCGAGATCAACGGCTTCGGCCCGGACGGCGCGTCGTTGAGCTCCTACACCGAGCTGGCGGCCGACGGCTCGACCACCTGTGGCTGCTGGATCTACTGCGGGTGCTACGCCGACGGCGTCAACCAGCCGGCCCGGCGCACGCCGTGGACCGAGCAGTCGTGGGTGGCGCCGGAGTGGGGCTGGGCCTGGCCGTCCAATCGTCGGGTGCTCTACAACCGGGCGTCGGCCGACCCCGAGGGACGGCCGTGGAGCGATCGCAAGGCCTATGTCTGGTGGGACGAGGACGCCAAGAGCTGGACCGGCCACGACGTCCCCGACTTCGAGCGCACCAAGCCGCCCAGCTACGTCCCGGCCGAGGGGGCGCGGGCCCAGGACGCCCTCTCGGGAACCGACCCCTTCGTCATGTCGCCCGACGGCAAGGCGGCCATGTTCGTGGGCTCGGGGATCCAGGACGGGCCCCTGCCGTCCCACTACGAACCGGTCGAGTCACCCGTCGGCAACGCCGCGTACTCCCAGACGCACAACCCGGCCCGACGCGGGTACCCGATCGACGCCAACCACTACAACCCGGAGCGCAGTCCGGTCTTCCCCTACGTCTTCACCACGTACCGGCTCACCGAGCACCACACGGGGGGCGGGATGAGCCGGACGCTCCCTTACCTGGCCGAGCTCCAGCCCGAGTTCTTCTGCGAGGTGTCGCCCGAGCTGGCGGCCGAGCGCGGTCTCGAGCACCTCGGCTGGGCGACGATCGTGACCGCCCGCACCGCCGTCGAGGCCCGGGTGCTGGTGACCGAACGGATCGCTGCCCTGCACGTCGGCGGGCAGACGGTCCACCAGGTCGGCCTCCCGTTCCACTGGGGATCCAACGGGATCTCGACCGGGGACTCGGCCAACGACCTTCTCTCGGTCGTGATGGATCCCACCGTGAGCATCCAGGAGGCCAAGGCGGCCACGTGCGACATCCGCTCGGGGCGGCGGCCCCGAGGCCCCGAGCTGCGGGTCCTGGTCGAGGATTACCGCCGGCGAGCTGGGGTCGACCGTGGCAGCGACGAGGCCGGGGCCGGCGGCACGGTGCGGCCCGAGCCGGGCCAGATCCACGTACCGGCCGCAGGGGCGGCCGGCGGCCGGCGCTCGGCGGCGAAGGGGAAGAACCATGCCGAATAGCCTGGCCGGGCCGCTGGTCGACGTTGCCGCCGACGCCGGGTGGGGGGACCATCCCGAACGGGTCGGCTTCTTCACCGACACGAGCGTGTGCATCGGCTGCAAGGCGTGCGAGGTCGCCTGCAAGGAGTGGAACGGCGTCCCCGACGACGGCTTCGACCTCCTCGGCATGTCCTATGACAACACCGGTTCCCTGTCGGCCTCGACCTGGAGGCACGTCGCCTTCATCGAGCAGCGGACCGTCCCGGTCGCCGACGCTCTCGTCGGCGGCGGCGGACCCGCCACGCTGGACGGCGAGGGTGCCCGGGAAGGCCTCCGCTGGCTGATGGCCTCGGACGTCTGCAAGCACTGCACCCATGCCGCCTGCCTCGACGTATGCCCGACCGGTGCCCTGTTCCGGACGGAGTTCGGCACTGTCGTGGTCCAGGAGGACGTGTGCAACGGCTGCGGCTACTGCGTGCCGGCGTGCCCGTACGGCGTCATCGCCCAGCGCCCCGGCGACGGCCGGGCGTGGAAGTGCACGCTCTGCTACGACCGTCTCCAGGACAGCCTCGAACCGGCGTGCGCCAAGGCGTGCCCGACCCAGTCCATCCAGTTCGGGCCGATCGACGAGCTTCGCCACCGCGCCAGCCGCCGCGTCGAGGAACTGCACGAGCGCGGGGTCGCATCGGCCCAGCTCTACGGCGAGAGCCCCGACGACGGGATCGGCGGTGCGGGCGCCTTCTTCCTGCTCCTCGACCGGCCCGAGGTGTACGGCCTGCCGCCCGACCCCGTCGTGACCACTCGCGACCTGCCCGAGATGTACCGGCGGGCCGCCGCCGCCGCCGGGACGCTGCTCCTGGCCGCGGTGGTCTCCGTCCTGGCCGGCGGTCGTCGGCGATGAGCGTCGACGGACGCCGGGTGAAGGGCGCTGACGGGCGCCGGGTGAAGGGTGGTGACGGGGCGTCCATGGTGCCGCGTGCACAGCCCTCCTCCTACTACGGCCGGCCCATCCTGCAGAGGTCCGGGTGGAAAGCGCGCAACATCGCCGGCTACTTCTTCCTGGGCGGCGTCGCCGCCGGCTCGTCGCTCCTGGCCGCCGGCGGCGACCTCACCGGGCGCCCGGCGCTCCGGCGGGCCGGTCGGCTCGTGGCAACGGCCGCCGTCGGTGGCTCGGTGGCCGCCCTGGTCAAGGACCTCGGCCGGCCGGACCGTTTTCTCAACATGCTGCGGGTGTTCCGTCCCACGTCGCCGATGAGCGTGGGCTCGTGGATCCTGGCCTCCTACGGCCCGTTGGCCGGGCTGGCTGCCGTCGCCGAGCTGAGGTCGCGGCCGGGCGGTGGGCGGCTGGCCGGCCTTGGTGCCGCCGCTCTGGCCCCGGCCCTGGCCTCGTACACCGCGGTCATCCTGGCCGACACTGCCGTGCCGACCTGGCACGACGCCCGCCGGGAACTGCCGTTCGTCTTCGCCGGGTCGTCGGCCTCGGCCTCCGGCGGCCTGGCCATGGCCCTGGTACCGCCGGCGCAGGCCGGTCCCGCCCGCAACCTGGCCGTTATCGGCAGCGCGCTCGAGCTGGGCGCCGGCGCCCGGATGGAGCAGCGGCTCGGCCTGTCCGGCGAGCCCCTCCGGGAGGGCCGAGCCGGCCGGGTGCTCTGGGCTTCCAAGATCCTGACCGCCGCCGGCGCCCTGGTGGGCGGGCTGGCGGGGCGGCACTCGCGGTCGGCCGCTACCGCCGGCGGGTTGGCCATGGCAGCCGGGTCGGCGTGCGTGCGTTTCGCCACGTTCTACGCCGGCATCGCCTCGTCCGAGGACCCTCGCTACACGGTCGAGCCGCAGCGCCAGCGCCTCGACGCGCGCTGAGGCGGCGATACTCCGCCGCCGGCCGGGACGCTCGTGAGCGGCGACGCCGTCACCCGCCCCACCGCCGTCTTCAGTGACGCCTTCCAGTTCCCGGGCAGGGTGCTCCGATCCCGGAGCTCATCGAGCGGGACCGCCTGGTCATGGCGGCTCGCCCCGGCATGCTCCGTAAGCTGCTGCCACGACACTTACCAGAATGCCAGGGCCTACGGGGACTGGGTTGCTCACGACTTCGTCATGGACGGGCAGCTGTTCCTGGACCGGCCCTAGTTCTGGGAGCCCACGTCCCAGCTCTGGCACCTCGCCGGCATCGCCAACCTTGCCGACGTGGCCAGTGTCGAGGCAGTGACGAGCTGGCGAGTTGTCGCAATTCGGACCCGGCCGAGGTGCGAGAGCGTCTGGCTGGCATTGCCAGTCAGCTCAATGCAGCCCGAACACGGTCATCAGACACTCGTCGATTCGCCACATCTCTTCGGACTTGCCAATCCGACGTGGTCGCCGAGGCGGTTGACATCGACGGCGCCGATGCTCGACCGGCACCCTGGTGGGCTCGCCCTCGATAACCACCTCTGGTCGGACGCTCGCGGCCCGGGCGCTGAGCGACGTCGGGGCGACTAGGACGACAGAGCGTGGTAACAGGGCATCTGCCTGCACGACAACGCCAAGTCGTCGGCCCTGTGGCTCATGGCCAGTTCGTCGGGGTGGACGCAGCTCGTAGACGTCACCCCTTTGCACGAAGCCGCGGGCGGTCCGGTCCCGAGGGTCCGTCGGGGTCCGGGGCGCGGGGCCCTCGTCGCTTCAGTGCGACGAGGGCACCCGCTTCGGGTTAGGCCGAGTGCTCCACGAGGTTGCCGTTCGTGACCATGGCTCCTCGAGCCAACTGCCGGACGACGTCCGTCGCCAAGCGGTCTCGCTCGTTCGTGCTGAGGACACCGTCATGGGCGTAGGCGGCTTCGTCGTGGACCGTTTCGACAGGCATCAGTGCCCGCACCCGCAACGAGCCCAGCGCGAACGCGCCGGCGAGGGCGAGAATGAACCCGACAGCAATCGCTGGCACGACCACTTTGACGAGTCCAGGCTCGGTGAACCCCGGGGTGTAGAGAGTGATGAACGCGATTGCCGCAGAAACTGCGATCGCCACCCACATCCCAATCGCTTCTGCCCAGACAGCCGATGGCTTGCTATTCCTAGCCATATCGAACCTCCATTGTATCTCGAGGTCACGCACTGACTACGCCAGCCGAGGGCGTTCGCTCACGCCGATTGACGGCAAAGTTCCCGGTACGACACCTCCGCGTCCTCGGTCTCCGCGTGATCCTCTACATCCGTTCTACACGGACGTGCCGATCTTCATGACGCGTAGAGCGCCAAATCATCCACTGAGTCCCGAGGAGTCGTGGTGGGGAATCTCCCCGCTGGTCGACTCGCATCCGCCGGTGAATTGGCGATTCGGATGTCGGCCCCCTCGACCGCCGGTCGGCGCACCAGCTGCCGACCCAATATCGGGCACCTTGCCGGCGAGCCGCAGTGCCCCGTGCCCGAGGCCGACGGGCCTCCTCGCGGAGCGCTGGACGGTCGAGCATCGCTGCACCGCCTGCCACTGCCCGGTGGAGCCCGATCAGCTGGTCGCCCACGCCGGTAATCTCGAAAAAGAGGTGGTCGCCGACACCTGACCTGTACCCGGCACAAGCTCGTCACCCGGCTCAACACCTGGGGAATGTCGGTGATCGAGTCTGGGAACGTTCGGTGATCCCTTCCAGGGACGCCGGTCGTGCGTCCTGCCGGCCACGAGGCGTGCTGCATGCCTCCTCAGGGTGACCGGTCGCCGCCGAGAGGACTACGGGCTTGCGGCGACGAGCAGCATGTCGAGCGGAACCCTGCTGGCGCCGAAGGGGCCGGGGTGGTGGTCGTCGGGCGCGCACGCTGGGACGCCGCCGACCTCTCGGCCAGCCCGACGACGTCTACGAGGTGGCCGAGTTCCCGTGGCCGAGTGCCGATGGCAACTGGGTCATCTGGGTGCGCTCGTCGTCCAAGGCAGAACGCGACGCCGAGTCGTGTCGGGCGCGCATCGCATCGGGGATCGACGCCGTCGACACCCTCGCTCACCACGACGGTCTTCAGCCAACGCAGCACACGGCGGTTTGAAGCCTCTCCCCGTTCAGCGGCTCCGAAGGGCCAACCTTCATCCCTCGCCCAGCATCGAACCGAGGGGATGGCACACGGCATCGCTTGACACCTTGCTTCGTTCGTGGCATACGGGAGCCCAGCCGTCGATAGGTGGCCGTCAAGGCCATGCCGCGCCGGCAGCCCAGCGGGGTTGACTCGTGCCAAGTAGGTTCGAGATGACGTGGTAGGAGAGCCTGGGACACTCACACGGTCAAATGTGGACCGCTCTCATGTCGCGGCACGCTCGCCAGGCGTGCTGGATGCTGGGCGAGGAGTCGCTGTTCAGCCAGGTGACCGGGGCGAGCCGCGGCGCAGAGTGATCTTCGCCGTGGTGTCGATGGCGCTGTTGATGAGTTCGATCGACCAGACGATCGTGGCGACGGCGCTGCACGCGCTGCAGCACGGTCTGCACACGTCGATCAACTGGGCGGGCTGGACGATCACCATTTACTCGGTCGGGCTTGTGCTCATGCTGCCGCTGGTCGGCAAGTTCAGCGACCAGTACGGGCGTCGCCGCGTCTTCCTATTCTCGGCGGTGCTGTTCACGGCGGCCTCGCTGTGCTGTGGGCTCGCGAACAACATCTACCTATTGATCGCGCTGCGTGCCGTGCAGGCCGTTGGCGCTGCCGGGTTCACGCCCTCGGCGACGGGGATCGTGGTCGACCACTTCGGCGAAGCACGTGATCGGGCGGTGGGCCTGTTCGGCAGCATCTTCCCGATCGGCGCCGTCGTCGGGCCCATCCTCGGCGGGGTGTTCGTCGCCTACTGGTCCTGGAAGGGCATTTTCCTCGTGAACGTGCCCATCGGGACCGCCCTTGTCGTCCTGTGCCTCAGGTACGTCCCCAGCGACCCGCCCGCTCGCAGCAGAGCGAGACCAGCCATGGACGTGACCGGCATGGCGCTTCTCGGGGTCGGGGTACTCACCGCCATGGTCGCCATCACCTACCTCGGCGAGGGTGGAGCACGCGTGTGGTCCCCGCAGTTCGTCGCCCCGGTGGTCGTCGCATTGGTCGCGCTCGGCGCGTTCGTGCGGCATACCCATCGTGTCCCGGAGCCGTTCATCCAGCCCCGGATGCTGCACGGCGCCGGGTTCGGGGTCATGAACGTCATCAACTTCCTTTATGGCGGTGCCGCGTCTGGGCTCGGGGCGCTGGTCCCTCTCTACGCCATCGAGCGGTACGGCATGAACGCGCTCGACGCGGGCACCCTGCTGACCGCCCGTGGGCTCGCTGTGATCGCCTTCTCGATCCTGGGCGTGCTCGCACTTCGCCGTACCGGTTACCGCCAGCCCATGTTCGTCGGGTTCGTCCTCACCGCGGTCGGCATGCTCGGCCTCGCCGTTGATCCTGGGCACGTGTCCGCGTATGCCTGGCTGGCCATCGCCGGGGCCGTGAGCGGGATTGGAATCGGCTGGTCAGCGCCGGCGTCTCGCAACGCGTCGCTCCAGTTGGCGCCCGAGCTCTCCGCTGGTGTCGCGGCACTCCGCTCCATGGCCCGGCAGGCGGGCTCTATCGTCTCGATCTCGGTCACTACCGCGATCATCGCCCAGAGCAGGAGCCCCGGAGTCACGCTCGGCCACATCTTCGCGATCTTCGCATTGCTCCTACTCGCTGTCACCCCGATCGTTCAACGCGTGCCCGAGCACCGCGGGTCGTGGTGAGGGAAGTGAGCTTCCCCCGGCCAAACGGGACAACCGTCACGTCGGCCTTGCGTAGAAGGCGCCCGCTCGGCCCACGGCTCGCCCGTACGCTGCTCACTTGGGCTCGGCGGTCCCGCAGGTGTGGGCCACCACGAGGCCGGCGGAGAGAAGACCGCAGATCGGCGACGGCGTCGTCGAGTCCCCACTTGACGATTGCCAGCGCTGTCAGGTCTACACGCTCCACTGCCGAGTGGTGCTCGCTCCCGCCCTGCCCGATCGTCGGCCCACGGAGCCCGTGGGGGTGACGCCAACGCCTCCTCGGCGCCCAAGTTGCACCCCATCAGCCCGCAATCGCCGGTCGGCCAGACCCCCGCACGCCACGAGGCCTGGCCGGCAAACAACGCACGGGCGCCCACAGCGGCCCACGGAGCCGTGACCGGGGGCCGGCTGTCGCAGGTCGGCTCCATCTGGTGGAATGTGACTGTCTGGCCGGTTGGCTCCACCGAGCCGTGGGGCCATGACAGGATCGCGCCATGTCCACGCTTTTCAACTACGTTCCGCACCCTCATATCGACGCCCGCAGAGCGAAGGGGCCGCCCAAGGTCCACGATGCGGCAGCCAAGGTTCACGGCGACAACGTCGTGGGTCGCTTCAACACCAAGGTGGGCCTGCGCATAACCGTGATCGTCGGCACGATGTGGGCGGCCTACGTGTTCGCCGCCATCGCGCTCATCAGCCTGCCCGACAACATCCACTCGACGCAGCTGCTCATCCTATGGATCTCGTCCAGCTTCCTCCAGCTGGTGCTGCTGCCGGTGATCATCGTGGGACAGAACATCCAGGCGAAGGCAGCTGACGCACGGGCCGAGGCAACCTACGACGATGCAGCCGCCGTCCTTGAGGAGGCCAAACAGATCCAAGCGCACCTGCTTGCTCAAGACGAAGCGATCTCCCTGATCATGGCCAGGGTGGCTGCGGGAGGCGGCGGGGGCCCGGTGCCGGTGACGCCGTAGGAAAGGTCCAGCGACTCCTGCATTGCAGCCGCCGCGCCGCGCGCAACGGTGGCACGGAGACTGCTGCACCCGGTGGTTGGCGGACTCCCCGGTACCTCTGCAGCAGGTGGACAAGAGGGGCACCGCCGGACCGTCCAGGCGGTAGCCAAGACGGAGCTCGGTGCCCTCGGCATGCTGAGCCTCCCAACGGCGAACGCCGCTGGTGGATGAACAGGCAGGTCGGCGGCCATGAGCATCAACCCGGCCGAGCGAGCGTCGCCATGGCCGAGGAACCTCGCGGTGCGCCCCCTGGGATTCGAACCCAGAACCTGCGGATTAAGAGGCCGGTCAAGTTCGTGGGGCCTGGCGCGGTCTCCCGTGTCTGCCCAGGTCAGCTGGTGTGTTCGACCGGCGTTCGTATGGTCTGGAGAGGCCAAAAGTGGTCAGTCGCGCAGGGATTGAGTGACAACGCGGTGACAAGCAGTCGGCTCGCCGAGTGCGTTCCTTCGTCCTCGTGCCGGCCACCAGTAGATGGCGGACAACGAGAGCTACCTTCTGCTGATGGCATGGAACGGCCCTGTTTCGGATGTGGTCCGCACCCGCCGCCTCGTGGTGGTCGACGAGGAAGGCCGGGACCGGATCGTGGCCGAAGTGAAGGGCAACGTGGCGGAGGTGACGGCCGTGATGGACGATTCGCAGCCAGGGAGGACGACCGGCGTGGCTCTCATGGCTGAGGAGCGCCCCGAACCCGGCGCCGTGCTCGGGCTTCACCTATCGGTCGACGACGACGTGATAGCCGAGGTGGTGACCCACCGTCAGACCGGAGACTGGCGAGTGACCTCGTGGACGGTTGGCGATGGTGACTGAACGCCAGGTGGTCAACCTGAGCCCACTCCAGCTCGACCGGGCGGCAGGCGTCCTCGTAGGTGCCGCTGTCGGTGATGCCCTCGGCGCCGCCTACGAGTTCGGCCCGGTGTGCCCACCGGACGCCGTCCAAATGGGTCGTGGTGCCCTCACCGGGCGTCCGGCGGGCAGTTGGACCGATGACACCGACATGTCGGTCTGTGTCGCCCAGGCGGCGGCGAAGGGGCTGGCGCTCGACTCCCCCGAGGGCCTCCGGGCGGTGGCCGAGGGGTTCCTCGGGTGGTACGCCGACAAACCTCCCGACATTGGGAGCCAGACGAGGGCGGTGCTGTCGGCTACCACGGATCCCGACCAGTTGGCTGAAGCCGCCGCCGCCTACCAGAAGGCGAACGCAGACGCCGCCGGCAACGGGTCGCTGATGCGAACCGGGCCGATCGCCCTGGCCCGATGAGGGTCTTGCCCGTGCTGCACGTGCGGTGTCCTCGCTGACCCATCCCCATCATTTGGCCGGCGATGCCTGCGTGCTGTGGTGCGT
>JBOGGE010000084.1:0-7799 GCA_050743865.1 Acidimicrobiales bacterium
CACCCGGCCCCAGCTCGAGGCGTTGGCCACCGCCGGCGCCACGGCCGGCCTGGACGGCGGCGACCGGCGCCGGGCGCTGTGGGCGGTGGGGGCGCTCGCCCAGTCCGGCCCCGCCCAGCTCGAGGGGATCGTGGTGGGGGCCGATGCCCCGCCGCTCCCGCCGATGACCGTCGCCGAGGAGGTGGTGGCCGACCTGTGGGCGACCGGGGTCACCACCGGCGTCTCGCTCACCGAGCTGGCCCGGGAGGAGCTCGACGGGCGTGGCGTGACCACGGCGGCGCGGCTGGGGGAGGCGACCGACGGGCAGCGGGTGACCGTGGCCGGGGTGGTGACCCACCGCCAGCGGCCCGAGACCGCCGGCGGGGTCACCTTCGTGTCCCTCGAGGACGAGACCGGCCTGGTCAACGTGGTGTGCTCGGTCGGGGCCTGGGCCCGTTACCGCCGCGTCGCCCGGTCGGCGGCCGCCATGGTCGTGCGCGGCCGGGTCGAGGCCGCCAGCGGGGTGGTCAACGTGGTCGCCGAGCGGATCGAGCCCCTGGAGCTGGCCGCGGCCACCAGGGCCCGCGACTTCTCCTGAGCGGGCCGGTGCAGGAGCCCGCCCTGTGCGCTCGCCCGACGCCCGCTGCCACGGGGAGAGGTCGCGGACCCTCGCTTGTCCGGTGGCCCCCGTGAACGATGTGCGTCAATAATTGCAACCCAGCTGCAGTCTAATCGGCAATGGGCGTGTCAGATTGGTGCCCGGTTACCGAGCCGTTTGATCGATCTCGTCGTCCGGGGGTGGGCTCGCAACCGGCACGGGTTGGGTCCGTCGTCGCGGGAGGGGCATATGGCGACGCGGTTGAGTGAGTGTCGATCCCCGGGGGTGCGACGCCTCGTGACCCTCGCCGCCATCGTGACGTCGGGCGCGTGGGCCGTCTCCGCCGCTGCCGCTGCCGGGGCCGCCCCGGTCGCGGGAGGGGTCACCTCGAGCGCGGGCGTTCATGCGCCGGCCACGGTCGGCACGGCCACGGTCCCAAGGCGACGCCATGTCGGTGATGTCATCGTGGTCGCCCAAGTCGATCCGGACGCTGAACCAGCGGCCGGCATCAGCGACGGCGCGGTCGTCGGGCTCGGCAAGGCGGCAGTCAACGACCCGATCTGCGACTGCCAAGACACCCAAGCCAAGCGGTTGGCATCCATCAACCCGGCCCGCGGCAACTTCTCGTAGACGTTCACCGACGCCGAGGCGGGAGGCCAGGGAACAGCGGCGACGCTGAGCCGCACCTACAACTCGCTCCGGGCGAGCGATGTCAGCGCCATGACTTCCTGCCCGCGAGCTGGCAGTCTTCGGAGACGCTCTTTGTGGCACCAGCGATGGGACCTTGGGTGCTCCCGTCTGGTTGCGGCACGAACCATGGGAGATGGTAGTGGGTGGCAAGACAAGGATCGCCTACGCCACTGGTGGTGTATCGAGTGGCAAGCCCACGCCTCGAGCGGTATCGATCATCGAGCTCTCGTCGGGGAAGGTCATCGGGTCGATACCCGTGAAGGGCAATCTTGATGCGATCGCTCTGGCTGGCCGGTGTTCCTGAACGCCCGCTCAGGTGAAGCGAGCCTTCGTGTGGGTCACCGGTTCAGGCTCCGTGAAGAGGCACCGGGTCGAGCAGGTGCTCGTCGTCGTTCCTCACGTTGCCTACCCGCTTGTCGACCGGGTAGGCGTCGAGGTCCGGCCCGGCGCCGGCCAAGAGGTCGATCAGCTCCCCGGGCCGGCGCTCCCCCGGCTCCAGCCACGAGTCGAGGGTGCCGAGTGGCACCATGGCCGGCATGCGGTCGTGGACGGCCCGCAGGGCTGGCGGCGCGGCCGTGGTGACGATCGTGCACGAGGACAGGCGCTGGCCCCCGCCGCCCGGCGCCCGCCAGTGCTCGTACAGCCCGGCTATGGCGAGCGGGTGTCCATCGGGGCGGTGAAAGTAGAAGGGTTGCCGGCCGCCGTCCGGAGCCTTCTGCCACTCCCAGTAGCCGTCGGCCAGGACCACGAGCCGGCGGCGGCGGAGCGCCGGGCCGAACGCCCTGCTCGACGCCAGCCGGTCGTCGCGCGCGTTGAACATCCGGGTTCCGATCGACGGATCCCTCGCCCAGTGCGGCACGAGGCCCCAGCGGTAGCGGCCGATGGTCCGCCGCCCGCTGGCGTCGGCGGCGAGGGCGAGCACGTCGGTGGTGGGCGCCACGTTGAACCGGGGCCGGAACGACTCGGCGACCCCCGGTGCCACCTCGGCATCGAAGTACTCGGCGAGGCGGTTGGGCGGAGTCCGCAGCACGAACCGCCCGCACATACGGGCCAGCCTACGGACCACAGCGGACCGGCGCGAGCCGCCGGCCGTGGCATGGCTGGGCTGCCATTATCCCGGCAGAGTCGCATCCCTCGATCACCGGAGCAGCCATTCGGGGTGGTCGGTGTCGTGTGCCATTCTGCCCGGCCGCCGGTCCACCTGCCGGCTGAGCTCCCCGTGGGTGCGTTGGGGGCCGCGGCGGGGCTGGGGTCAGGCGACGGTGAGATCGGCCGTGGCCACCGGCACCCGGTCCGGCGCCACGACCCCGCCGGCCGGCTCGACGGTGACCATGAGCTCTCGGGCCCCCGACGTCGACGACCCGAGGCTGAACGCCTGGCCGGGGACCACCTTCCCGGCCAGCAGGCCGAGCGAGATCGTCCTCCCGTTGATGCTCGCCCACAACTGGTAGGTCTGGCTCGCGGGCAGCGCCGGCATGGTCGAGGTGACGACGTAGCCCGTGCCGTTGCGATCGACGACGAGCTGAGCTGCTGGGGCGCCGTCCCTTGACCGGAGGTTCACGAGCCGGTGACCCGGACTGGCCAGGGCGGCGCGCACGGCAGCGGTGGGCGCGGTGAGCGCCGAGCGGAGTTGGCTGACGCGGTCATTGGCGCCGACCAGGCTGATTGCCAGGGCGACGACGGCCGCGGCGGCGGCAAGGGCGACGGCCGCGGCCGCCCAGGCACGGCCAGCGACGGATCCCCGACGTGGCCCCGCAGCAGGACCAGGGCCGGCTCCAGCGATCGACCGCCGCCCCTCGGGTGACGCCGTTGGGCCCGGGGCCGGCCGATCGGCACCGGATCTCTCGCCGGTACCACCGGCGATCCGCTCGGCGATGTGCTCCCACACCGCCGGGGGTGGCTCCTCGTTCCGATTGCCCAGGGCGGCGGCGACCTCGCGGAGCTGGTCGACCTCCTCACGGCATCGGGGGCACTGCGCCAGGTGCTCGTCGACCAGCCGCATCTCGTCGGGCTCGACGGCGTCGAGCGAGTACGCCCCCAGGAGCTCGGCGACTGCCTGGTGCTCACGGTCCCCGGACATCACGGTCCTCCACCTTCTCCAGCAATGTTCTCATACGCCGGAGGCCGCTGCGGATCCGGCTCTTGACCGTGCCCTCCGGCTGGGACAGGAGCGCGGCCACCTCGCGGTACGTCCGCCCGTCGAAGTACGCCAGCCCGATCGCCGCTCGCTCGGTCGCCGGGAGCCGGGCGACGGCGTCCGACACTCGTTCGGCCAAGGTCAGGTCCCACACTTCCCGCTCGAGGTCGTACGCGGCGGTCGCCGGCGACCGGGCATCCTGCTCCTCGCGCCGCCGCCGGGCGGCACGGGAGCGGACGAGATCGACGGCGCGGGAGTGGGTGCGGGTGAGGAGGTAGGTACGGAGCGACCCCCGGTCGGGATCGAAATGCTCCGGGTCCTGCCACAGGTGCAGGAAGACCTCTTGGGCGAGGTCCTCGGCTTCCCCGTCTTCGCCGGTCACCCTCCGAGCCAACCCGTAGACGGCGCGGCCGTGGCGGCGGTAGAGCTCGGCGAGCGCCCGTTCGTCGCACCGGGCGACCGCCGTCACCAGCTGGGCGTCGCCGAGCTCACCATGCTCCTTCCGCTCCCGCCCGCCGGTCGGCTCCGCTGCCATCGTTCGATCGCTCCATCCCGAGAGTGCCCCCGGGGCGGGGCAACCCCGAAGGAATGCCGCCCGGGACGGGCTCCCCGATCGCTGCGCCGCCCATCCTTCCAGTAGCGGCCTGCAGCCGCATCCGAGTACGGGGAGATCGTCCCCGGCCACCGGGACGACGCAGCAGGCGGGATCGACCGGGCTCGTCGGTCGTCGGTCACGCCTCACGGAGCCAGCGGGTCCAACGACCGCCGCGTGCCCCGTCGGCACCGCCCGCACCCGGAGAGACGGTGGCGCCTGCCCTCTCGGGTGCCATCAGGCCCAGCAGCGCGACCCCGAGGAGCACGACGAGCGGCGCCGAGCTGGGGTCCGTTCCCATCCCGGTGGAGATCTGGCCGAACGCCTGCCCGACGACCCAGACGGCCAATGCCACGGCGATGCCGGCCCAGGCCGCGACCTGGCGGAACATCCCGGGCCTGAGGGCCAGTAACCCGACTGCCAGCTCGGCCACCACCACGGCGGCCACGAGCCCGACGCCCTGGTGCTGCAGCGCCGACCCGACAAGGTGCTGGGCGCTGGACAGCCAGCCGGGCGAGCTGCCGGCACTGGCGAGCACCTGGCTGCCCAGCGCGGTCGCCGAGTCGTTGGCAGGAAGGGCGCGGAGCAGCGCAAAGAGGCCCCACGTCACCGCCCACGCGGCCGGCACCCAGCGGGCCGGGGGCTCGTCGGACGTCACCGACAGGATCGTCCGGATCCGGATCCGGATCCCGATCCGGGCCCGAGACCGCCAGCCGGCACTCCGGTCGAGCAGCTGCCGGCGCCGATCGGGGCCGAGGCGAGGCCAGGCGGCCAGCCCGACGAGCCCGTAGAGGGCGACGGCACCGGGGGCGCCGGTCACGAAGGTGG
The DNA here is from genome assembly GCA_050743865.1 of Acidimicrobiales bacterium. Classification (GTDB taxonomy): domain Bacteria; phylum Actinomycetota; class Acidimicrobiia; order Acidimicrobiales; family RAAP-2; genus DAHUZJ01. The sequence goes on from JBOGGE010000084.1 coordinate 4,825, forward strand.
CGGGGCCGCCGGCCAGCCCGCCCAGGCCTTCTCCGAGGTACCACACGCCGGCGGCCCAGGCGAGGGACACGGCGACGGCCGGCCGGGCCGTCCGGCGGAAGAGGAGCCCGGCTCCGATGGCCAGCTGTACGGCGGCGAACAACACGTCCCACGCGACCGGGTGGCCGAGGATCAGCGAGGCCGACCAGTGGACGGTGGCGCTGACGAAGTACGGCTGCCCGGCTGCCGCAGGGGCGATCACCTGCCCGGCGAAGCCCTTGCCGAACATGAACGGCTGGAGCTGGAGGGCCCCGTCGAGGAGCCAGAACAGCCCCAGCACGACCTGCAGCGTGCGGCGGGTGACGGTGGGCAGCCGGTCGTGCGCCGGCCTCCCTGGCGCCACCGCGGCGAGTGGTGCCACCCCATTGCAGTCGTCATGCACTTCGGGTCGAAGGCTGGCATCAGTCACGAGGGCTCCCATCGTGCGGACCGGCGGCACGCCGGCGCGGTGCGGGGTGGTGCTCCCTTTGGTACGGAGCGGCCGCACCTCCCGGATGTCGGCGAGGGCCGGCCCGGCGCGCTCAGCCGTGAGGACCCGAGCCCGGTGCGACAGCCGGCGGCGCGCCCGGGTGTGACGACTGGAGTGAGGCGAAGACGACCGTATTGGCCAGGTAGTGCCCGGTTGTGTGGTCGAATGACCCGCCGCAGGTGACGAGCCGGAGGGCGGCGAAGTCGGTGTTGCCGTAAACGACGTTGGTCGGGAAGTCGGCCTTCGGGTACTGGCGCACGCCGGTCACGGAGAACACGGCGACGGTCCCGTCAGCCAGGGTGACGTCGACACCGTCACCGGGCACCAGGGCGCCGAGCCGGAAGAACACCGACGGGCCTGTGGCGGCCGAGTCGATGTGGCCTTCGATGATCGCCGGGCCGACCTCACCGGGAGTCGGCGATCCGTCGTACCAGGCGGCCTCGTTGTACCGGGGACCGGGCAGCGGGACCTCGATGCTTCCTGTGGGCGCCAGCCCGAGGTCCTGGAGGCTGGATGTGACGGCGATGGCCGGGATGTCGATGGCCACCGGGTCCGACCTCGCCAGCGTGGGGCCGATCACGGTCGGCACCGTGGTCGCGATCCGGCCCGCCGCCGCAGACCGGGGGGGCCGGCTGGGCGAGATGCCTGGCGCCTTGCTGCCGTCGCCGGCCCCGGCGCTCCGGCGCCCCGCCGGCCCGGTCGTTCCCGCCGCCTGCCGGGAGGGCTGGGGCGCGTGGTGCTGGGAGGCGACGGCGACCCCGACGGCGCTCCCGCCACCGAGGAGCAGGACAACCGCGGCCAGCGTCACGGCCCGCCCCCGCCCGCCCGCCAGCACGTGCCTCACCGGGCCCTTTTCGTCTCGTGTGCCGTCCACCTCAAGGTGTCCGGAGCCGAGCGAGCCGACGGATGGCCTCGGCACCCGTGGCGCCGGACGTCCGGGTGAGAGGTCATCCAATCGGGCCCTTGCTCCGGAGACCTGGGGCATCACCGACGACATCCAAGAAAGGACCCTTACCCAGATGAAGAGCACCAGGACTGAGATGAAGAATTCCAAGAAGAAGAAGATGTTCAGCGTCGCCGGCGTGGCCACCGGTGCCGCCGGGATGGCCTTGATGGGGCTCGGGGTGGCGATGCCCCCGGTTGCCGGTGCGACGACAAGCGGCGCCACCACGTACACCGCCGCCCTCAAGCCGGTCCCGCTCAACGGCCAGACAAAGGCATCGGGGACACTCAAGCTCGTCCTCACAGGGACCAAGGCGACGGTCACCGAGCACGCCACGGGTCTCGCCGCCACCTTCACAGGCAAGCCCTTCCCCCATGTCCAGCACATCCACGGGCTGGCCAAGGGGGCGTGCCCGACGGCGTCCACCAAGAACCGGACAGGGGTGATCTCCACGGTCGACGCGCAACCGACATACGGGATGATCCAGACCACGTTGTCCGTCACACCTGGCGGCACCACAGCGGGCAAGGGGACGACAATCACAATCGCGCCGAAGGGGGCAAGCTACACATACAGCCGCACCTTCACACTGAGCGCGACAGCGTTGAAGGCTGTCCAGGCGCACAACGCGGTCATCGTGGTCCACGGTCTCACACCGTCGACCGCTCCCAAGGCAGCGACGACGCTCAAGAGCACACTCGTGCCCACCCTCCCCCTGGCTGCCACCGCACCCGCACTGTGCGGTCAACTCGTGGCGTCGCAGATGAGCGCGGTGCCGAGCGGGGCACCCCAGACGGGTGGGGGCTCGACGTCGGGCGTCCAGGACGTCACGCTCTTCGGCGTGGGCGGTGGCCTGCTCGTGGCGGGGGCCGGGCTGCTGACGGCGCGCCGGCGGCTTCGCAGCACCCACTGATCCCCCTTACGACCAGTACGTCCTCCTGCCACCGATGGCGGTGGCAGGAGGACTGCCGCGTCACAGGACGCCCCGGAGGACCGCTGGCGGGGTCGGGGTCCTCAGGTCGGCGGCGTCGAAGAGGCCGCGACCTGCTCGACGAGGTGAAGTCCGTCCAGCCCGTCCACCAGTCGGCCTGGCGGTCGATCCGGCGGGCGGCCCTGGAACCCCTCGGCGCTTTCGGTCAGCGACGTGCCTGGGCGGCGTAGAAGTCGATGTGCGGGCCCCTCTGGCTCGTGATGCGCGTGAGCAACTCGGTGAGGACGGGATGCCCAGCCCCTGCCGGGAGGCGGCTGGCCCCTGCCTGGGCCGGGCGACGGGCCACGCCGAGGTGTGGCAGCACTCGGTCGTGGCAGCACGGCCGGCGCCTCAGTGCCCGGCGGTCGCCGGCTCCGGTCAGCCGACGCCGGCCGAGCTGGTGGTGACCCCGCGCCCGGCTCCCCGGAGGCCCTCGTCGATCTGGGCCGCCGTCTGCCGGAGGAGGGGGAGCACCTCGTGGCGCAGGGTCGACGGGCCCACCCGGAGGGCGTTGGCCGAGACGTTCATGGCGGCGACCACCCCGCCCCCGCTGT
>JBOGGE010000085.1:0-5628 GCA_050743865.1 Acidimicrobiales bacterium
GCCGGTGGCTGGCCCTGGGGGGCGTCGCCTGCCTGGTGGCCGGGGCCGTGGTGCTCGCCCTCGACCTGGCGGCGCCCCGGCTGCCGGGGGAGACGCCGACCGGCAGCATCGACCTGAGCCGGGCCCAGCAGGTCCAGCGGCAGCTCCAGCAGGCCCGGGCCCTGGTCGACGGCGGCCATGCCGGGCAGGCCATCGGCGTCTACGCCCAGGTGCTGGCCGAGGACCCGGGCGACCCGGTGGCCCTGGCCGAGTGGGGCTGGCTCGATTGGCAGGCGGCCACGGCGGCGAAGAAGCCGGCCCAGGTGGTCGACGGCGCCACGGCGGTCGCCGCCTCGGTGCGGGCCGAGCCCGGGCTGGCCGTGGGCCAGTTCTACCTGGGGACGATCCTCCTCGACGGGGGGCATCCCGACCAGGCCGCCCTCCACTTCAAGGACTTCCTGGGCGACCACCCCTCGGCCAAGTGGCTGGGGGAGGCGGCGCCGGCCATCCGGCAGGCGTTCGCCCAGGCCGGCCAGCCGCTGCCCCCCGGGGTCCCGGCAGCCAGCAGCTGAACCTCCCGATCCCGGGGGTCACGCGGAAAGAACCTCCCCGCACGGGTCGATAACCCGGACAGGCCCGATGGCGCGACGGTCCGGCTGACCGGAGCGCCCCGAGCCGGCATGCGGATCCCGGGAGGGGCCATCTCCGGGCCACGCCATGAGGGCGGGCCAGCATCCTCTCGCCGCGGGAGGGGAGATGGCCGAGCGTCGACGGTTGCAGGCGGGAGCCCGCCGCGCCGGGCTGGTGGCCACCGTCGCGGCCTCCGTCCTCCTGGTCGCCGGGGCCACCGTGATCTCCCCGGCGGGGGCCGCCGTCGGCATGGTGCCGCCTCGCAACCCGGCGGCGAACGTCCCCTCCGAGCCCAACATCGCCGGATCGGCCACCTGCACCGAGACCTCCGGCGGGTGGACCTGCACCAACCCGTGCCTCAGCTCGCCCAGCGTCTCGCTGGTGGAGACGCCGGACTGCACCACCGACGCCCTCCGGGCCATCGACGTCGCCCGGGCCGGCGAGGGGGTCGGCCCTCTCGTGCTGCCGTCCGACTGGTCGTCGCTGACCGCCGCCGAGCAGCTGTTCGTCGTCACCGACGAAGAGCGCGTCGACCGGGGACTGCCCCCCTACGTCGGGCTGGTGGCCACACTGTCCGGCGGGGCCCAGCAGGGGGCGGCCGACGGCGGCGACCCGAACCCCTCGGCGCCGTTCCCCTTCCTGTCGGCCAGCTCGATCTGGGCCGCCAACTCGGTCAACCCCCTGGCTGCCGACTACGAGTGGATGTACGCCGACGGCTACGGGGGATCGGGCGACACCAGCAACGTGGACTGCGGCTCGCCGTCCAGCGCCGGGTGCTGGGGCCACCGCGACGCCATCCTGGGCTACGGGACCTGCGCCGACTGCGTGGCCGGGGCCGGCTTCGCCCAGGGCACGGCCAGCGGGTGGGGCACCTCCTTCACCGAGCTGTTCGTCCGACCGGCGGGCGGCGCGCCGGTCCCCTACTTCTCGTGGTCGGCCGACGTCGCCCCCGACCTCGGGGGGACGCCGCCCGCCCCCGCCCCCGCCCCCGCTCCCGCTGCTCCCGCCCCTCCTGTCGTCCCGCCCGAGGTCGGCATGGCCGCCACCAGGTCCGGTGACGGCTACTGGGAGGTGGCCGCCGACGGCGGGGTGTTCTCGTACGGCGACGCCGCCTTCCTCGGCTCGATGGGCGGCCACCCACTCGACCAGCCGATCGTCGGCATGGCGGCGGCCCCGACAGGGAACGGCTACTGGGAGGTGGGACGCGACGGGGGGATCTTCTGCTTCGGCGGCGCCCGGTTCTACGGCTCGATGGGGGGCCAGCCCCTCGACCAGCCGATCGTCGGCATGGCGGCGGCCCCGACAGGGCACGGCTACTGGGAGGTGGGGGCCGACGGCGGGATCTTCGCCTTCGGCGTGGGCTTCTTCGGCTCGGTCGGGGGTCACCCGTTGAACCGGCCGGTGGTCGGCGTGGTCCCCGAACCGTCGGGTGCCGGCTACTGGATGGTGGGGTCCGACGGGGGCATCTTCGCCTTCGGTGCCGGCTTCTACGGTTCCCGGGGCGGTTGACCGACCGCGCTGCTCCCGGGCCGGCTGACCGACGGGACTGCTCCCGGGCCGGCTGACCGACCGGGGTGGCGGTCAGCTCCGCAGGGCCCGGAGGTCGGCGACGACCCCGGGGAAGGCGGCGCAGAATGCGTCCACCTCGGCGTCGACGGTCGACCATCCGACCGACAGGCGCAGCGAGTGGCTGGGGTCGACCCCCATCGCCTCGAGCACCGGCGACGGCTCGAGCGACTCCGACGAGCAGGCCGACCCGGAGTGGGCGGCGATCCCGGCCCGGTCCAGGCCGAGCAGCACGGGCTCGGCCTCGACTCCGGCCACCCCGAGGCAGATGAGGTGGGCCAGCCGGCGATCCGGGTCGCCCACCTGGTCGACGCCGTCCACCGCCAGCGCCGAGCCGAGAAGCCGGTCGGTGCGCCGGCGGGCGTCCGACGCCTCGGCTGCCAGCGTCACCGGGTCGAGGGCGGCGGCGGCGGCGCCGAACCCGGCGATGGCCGGGACGTTCTCCATCCCGGCCCGCCGGCCGCGCTCCTGGTCGCCCCCGACGAGCAGCGGCTCGAAGCGCAGCCCGCGGCGGACCACCAGGGCGCCGACCCCGGGAGGCCCGCCGAGCTTGTGGGCGCTCACCGACACCAGGTCGGCACCGAGGTCCGCCAGGTCCATGGCCACGTGCCCGGCGGCGGCGGCGGCGTCGACGTGGACCGGCACACCGGCTTGCCGGCACCGTGCCACCACCTCGGCGACGGGCTGGACGGTCCCGACCTCGTGGTTGGCCCACTGGCAGTGCACCAGCGCCGGGGGGGGACCGGTGGCACCACCGGCGCCGGCGGCGAGTAGGGCCTCGGTCACGCCGTCCACCCAGAGGCGGCCGAAACGGTCGACGGGGAGGGCCACCACCGGGGCCAGCCGCTCGGAGGCCTGGCGGACGGCCGAGTGCTCCACCGGCGCGCACAGCACGGCGCCGCCGGGGACGGCGCGGGTGGCGCCCCACACGGCGGCGTTGACCGCCTCGGTGCCACCGGCGGTGAAGACCACCTGGCGGGGGCGCACCCCGAGGAGGGTCGCCACCTGCCGGCGCGCCTCCTCGACCGCCGCCCGCGCCGTGCGGCCCTCCTCGTGGACCCGGCCCGGGTCGCCCACCGGGCCGTCGAGCCAGGCCCGGATGGCCGCCGCCGCCGCCGGGCGGAGCGGCGAGGTGGACGCGTGGTCCAGGTAGTGGCGCGTCACGCCGGAACCCGGGCCGGCGGGGACGTCAGGCGAGCGCGGCGCACACGTCGTCGCCCCGGGCCCGCGACGACAGCACCACCCGGGTCGACCCGTCGGCGGCCTCCCCGCACAGCCCGGACAGGAGGCCCTTGACCATGCCCCGGTCCACCGCGCACAGCACGGGATGGCTGGCGGCGGCGCTCCCGAACGGGCACTGCTCGGCCACGACCGCCGTGCCCCCGCCGACGTCCTCGGCGTGGGCGGCGAACCCGTGGGCCGTCAGGGTGTCGGCGATCACCCGCATGGCCGCCCGCACCGAGCGCTGTCCCTCGCCGGCCCCCATCTGGTCGGCCAGCGACCGGCCGTAGGACTCGCCGACCTCGGCCGCCATCTTTTCGGCGGCCTCCGGGCCGAGCAGCTCGAGCGCCTTGCCCAGGAGGGTGACCAGGAGGTCGTCCCGCCGGGTGAGGAATTCGATGGTCGGATCCTCGCCAACCGGGAGGAACCGCTTGGCCGGGCGCCCGGCGCCCCGGGGGCGCCGGGCGGTCTCGACGCGGAGGTACCCGCCGGCCACCAGCCGGTCCAGGTGGTGGCGGGCTACGTTGGGATGGAGCGAGAAGGCGGCGGCGACCTCGGATGCCGTGACCCCGGGCCTGGCCCGGACGGCCAGGAAGATGTCCCGCCGGGTGGGGTCACCGAAGGCGGCCGTGACGGCGGCGACCAGCGCCGCGAACCTCGCGTCCTCCCCCTCGGGCGCCGGCTGCGGGTCCAGGGCGGCCGCCGGCGCCCCGTCGGATGCCCGGTCCACGGTCGGTAGTCTACCGGGGGGTGCCCGCCGGCCGCCGGCCTGGTGCCGCCGGCCTGGTGCCGACCCGGCGGTTGGCACGGGCGCCGGCCCTGGAGCCGCCGGCCCTGGCGGTGCCGGCCCTGGCGGTGCCGGACCACCGGTACCGACCCGTCCCGAGGGAGGCGAATGGCAGTCGATCAGGCCCGGCTGGAACAGGCCGTGGCGGCGGTGCCCGACCCCGACCTCGACCTGTCGATCGGCGACGCCGGCATGGTGGCGGGCGTCCGCAACCGCCGGCACCGGGCCGAGGTGGTCCTGGCCCTGCCGGTGGAAGGCTGGCCCGGGGTCGACGACCTCCGCCGGCGGGTGGCGGCGGCGGCGAGGACCGTTGCCGGCGTCGACGAGGCGACGGTGGAGATTCGGGTCATGGACCCGCCGGCGCTGGCTCGGCTGCGGGCCCGCCTGCGCCGGAGCATGGAGGGCCGGGAGCCCGGCGGCCGGTCCGACGACCACGGCGAGCCCGTCGATCGCGCCAACGGCCACGGGGGCGGTGGCGGGGATGGCCACGCCCACGGGCAGTCCGGCCACGGGCCGGGAGCGCCCACCCCCGCCTTCCTCCAGCCGGGGTCGCCGACCCGGGTCGTCGGGGTGTCCTCGGGCAAGGGCGGCGTGGGCAAGTCGTCGGTGACGGTCAACCTGGCCGTGGCGCTGGCCCGGTCGGGGAAGCGGGTGGGCGTGCTCGACGCCGACGTCTACGGGTTCTCGATCCCCAAGATGCTGGGCGTCGACCACAACCCGGCCATCGTGGGGGACCTTGTCGTCCCGGCCAGCGCCCACGGGGTGCGGGTGCTGTCGATGGGGTTCTTCGTCTCCGACGACCAGCCGGTCATCTGGCGGGGCCCGATGCTCCACAAGGCCATCGAGCAGTTCCTGGGCGACGCCTACTGGGGCGACCCCGACGTGCTGCTGGTGGACATGCCGCCGGGGACCGGCGACGTGGCGCTTTCCCTGGCCCAGTTCATGTCCCGGGCCGAGATCCTGGTGGTCACGACCCCCCAGGCGGCCGCCCAGCGGGTGGCCCAGCGATCGGCTTACGCGGCGCGCAAGCTCAAGCTCTCGGTCCGCGGCGTGGTGGAGAACATGAGCTGGTTCACGGCCGACGACGGCACCCGCTACGAGCTGTTCGGGCGGGGCGGCGGGGAGGCGCTCGCCGGCGACCTCGGCGTCCCCCTCTTGGGGAGGATCCCGCTCGTCCCCGCCCTGCGCGAGGGTGGCGACCGCGGCCTGCCGGTGGCGGTGGTGGACGCCGGGGGCGAGGCCGCCGCCGCCTTCGACGCCCTGGCCGCCCGGGTGCTCGAGCTGGGCCCGGCCCGCGTGTACCGCCGCGAGCTCACGGTCGGCTGAGCCGGACACCCCTCGCACCACCCCTCTCCCCCGTCCCCGGCCCGTGACCGGCCCGTGACCGGCCCGGGTCCCGGCCGCCGCCGCCATCGGTCCCGGAGACCGGGGACCGGGCCCTAAGC
>JBOGGE010000086.1:0-26127 GCA_050743865.1 Acidimicrobiales bacterium
GGCTCGACGGCGCCGGTTGCCGCCGCCGGCACGGCCGGGGTCGACTGGCCGGCCGGCCCGGCCGGGGGCAGGCCCGATGTCGCCAGGTACGGGCCCTGCGGCCCGAACCCGAGCCGCGCCACGTCGACCGAGCGGGCGGTGGCGCCGCCCACCGAGTACCCGGGGTTGTACACCAGCCAGTCCTGGCCGCCCGTCACCAAGGCGGTCGGGTCGCCCGGCCCGGCACCCTGGGCGTTGCTGGCCAGGAGCGGGAACGCCGACCGGTCGGCGCACGGCCCGAGGGGGCCGTCGCAGGCGGCGATCCCCACGGCATCGGTCGGCGACGTGAAACCGCCGCCGGCCGAGTAGACGAGCCAGGTCCGACCACCGCCGGTGAGCATCCCGGCCGACGCCATCGTGCCCTGCTGCCACGGGAGGTCCGGGCGGTAGACGACCGCCGGCTGCCCGACCAGCGCCGTCCCGGCCGCGCTGAGCTGCTGGGACCACACGGCGGCCCCACCGGCCGCCGACGCTCCAGATACCCACGCCAGGTAGGGCGTCCCGTCCGGCCCGGCGAACAGCCGCGGGTCGCCCCCACCGGCACCCGGGCACACCAGCGGGGCGGGTGCCGGCGTGTAGGGACCGTCGGGCGACGCGGCCACGGCGGTGCCGATGCAGCGTGGCAGCCGGGCGCCGGCGACCGCGCCGGGCGCAGATCCGGTGCCCGGGGCACGGTCCGGGGCGGCGTCCTGGGCGGCGAAGAAGAGGATCCAATGCCCGTCCAGCGGGGCGGCATCGGGACCGGTGAGCGGCCCTGGCGCGGCCCATGTCGGCGCGGACGAGAGGGCGTCGGCCTCGACGCCCCACGAGCCCTTCGGCGCCGCGGTGACGACCGGGAGGTCCACCAGGGGGAGGCTCTGGGAGGTGAAGAGCGAGTAGCCGGACCCGGTGGCGAGCACGAAAGGTTCGCCGAGGTCGAAGCCTCCCACGGCCAGCGCCGCCCCCGGATCGGACGGGTCGGCCGCCGGCGGGGGCCGGGGTGGCACGCGGCGCGAAGCCGACAGCCGGGCACTGGCGTGCCGCCCGGCGCTCACCGGCCACGGCGCCGACCCGCTGGTCGCCGGGCGGGGCCGGAGGTGCAAGCCGGCCTCGTGGCGCCGCACCGAGTACCCGGCGACGAGCGATCCGGCGAGGACCACCGCCACGACCCCCGCCACGACCGCCCGGTGTCCGGGCGGCCGCCGGGACCGCACCCCCCGGAGCCGGTACCGCGCCGGCGCTCGGGCCTCGCCTGCTGGCGTCGCGCTCCCGACTTCGCCCGACATCGGCTGGACCTCTCGTCCCTCTGGCCCCGGCCGGCCGCCAGGGCCGGAGGACGTCGCTCAGAGGGGGAACGAGCGGGGACGCGGAGCCTTTCGATCGGCGGCGCGCCGGATGGCGGCCCCGAGCAGTCAGTCCGGGAGCGGGATGCCGGCCCGGACCAGCACGCGCAGGACGGTCTCCCGGGTGACCGTCCACCGGTCGCCACGCCGCCGCACGGTCCCGTCGAAACCATGTTCGGTGCCGCCGGCCAGGGTGGCGCCGAACCGCACCTCGGCGACGTCGGGCGAGAGGAACCGGACCCGGCTCACCCGGATCCCGTCGGCCTCGACCGGGTACCGAGCTTGCGCCTTTCGGAGGAGCGGCGCCAGGTCGTCGTCCACGCCGTCGGCACCCCGCTCGCCGCTCGTCCCGGCGGGCCCCCCGAACGCCGCCGTCACCGCGTCCACCACGGCACCGACGGCGGCGCCGCCCGGGTCCTCACCGTACGTCCGGGGCGGTAGCACCAGCCGCCGCCGCTCGGCGGGCGCCCCGTCCACCGCCGACCGGGCCGCACTGATGCACACGTCGCACACCGCGACGACGCCGGCCGCCACGTAGTGGGCGACCTCCCACAGGTCCCGGTCGCAGAGCGAGCAGGTCGGTGCCTCCCCCGCTCGACCCGGCATGGTCGTCCCCCACGGGGAACGGGCCCACGGCGCCCGGCCCCACGTCCCCCGGGCCCGACCTGGCGGGGCGGCCAACGCCAGGCCCTCGGCGGACGGCACGGTCGGGGCTCGCGCCGGGTCGGCCAGGCCGACCAGCCCGAGGAGGACCCGGCGGGCCTCCTCGGGCGGGCAGGCCAACCCCACCAGGACCTCGGGCACGACGCCGTCGACGTCGAGCAGGCCGAGCAGCAGGTGCTCGGGCCGGATCTCGGGGCTGCGGAGCTCGAGGGAGTGCCGCAGCGCCCGCTCGAGTGCCCGCTTGGCCGTCGCCGTGAAGGGAGGCGAGCCCGCCGGCTCACCCGGCCCGGGCTCGCCGGCGACCGCCTTGCCTACCGCCTGCCGAGCCGCCTCCAGGGTGACGCCGAACGACGTCAGGGCCTGGGCGGCCAGGCCGTCGCCCTCGTGGATCAAGCCCAGCAGGATGTGCTCGGGCCCGATGAAGGCGTGGTTCAACGAGCGCGCCTCCTCCTGCGCCAACACCAGCACACGACGGGCCCGGTCGGTGAACCGTTCGAACACCGCCATTCATCATGGCACCGGTGCTGCAGCGGCGGGAGAGCGGGTCAGCCGGTGGTTGCCACCAGGTGCTTCACGTCGTCGTCGGAGAGATCCATGGTGGCGGCGGCGCAGTTCTCTTCCAGGTGGGCGACCGTCGAGGTGCCCGGGATGGGCAGCATGACCGGGGACCGGCGGAGCAGCCAGGCCAGGGCCAGCTGCGACGGGGTGGCCCCTCGTTCGGCAGCGAGGGTGTCGAGTGGACCTCCCGGCCGGGCGAGGTCCCCGGTGGCCAGGGGATACCACGGGATGAAGGCGATGCCGTGAGCCTCGGCATGGTCGAGGACGGGCTCGTAGGCCCGGTCGGCGAGGTTGTAGCGGTTCTGCACCGAGGCGATCGTCGCCATCCTGCCGATCTCCTCGAGCTGGTCCACGGTCACCTCGCTGAGGCCGATGTGGCGCACCTTGCCCTCCCGCTGGAGGGCCACCAGCTCGCCGATCTGGTCCTCCAGCGGCACCTTGGCGTCGACCCGGTGGAGCTGGAAGAGGTCGATCCGCTCCACCCCGAGGTGGCGGAGGCTGAGCTCGGCCTGCTGGCGGAGGTACTCGGGCCGTCCCACCGGGTGCCACTGGCCCGGCCCGGTGCGGGTGAGCCCGGCCTTGGTGGCGATGACCAGGCCGTCCGGATAGGGGTACAGCGCCTCTTTGATGAGCTGCTCACTGACGAAGGGGCCGTAGGAGTCGGCGGTGTCGACGAAGTCGGTGCCCAGTTCGACCGCCCGTCGCAGCACCCGGACCGCCTCCGCCGGGTCGCTCGGCTGGCCCCAGATGCCGGGGCCGGTGAGCTGCATGGCCCCGAAGCCGAGGCGGTGCACCCTCAGGTCCCCGCCCAGGTCGAAGGTGCCGGAGCGCTCGACGGGGCGCTCGGCGGGGGGGTCGGTCGGTCCGGAGGACCGGTGGCTGCGGGGGTGGTCGGCGGGGGGCATGCAGGCTCCTTCCGGGGCAGGGACGTCCCGAGCCGGCGGGACCCGGCGGGGGCCGGGCGCGGACGGGAACGCGGAGGGGAACGGAGCACCAGGTTACCGGCCCCTCCCCGTAGGGCCGACGGCCCGGCGGTGGCCACCAGGCCCACCCTCTGCGACATCCTGGCGTCGCCGGACCGCTGGCGCCTACCCGCCCACTTCGGTGCCGGGAGGCTCGCAGCGACCTCGTCGACCGTCGTGGGGGTGTCGGTGCCGAGCCGGGGTCATGCTGCCCCCGTCTTGGACTTGTTCGTCTCCGCCCTCGGCGGGGGACACCCGGCGACCGGGTCAGGGCACCATCTGGCGCTGCCTCGGCGTCGCTGGCACCTGTTCGGCCTTTTCCCGGGATCACCCGTTTCCCGGGATCACTCGTCGAGCAGCCCCATGAGCTTGGTCACCGTGGTCCAATTGCGGGCGGTGCCCGCCTCCTGGCCCTTGCCCGGGCGGATCGTGCGGGCGAGCTGAGCGGCGAGCTCGCTCCGTCCCATCCCGAGCGGCGTACGCAGGTAGAGGGTCCGCCCGACGACCGTCGCCTCGTCAGGGCTCCCCTTCTCCCGGGCCCGTTCCCGGGCGAGGGCGATGCCCGCCAGGACCTCGGGCGTCATGTCCCGCTGGCGCAGCACGGCATGGATCGCCTTGGGGTCGGTCTCCCCGGGGTACGGATTGTGCTCGATCACAGCGGCCACCTCGTCCCGAGATAGCACCACGACGCTGGTGTCGAAGGCGAGACGGCGGGCGATCTCCTCCTCGAGCCTGGCGGCGAGCACCGCCGGCTCCGCCTCGGAACAGGTGAACACCAGGTTGCCGCTCTGCACGTAGCTGGCGACGTCGGCGAAGCCGAGGGTCGTGAGCAGCCCCCGGAGGTCGGCCGTCGACACGGTCCGGTTCCGGCCGACGTTCATCCCTCGCAGCAGGGCCACATGGGTGCGCATCCCGGCAGCTTGGCAGGCGGGGCCGTCGAGGGCCTCAAGTTCGCGCTGGCGCCAAGCGAACCCGGGTCGGTGACGGACCTCTCAGGCTCCCCCGGGGACGGTCACCGGTTCGGGGTCGCGCCCGACCCGGATGGTCACCAGCGAGACGACGGCCGCACCGGCGGCGATGGCCGCGCCCACGAGGAAGGCGCGCGTATAGCCGTGCGTCGTCGCCACCGCCGCCAGGTGGGGCGTCACGAGGCCGCGGTGGGCGGCGGCCGAGGACCGCAGGGCGGCCTTGGCAGCAGTGACGGCGATGGTGGAGAGCGCAGCGAGCCCGACCGCCCCGCCGATCTGCTGGCCCGTGTTGAGGAGGGCGGAGGCCAGGCCCGACTCGTCGCCCCGGACGCCGGCCAGGGCGGTAAGGGTGAGGGGCACAAAGGCGATCCCCATGCCGACCCCGAGCAGGGCCAGCGGCGCCAGGAGGGCGAGGTAGGTGGTAGCCGTGCTGACGGTGCCGAGCCACCACAGCCCACCGGCCGCCAGCGCCGTCCCCACCGGGACGAGCACCCGGGGGCCGAGGCGGCCCACGACCATGGAGGAGAGCTGGGCCGCCACCCCGATGATGACGGCGAAGGGGAGGAAGTAGAGCCCCGCCCGCAGCGGGCTGTAACCCTTCACCTCCTGGAAGAACAGCGTGATGAAGAAGAAGGCGGCGAAGAGGGCGGCGCCGATGAACAGCATGGTCACATACGAGCCCGAGCGATCGCGGTTGGTCAGGATGCGCAGCGGCATCAGGGCATGGTCGCTGCGGATCTGCACGGCGACGAACGCCACCAGGGACACCCCGGAGGCGACCAGGGCGGCGACGGTGCCGGTCGAGCCCCAGCTGTGGGTCGACGCGTTGGTCAGGCCGTAGACCAGCAGCGCCATCCCGGCCGTGACCGTGACCGCCCCGGGCCAGTCGAGACGGCCGCGGATCCTCTCGCCCTCGCGCAGGACCCGGGGCGCGGCCAGCAGGACCAGGACGCCGATGGGGACGTTGACGAACAGCACCCACCGCCACGACACGAGATCGGTGAGAAGGCCCCCGGCCAGCAGGCCGACTGCTCCACCGGCGCCCGACATCGCGGCATAGACGCCCATCGCCTTGTTGCGGGGAGCACCCTCTTCGAAGTTGGTGGCGATCAGGGAGAGCGCCGTCGGCGAGGCGATGGCTCCCCCGACACCCTGCAGCGCCCGCGTGATCACCAACCAGCTGGCATCGACAGCCAGTCCGCCGAGCAGGGATGCCACGGCGAAGATCCCCACGCCGACCACGAACATCCGGCGTCGCCCGAAGAGGTCACCCGTGCGGCCGCCGAACAGCAAAAGCCCGCCGAAGGTGAGCGAGTAGGCGGTGGTGACCCAGACCAGGTCGGCCACCGAGAAATGCAGCGCCCGCTGGATCGAGGGCAGGGCCACGTTGACGATGGTGGCGTCGAGCACGACCATGAGCTGGGCGGTGCAGATGACGGCAAGCGCCAGCCCCTGATGGCGGCGCCCCGAAGCGGACCTGCCGCGGTCGGCGGTCAGCGGCTCAGTGGCCACCGATGCTCCGTCCCGGTGCGGTGCCGGCCCGGCGGCGTCGGGCAGGTGGCGCCGGCGCCGGGCAGGTGGCGGCGGGGAGGAGGATCTTCTCGACGATCTGGCGGGCATAGGCCGGACCTGGGTGGCCGCGGCCGGTCATCAGCCGGTGCATCATCAGGGCCGGGACCACCGAGGTGAGCAGGTCGATGTCCTTGCCCGGGGGCATCTCCCCCCGGGCCTCGGCCCGGGCGAACATCTCGGCCATGGCCGCCCGGCGGGGAGCGACGAAGTGCTCGGTGAAGGCGGTCCGCAGGGCGACGTCATGACGGAGCGCCGACCCCAGCCCCTGCATGGCCTCGATCACCCGGCTGCCCGGCTCGACGGCCAGGTCGCGGCACACCTGCCGCTCGAGGTCGGTCCGCAACGATCCGGTGTCGGCCGTCTGGACGCCGCAGGCCATCTGGTCGAGCACGGCCACCACCAGCTCGGCCTTGGACTTCCAGCGCCGGTAGAGCGTCGCTTTCCCGGCGCCCGCCCTGGCCGCCACCGCCTCGATGGTGACCTTCGGGTAGCCCACCTCCACCAGGAGGTCGAAGACGGCGTCGCGGATGGCCTCCTCCCGCGACGGATCTCGCGGGCGTCCCCTGGCGGCGCCCCCAGGCATCCGGTCTCCTGACGACGGGCGCTCGGGCAACGGGCCCTGGGGCGACGCCTCGGACACGTTTACGATACGGAGCATTCTCGTATCGTAAACAACCGGTGGGGTCGGCCGCCACCGGCCGTCTCCCGCCGGTCGCCGGTACCCGCCGAGACCGCCACTTGCCAGGCCGGAGCGTCGCCGGCGGCGTACAGCATGGTCATGGAGACGGGCGCCGTGGGCGACAGGAAAGCGAGCACCTCGTCGAGCGGGTTGACCGGCGGCCTGAGCGGTTGCGGGGGGCCGGCCCCGCCGCAACCGGGCGGAACCGCCGGTCCCCAAATGAGGCGCTGGCCAGACGTGGCGAAGGCGAGCCGGATCGGGCAGGAGAGCCGGCGGCGATCAGGCGGCGACGGTGCTCGGGCGGGCCCGTGCGTACTCGATCCGCTCCGCGCCGAGGTCGGCCAGTGCCCGGCTGGCGAAGCGCTCCACGATCCAGAGTGCGAGATCGATCCCGCTGGTCACTCCGCCGGCGGTGAGGAGGTCGCCGTCGTCCACCACCCGCTCCTTGACGAGCAGGGCCCCGGTGGCGGCGAGATCGTCCCAGGCGCTGTGGTGCGTGGTCGCCCGGCGGGCGCCCACCACGCCGGCGTGGGCAAGCAGCATGACGCCGGTGCACACACCGGCCATGACGGTCCCGGCCGCTGCCGCTCGGCCCAGGAGCGGCAGCCAGTCGGCTCGCTGCACCTCGCCCCAGGTACCGACCTCCGCCCGGTTGGCCCAGCCACCGCCGGGCACCAGGATCAGGTCGGCTCCGGTCTCGAAGACGCCGTCGGGGACCAGCCGTACGCCGTGCTGCGTGGTCACCTGGTCCTGAGGCCCCCGGGTGACCAGCCTGGTCGAGAACCCGGCGCCGCTTCGCTCGGCGCTCCGGAGGACCTCGAGCGGGCCGAGCGCATCCATCTCGTCGAACCCGTCGTAGACAGTGATGTCGATCCGCACGCCGCAACCGTAGCGACCGCGCCGCTGGCTACCGGCGCCTACGGCGCGCTTCTCCGGGCGGTGGGCTGTGGCCGGACCGACCGGCGATGACGGCGTCGATGCCGGGCGCCGCCCAGCCGGCCACCGTGGCGAGCGGCGCGGAGGCGATCGGCTCCATCCGGACGACGTACCGGGCCCACGCCAACCCGAGAAGCTGGGACGACACCAGGGCCACCGTGATCCTCGTCGTCTCCCGGTCGGCGTCGGGACGGTTGGCCCACACCCGCTCGAACAGGAATTCCCGGAGCGCGTCGGCCACCTCGGGCGCCCCCGACACCGCCTGGACGAGGGTGACGAACGAACGTCCCGGCGCACCGTCCCCGTCCTCCCACTGGGCGAGGAACCGCTCGATGATGCGGGCCCCGTCGGGCCGCGCCCCCCGAGCCTCCGCCTGGACCGTGCGGGGATCCGCCGGAAGGTCGAAGCACGCCACGAACAACCGGGCCTTGTCGGCGAAGTAGTGGTACACGAGCGCCGCGTCGACACCGGCTCGACGGGCCACCCGGCGGACGGAGGCGGCGTTGTAGCCGGCAGCGGTGAACTCGGCGCGCCCGGCGACCAGGATCTCCTGGCGCGTCGGTGGCGATCCTGGCCGGCGACCGGCCGGGCTCACGGTCGACCCGCCGGGTTGCCAGAGCCCGTTGCCGGGCTATAATTCCCCACTGATGAATCTTACGCCGGGCGCCCAGGGTACAGGCTCGCACCCGAGGGACCGGGCGCCGGCCCGGGCGCCGAAGAGCCTGAGGTGGATGCTGCTCGGCGCGGCGTTGCTGGTGCTCGTCCAGGCCGGCATCGGCATCGCCGTCAACCTCTTCGTGAGCGTGCCATCGCACCATCCCGGCAGCCACCCGACCGGCTACCTGGTCGGCTCGTACGACAGCGTGGCGTGGGCCATCGCCCACGGGGCCGGTGGTCTTGCCGTCCACGCCTCTCTCGGATTGGCACTCGTGGTCCTGGCCGCTGGGGCGTGCATCCACGCCGCCCGGTCCCACCGGACCGCCGTCACCGCATGGTCGGTGGTGGCCGGGCTCCTCGTCGTCGGCGCCGGTTTCAACGGGTCGAGCTTCCTCGACTTCGCCGACGACGTCAGCTCCCTCATCATGGCCCTGCTGGCCTTCGCTGCCGCCGCCAGCTATGCCGTGGCGCTCTTCCTCCTCACCGGCCCGGCACGAGCGGCGCACGGGTAGGTCACCCGGTCCCCGATCGCGGTCGCCGGCTACCCACCGACCAGCTGGACGATCTCGACGGAGGCGGGCCTAGCTCTCGAACCCGCCGGGGATGACCGAGGACACGGTGCCGTCGTCGAACGGCGCCAGGCGCTCGGCGACCCACCCGGCCTGCCCGACGTCGGTGCTCCAGGCCGTCGGGGCGACACCACCATGGGCGGATGATCGCAGGCCCGGGCGGTGGGCGGGGCGGCGGCGGAGTGGCCGCCGTCACCCCATCGTCTTGGCGCCGTCCAGGGCCTCACGGATGATGTCGGCGTGCCCGGCGTGCTGCGCCGTCTCGGCGATGACGTGGAGGAGGACCCGGCGAGCCGACCAACGCGCTCCCGGCTCGAACCACGGCGCCTCGGGGAGCGGCTGCGAGTCGTCGAGGTCGGGAAGCCGGGCGACCAGGTCGTCGGTGGCCCGGGCGACCGACTCGTATGTCGCCAGCAGCGAGGCCGCCGTGTCGTCCGGACCGAGGCGGAACTGCTCGCGGTGGGCGGCGATCCCCGCCTCGTCGGAGGCGCCAATCGCGCCCGGCCCGATCTCGATGAACGTCGCCCACCTCCGCTCGGCGGCGGCAACGTGCTTGAGGACGGCGCCCAGGCTCAGCTCGCTGACCGTGGTCCGCATCCTCACCTGCTCGTCGTCGAGGTCCCGGACCGTGAAGCGGAGGAAGGCCCGGTGGGCCGCCAGGGTCTCGAGCAGGTCGCCCCGCTCCTTGTCGGTGATCGTGGTCGACATGTCGACTCCTTTCGCCGGCGCGTCGCCCGGAGGTCGGGCACGCCCAACAGCAACGCTACGAGAGATTGTTGCCAATATCTGTCCTCAATTCGGGAAGAATGGCGAGATGGCCAGCACCGGCTCGAGGACCCTGCGGCTCCTTTCCCTCCTCCAGGCGCAGCGTTCCTGGTCGGGTGCGGCGCTCGCCGGACGCCTCGGGGTGTCGACGCGGACCCTTCGGCGCGACGTCGATCGGCTGTGCGACCTCGGCTACCCGGTCGAGAGTCAGCGTGGCGTCGACGGTGGCTATCGACTGGCGCCCGGCGCCGCGCTGCCTCCGTTGGTCCTCGAGGACGACGAGGCAGTGGCGCTGGCGGTCGGCCTCATCGGCGCTGTCAACAGCCCGATCGCCGGAACGGCCGAGGCATCGGTGCGCGCCCTGGGCAAGGTCGTCCAGGTGATGCCGAAGCGCCTCCGGCGCCAGGTCGAGGACCTCCGCTCAATGACCGAGCCGGCGGCGTGGTCGCCCCCGGCCACCCCCGTCGACCCCGAGATCCTGACCACCGTCGCCCGGGCCTGCCACGACCAGGAGCGGGTCGAACTGGACTACGTCGCGGCGGACGGCGCCCGAACCCGGCGGCGCGTCGAGCCACACCGCCTCGTCTCGCTCGAGCGGAACTGGTACCTGGTGGCCTACGACCCCGACCGCGGTGACTGGCGCACCTTCCGGATCGACCGCGTGTCCGCCCCCCGGGCGACGGGCTCCCGGTTCGCGCCCCGCCCGCTGCCGGCCGACGACGCCGCCGCCTTCGTGCGGGCCGGGATCACCCAGGCGCCCCGCACCCTGGCCGTCCAGGCCACGATCGACGCACCGGCCGACGTGGTGCGCCGACGGCTCGGGCGGTGGGTCAGCGTGGAAGAGCTGACCGACGGCACCTCCCGCGTCCGCTTCAGCACCGAGTCGCCCGGTTGGGCGGCGGCGGTCCTCGGCGCCACCGAGGCCGAGCTTGCCGTCGACGGCCCACCCGAGCTCCTGGCCCACCTGGCCAGCCTGGCGGGACGCTTCTCCCGCGCCACCTCCCGCCGGGCGGTGCCGGGAGGCGTGGAGCTCCACCGGACGTGACCTCGGCCGGCGCGCCGCGAACCGCCGGTGCCGGTGCCGGCGCGGCACGGGACGGCAGGGAACGGCGGGGACGGCCGGCCGGTCAGGGGACCCGGCGACGGTCGCCGCTCGCCCGGGGCTCGAGATGGCAGCGGACGACGCAGAACCCGTTGCGCGCGGCGCCGTTCAGCGCTCGGCGTTCGAAGTGCCCCGCCGGGTCTGGCGCGATCCCGACGAACCCACCGACGAAGGGGTGGCGGCCGCCATGAAGTCCAGGAGCCGGTCCACGCCGTCCAGATCGGCCACCCGCTCGGATCGGGCCATCACGCCACGTCCGCCCGGCCGGAGGCGCACCGGCTGGCCGTCGACCGCGCAGTAGGTCCTGCCGGACACCCGCCCGACGCCGAGGACCAGCATCAACCGGCGGATCAGCCAAGTTCACGGCTCTCGCATAGGAAAGGGGGGGCCCGGCAGGCCGGCTCATCGACCGATCCGGCGGTAGGCGAGGCCGGCCAGCACGGCGAACACCAGGAGGAGCGCGACGCTCCAGACGAGGGAGCCCACGACCGGCCCGGCGGTCGGGCCGCCCAGGACCAGCGCCCGCTCGGCGGCCACCAGTGCCGTGACCGGCTGGTGGGCACCGATCACCTGGAGCCATCCCGGCATGGTGGCGAGCGGCACGAAGGCCGACGAAGAGAACACGAGGAGGAACATGACCGGCACCCCGGCACCCTGGGCGGCCTCCGGATCCTTGACGCTCAGGCCGAGGGCGACGAAGCCCCACGACAGCGCGTAGGCGAACACGGCGACCAGGCCCAGGGCGCCGAGGAAGGCGGCGGCGCCGGTGTGGACCCGGAAGCCCACGGCGAAGCCGACCCCGGCCATGACGGTGACGACCCCGGCGTTGCGGACCAAGTCGGCGAGCGTTCGCCCGGCCGGCACCGCCAGCCGGGACATGGGCAGGGTTCGGAAACGTTCGAGCAGGCCGGACCGCAGGTCGTGGGCCAACCCGATGGCCGTCCCCAACGCTCCGAAGGCGACCGACTGGGCGAAGATCCCCGGCATCAGGAGCTCCACATACGGCACGCCGGAGGTGCGGATGGCCCCGCCGAAGGCATAGCGGAACAAGAGGACGAAGATCACGGGCTGCACGGTGGCGAATACCAGCGCCTGCGGGTTCCGGCCCAGGGCCCGGAGGTTGCGCCCGGCGACCGCCGCGCTGTCCGAGACGGCCGCCGCCAGGCGGTGACCGGGAGGTGGCGCGCCCCATGCCACGGTCATGCCGCCCCCTCCCCCCGGACCCCGGCGCCGGCGGCCTGAGGGTGCTCCCCGGCGCCGGCAGCCTGGCCGGTCAGGGCGAAGTACACGTCGTCGAGCGTCGGCTCACGGATGGCGACGCCGACCGGATCCGCCGGCGCACCGGCCAGGTCCTTCATCACGTCGACGACGGCCGCCGACCCGCGCCGGGTCCGGACTTCGAGCGTCGAGCCTTTCCGCCCGACACTTTCATCCGGCGAAGGGTTGGCGAACCGGAGGAGGTGACCGGCAACCGCCGACGCGCTGGCGTCGTCGGCGAACGAAAGCTCGATCACCGTCGAGCCGACACGTCGCTCGAGGTCGCCCGGCGTGCCGCTCTCGACCACGCGGCCACCCTCGATGATCACCACCTCGTCGGCCAGCGCGTCGGCCTCGTCGAGGTACTGCGTGGTGAGGAGGACGGCGGCACCATCTGTCGCCAACTGGCGGACCATCGCCCACAGCGCCACCCGGCTCTCGGGATCGAGGCCGGTGGTCGGCTCGTCCAGGAGCACCACCGGAGGCCGGCCCACGAGGGCGGCGGCGAGATCGAGACGCCGGCGCATGCCGCCCGAGTACCCCCGTACCAGGCGGTCGGCCGCCCCGGCGATGCCGAAGGCGGTGAGGAGCTCGTCGGCTCGCCGGCGGGCTTGGCGTCGTCCGAGGCGGCTCAAGCGGGCGACCAGCACAAGGTTCTCGGCACCGGTGAGGTTCGGATCGACGGCGGCGAACTGGCCGGCGAGGCCGATCATCCGGCGAACGCCCCGGGCGTCGCCGACCACGTCGAGCCCGCACACGGTGGCGGTGCCGCCGTCGGGGCGGAGCGCGGTGGAGACGATGCCGACGGCGGTGGTCTTGCCCGAGCCGTTCCGCCCCAGCAGGCCGACCACCCTGCCATGTCCCACCGAGAAGCTGAGCCCGTCGAGGGCGACCACGTCGCCGAACCTCTTCTCGAGGTCCTGAACCTCGACGGCTCTTTGGCTCACGTTGCCTCTTCCACGTCCATGGCCGAGCGGTGGCCGGCGGCCCACCCCGTCATCCGGACGTATTTATCAGACAGCTTGTCTGACTAATCTAGGCGCTGGTACACCTGCCGTCAAGGGGGTCGGCACGAGGAAGCGCGGCGCGGCGGGGAGGGCAGGCAGGTTGAGTGACGCCTACGGGCGCAGCATCTCGACGATCTCGCCGGCGGCCCGGTCGGTGGCGCCGGGGAACCCCTGCCCGGCCCACAGGCTCATCCGCTCGACGTCGCCGGCGGCAGCGGCGGCGGCTCGCAGCGGGCGGGCAAGGTTGTTGACCTCGGGATAGGCGGGCGGCGCCTCCGGGTGGTCCCGGACGAACCGATTGTCGATCCCCCGGGCCCGCCGGCCGCTGAATGCTCTGGTGATGGTGGTTGCCCTGTGCCTCAGGTCGACCAGGGCCGCCTTGTGGGCCGGGCTGGCGCCGCTCTCGGCGCACCGCAGGAACGCCGTCCCGCACTGGGCGGCCACGGCGCCGGCGGCCAGGACGGCACGGACGTCCTCTCTCCGAGCGATGCCGCCGGCGGCGATCTGGGGAAGGTCGGTGACCCGGGCAACGGCGGCCACGAGGGGGAGCAGGCCGAAGTCCTGCCCGGGCCGGTCCACGTTGAGGAAGGTCCCACGGTGGCCCCCGGCCTCGAGACCCTGGACGCACAGGACGTCGGCGGCGGCGTCGGCAGCGGCCCGAGCCTCGTCAGGCGTGGTGACGGTCACCCCCACCACGCTCCCGGCAGCATGGAACGCGGCGACCAACTCGGCGTCGGGGCAGCCGAAGGTGAAGCTGACGGCGGGCGGCGGATCGGCCAGGAGCGCCGCCACCTTGCCGTCCCATCCGTCGTCGTCCCACCGAGGCTCGCCCAGGGCGCAGCCGGCGGCCGCGGCCTCGGCCTCAAGCGTCTCGGCGTAGGCCACGACGGCGTCGCGGTCGGTGGAGGGGGCGCCGGGCACGAAGAGGTTCACGCCGAACGGCCGGTCCGTCGCTGCCCTCACGGCCGCCATCTCGGCCAGCACGGCGTCGGCACCCTTGTACCCGCCCGCCAGGAACCCGGTAGCTCCGG
This sequence comes from Acidimicrobiales bacterium, assembly GCA_050743865.1. Lineage (GTDB taxonomy): Bacteria > Actinomycetota > Acidimicrobiia > Acidimicrobiales > RAAP-2 > DAHUZJ01. The sequence goes on from JBOGGE010000086.1 coordinate 14,088, forward strand.
CCTCAGCCGCCGCCACCACCAGCGCCGGCGTCGAGGGGCCGCCGGCCATGGGAGCGACGACGACCGGATGCCGCATGATCTCTCGGAGCTCGGGGGCGGCCACTATGTCCGCCGCTCACGTCCTGGCGCCCCCATGTCAGTAGTGCCAGGGGAAGGGCGACCAGTCGGGGGACCGCTTGGCCAGGAAGGCGTCCCGTCCCTCCGCCGCCTCGTCGGAGCCGTAGGCCAGCCGGGTCGCCTCCCCGGCGAAGAGCTGCTGGCCGACGAGCCCGTCGTCGATCAGGTTGAAGGCGTACTTGAGCATGCGCTGCGAAGTCGGGCTCTTGCCGTTGATCTCTCCGGCCCATTCGAGGGCCACGCGCTCGAGGTCGGCGTGGGCCACGACGGCGTTCACGGCGCCCATCCGCCAGGCTTCCTCGGCGGTGTAGGTCCGCCCGAGGAAGAACACCTCGCGGGCACGCTTCTGCCCGACCTGCCGGGCCAGGTACGCCGACCCGAACCCTCCGTCGAAGCTGGCGACGTCGGCGTCGGTCTGCTTGAAGCGGGCATGCTCGGCACTGGCCAGCGTGAGATCGCAGACGACGTGGAGGCTGTGCCCGCCCCCGGCGGCCCAGCCCGGCACCACGCAGATGACGACCTTGGGCATGAAGCGGATCAGGCGCTGGACCTCGAGGATGTGCAGGCGCCCCACCGGCGGCGCCCCCGGCTCCCCGGCGTCGTAGCGGTAGCCGTCGGGCCCGCGGATCGACTGGTCGCCGCCGGAGCAGAACGCCCAGACCCCGTCCTTCGGCGACGGTCCGTTCCCGGTCAGCAGCACGCACCCGACGTCGGCCCACTGCCGGGCGTGGTCCAGGGCGGTCCACAGCTCGTCGACGGTGCGGGGGCGGAAGGCATTGCGGAGCCGGGGGCGGTCGAAGGCCACCCTGACCGTTCCCTGCCCGACGGCCCGGTGGTAGGTGATGTCGGTGAACTCGAACCCCGGGACCGGGCGCCAGGCGTCGGGGTCGAAGATCTCGGACAGCACGCTCCCCAGCCTACGGTGGCCCCGGGCGCCCGGGGACTGGCCGACCCGGCACCCGACCCGAGCCGACCACCGCCGAGGTCAGCCGGCGCGGCGGACGGCGTGGCCCCCAGCGGCCGTCGGGACCAGGATCTGGCGGTCGGCGACGAACGCCTCCAGCTCGTCCGGGCGAAGGGCGGGCGCCCAGAGGTGACCCTGGGCCAGCTCGCACCCGGTCCGCTCGACGACCACCAGCTGGTCGGGCCGCTCCACTCCCTCGGCACAGGTCTCCAGCCGCATGGCCCGGGCCAGGCTGGTGATCGTCCGGACGATCTCGGGGGCATTGGGGTCGCTGCCGATCCCGGCGACGAAGGACCGGTCGATCTTGAGGAGGCTGACCGGCAGCCGGCTCAGGTAGGCCAGCGAGCTGTGGCCGGTCCCGAAGTCGTCGATGGCCACCAGGACACCCAGCGAGCGAAGCTCCTCGAGCATCCGGACCGAGGCGTCGACGTCCTCCATCAGCCCCGACTCGGTCAGCTCGAGCCGGAGGGCGCTCGGCGGGGCACCGCTCTCGGCCAGTGCCCGCTCGCAGGCGGCCACCGGGTTGCCGAAGCTGAGCTGCCGCGGCGAGACGTTCACCCCGACCCACAGATCCGAGCAGCCCGGCAGCTCGGCCCGCCAGTGGACGACACGGTCCAGCGCCTCGGCGAGCACGAACGACCCGAGCCGGACGATGAGGCCCGACGCCTCGGCGGCCGGGATGAAGTCGGCGGCGTCCAGGGTGCCCCGCTGGGGGTGGTCCCAACGGGCGAGCGCCTCCACCCCGACCGTCCGGCACCCGTCCACCGCCACCACCGGCTGGTAGGCGACCCACATCTCCTGGCGGTCGAGGGCCACCCGTAGCGCCTGATCGATTTCGAGGCGCTCCGACGCCGCCCGGCGCAGCCGTTCGTCGAAGACCTGCAGGCGGCCGCGCCCCCGCTCCTTCGCCTCGTACATGGCGGCATCGGCGTCGCGCAGCGCGTCCTCGGCGGTGGTCTCGGCCCCGATCAGCACGATCCCGCACGAGGCGGTCACGAACAGGGGCTTGCCATCGACGTCGAACGGCGCTTCGAAAAGCCCCGAGATGCGCGTGGCCAGGGCACCAGCCTCTTCCAGGCTCTCGACGTGCTCGCACACCACGATGAACTCGTCCCCGCCGAAGCGGGCGACGGCATCGCCGGTGCGCATCCCCGACGCCAGCCGGCGGGCGATCTCCACCAGGATCTTGTCGCCGGCGACATGCCCCAGGCCGTCGTTCACCACCTTGAAGCGATCGATGTCGAGGAAGAGCACGGCGACCTGGCCGCCGTCGACCGCCGCTCGCTCGAGTGCGCCGTCGAGCTGCAGCTTGAGCCCGCGGCGGTTGGGGAGCCCGGTCAAGACGTCGTGCACGACCCGGTGCTCCAGTGCCGCCTCGTTCGACTTGCGCTCGGTGATGTCCTGGAACTGGCTGAAGAGGTAGAGCGGTCGCCGCTCACCGTCCCGGATGAGCGCGACGTTCAACAGGCACCACACCGTCGTGCCGTCGCTCCGTACGTAGCGGCGCTCGGCCCGGTACCGGTCGATCTCGCCGGCGAACAGCCGCCGGCGCCGCTCCTGGCGGTCGGCCCGATCATCCTCGTGGACCCACTCGGCGATCTGGGTGCCGACCAGCCCGTCGGCCGGCTTGCCCAACAGCTCGCACAGGGCCGGGTTGACCTCGACGACGCGACCTTCGAGGTCGGTGATCGTCATCCCCGCCGTCCCGTGCTCGAACCCGAGCCGGAACCGCTCCTCGGCGAAACGCCGGGCCGTCTCCGCGCTCTTGCGCTCGGTCACGTCCGAGACGTTGAGCACCACTCCGGCGATCTCCGGCTCGCCCAGCCGGCACGTGACCGTCGCTTCGATCCAGCGCTCGACGCCACAACCGTCGGCGATCCGGACCTCGATATGGCGCCCGGGCGAGCTTCCGGCGCAGGCGTCGGCCAGCGTCCGCCGGAACCATTCCTCGTCGGCCGGGTGGACCAGGCGGCCGGCGTCGCTCCCGACCACCGTCGCCCCGGGCCAGAGCCGGCCGGCCGACGGGCTCGCCTCCGTGACCCGGAAGTCGGCGTCGAGAACCAGGTACCCGTCGGCGGCGTGCTCCAGGAGGAGCCGGCGCCGGCGCTCGGCGGCGAGGAGGGCGCCGTGGGCGTCCCGCTCGTCGGTCACGTCGCGGAAGCAGGAGAGGACGGCGTAGGGTGCCTGGCCCGGCCGGCGTGACAGGAGGGAGACGAAGACCTCCACCCACCGCACGGCCCCGTCGGGGCGGCGGAGCCGTCGGATGACCGACTCCACCGGGCGGGCGGCGCGCAGGGCCTGGGCACTCGCCAGCTCTTCCCGGGTGACGGGGCTCCCGTCCTCGTAGGCCAGCTCGAGCTCGTCGATCGGGAGCGGCGCGAACAGCAGTTCGTCCAGGTCCATGCCGAGGATCTCGGCGGCACTGGCGTTGGCGTACAGGATCCGACCGGCCGGCGAGCAGACGATCAGGCCCTCGAGCAGCGAGTCCACGATCCGGCGTCCGTGCAGCACGTGCTCCACGAGGCGCATGAGGCGTGCCCTCTGGCCGGTCGCCAGCCGCAGCTCGCGGCGGAGCCGGGCGGCGGTGAGAACCGTGCGAGGCACGAACCCGTTGGCCCCGCACGAGAGCACCGCCTCCTGGTCCTCCGGCGCACCCACCACGACGATCGCCGGACCCTGCCGGACCAGGCGGAGCTCGCCAACCGCCCTGGCCATTTCCCTCCCACTCAGGGGCAGCGCCACCAGTACGGCGGTGAACCGCTCGGTGCAGACGGCGGCGAGGCCGAGCGGCAGGTCGTCCGCCACCGCCATCTGGTCGGCCTGGATACCCGAGAGCCGGGCCAGGGAGGCGACCTCTGCGGCGGGGCACACCAAGAGCGTGCGCGTGCCATCGGCCCACTCGCCCAGCGGTGAAACCATGTCCGCCATCGAGAGATCCCCCCGGTCCGCTTCACTAAGGATCATCGGAACGGGCGACACCCGACTTGATCGCACCGAACGACATCGCTCCTGGTCGAGGGGCATGGGGAGGACCCGGAAGGGCCCGGGCGGCCCCGCCCGCCTCGGCGTCCGGCGCCACGACGCCGACCGCCGCCGTACCGGTCAGCCGTAGCCGAAGGGGACGGCGTTCGAAGTCCCGCCGGCGGTGGTGATCGTCAGGGGCACCGGGCCGGCTGACGCGCCGAGGTCGGGGACGGTGACCGTGCACGAAGCCTGAGAGGGGCAGGCGGTGGGCGCCGACGTGCCCCCGATGAACGCCGTCACATGCCCGTCGCTGCTGAAGAGGCCCGAGCCGGAGACGACGACCGACTGACCGGGCCCGCCGGCCGACGGGGAGATCGACGTGATCTGCGGCGCCGGGCCCGCCGGTGGCGGCGCCGTGGTGGCGGTGGTGGCGGGGGGGACGGTGGTGGCGGTGCTGGCGGGGGGGACGGTGGTGGCGGGGGCGCCCGTGGTGGCGGGGGTCGTCGCCACCCCGCTCCTCCCGCCCGGGGAAGGACCGCCTGCCGTGCGGGAGCCGGCACGAGCGGCCGACCGGTGAGCCGGGCGGGCCCCCGGGCCGGTGCCGCCGACCGAGAAGGCGATCACCAGGGCGACGGCGAGGGCGACGGCGACCACCACTGCGGCCGAGCCGACCACCTTCTTCGAGGGGCGGGAGGCGATGAACGGCCAGCGCTCCGAGAGCCGGCCGGCGCCGGTGGCGTATGGCTCCGGCGCGACCACCCGGCCCGGAGCTCCGCCGGCATCGCCCGGACCGGCCGGGTCGGGGACCGGTGGATCGCCGATGGTGCCGACGAACCTCCCGGACGGCGCCGGCGCCTGCAGCGGCGGCCGTGCCTCCTCGACCTGCCGACTGGAGGCCAGGAGGCGCGTGGTGCCGGTGGCCGGAACGGCCGGCGCCGTCACCGGGCGCACCTCTCGCACGTCGCCGGCGACCGGATCGCCCACCTCCGTCGACGACGGAGCGCTCTCGGTGGCCGGTCGATCGACCTTCTCGCGGGCACGCCGGACTGCCTCGGCGATGGCGCCGAGCGCCCGCTGGTCGGGGTCGGCGCTCCCGGGGCTCCGCGACCGCCACCGACGCGCTCGCCCAGGCAGGGGTCGCTCCATCGCGTCGTCCCTACCCCGGCGCTGCACCATCTCCTACCGTACCGACGCCGGGGGCCGTCGGCGACGTCGCGGCCTGACCTGGATCGACACCGTCCGATCACCGTCGTGCACCGACCGTGCCACGGCGGTGGCGCCGGCCACCACCCGGTGGCACCGGGCCGCGATCTGTGCCATCGTCGCCCGATGGGGCGTGGATCCACCGGACGGATGACCGCGCTGCCGGGTCCGGCGCCGGACCGGTTGGTGGTCGACTCCCCGATCGGACCGCTCGTCGTGGAGGGGGACCGGCGGCGGGTCACCCACCTCTACCTGGCCAACACCGGCATGGCGGCGGCGACCACCGCCGCCCCCCCGGCCCCCGAACCCCTGGTGCGGGCCGCCGACCAGCTCGACGAGTACTTCGACGGCCGCCGCACGAAGTTCGACCTCCCGCTGGATCCGGCCGGCACGCCGTTCCAGGCGGCGGTGTGGTGGGCCCTGGCCGACATCCCCTACGGATGGACGATCAGCTACGCCGAGCTGGCCTCGTGGGTGGGAAGGCCGGGCGCCTTCCGGGCGGTGGGAAGGGCCAACGGCGCCAACCCGCTCCCGGTCTTCCTCCCGTGCCACCGGGTGGTGGCATCGGGGGGCGGCCTCGGCGGCTACGGCGGCGGCCTCGACGTCAAGCGCCGCCTGCTGGCACTCGAGGGCTGGTCGCCGCCGGCACCCTTCGGCGCCGGTAGGCCGGCCGGCCGGACCGGTGCGTCGGCCCAGGCGGGACCTCAGGACCCCGGCAACGGCGTCGCCGGCTCGATCCTCTCGAGGCCGGACACCAGGGCGTCCCGGCCGTCCTGGTCGAGCACGTCGAACGCCGGCCCGACCAGCCGGTCCGTGAGCTCCTCGGCCTCGGCCAGCCGGCGCCGGTCGCCGTCGTCCACCCCCGGCGGATCCCCCCGCCACCCGAAGAAGGCGTAGTCGTCAGGCCGGCGCAGGAAGTGGGCGATCCTCGGCTCCAGGCCGCACGCCCGCACGGCCACCAGGTGAGCGCTCCCGCGCAGCTCGCGCAGGACGACGATCAGGTGCATGGCCCTGGCCGGGAGATCGTCCGGAAGCGGCTCGGCCCGGACGCCGGCGAAGAGGGCCAGCGCCGCCGGCTCGGCAGCGGCGACCACCGACGCCGCCGACCGGCAGAAGTCGCCGAGGCCGTCCAGCCCGGCCAGCTGCCGGCGGCCGAGATCGTGGGCGCAGGAAAGGTAGGCCCGCGCCGCCTCACGAGGCGGCAGCACGGCGCACGCCGACGTCCACATGTGGTCGATGAGCCCGGGCTCGAAGTACCCGAAGGCGCTGGCGACGACGGGCGGCTCGACGTCGCCCAGCACCCCGCCGCGCCCGGCGAAGTAGAAACGGAAGCCGTCCAGCCCCAGCTCCTTGCCCCGGGCCACCGTCTCGGGCACGAAGTAGAAGGCGGACCCGACCCGGCCGATGACCGGGCAGGCGGCCGCCAGGAGCTCAGGCAGCGGGGTCAGGCTGGTGGTCGTGGTCACGGGCTCCTCCATCGTCGTTCTCTGTCGCTCCCGGCACCGGGTCCGGCAACGGTCTACACCGGTCGCCGAACCGGTGCCGGCCGGCGGGGGCTCGGGCCCCCCGGCGCCGACCGGCACCCTGTTGCACCGACGCGCGGCGCGTGGTCGAATGCCGGTCGGCGGGCCCGAACACGTGGGCGACGCCCGGCCCGGGACAACGAGGACCTCAGGAGACGATCATGCGCGGAGCGGTCTGCACCACCACCGGGAACGAGACCGTCGAGATCTACGACGACCTCTCGGCCACAGGCCCAGGTCCGGGCCAGGTGCGGCTGCGGATCCACGCCGCCGGCATCTGCCACTCCGACCTCTCGGCCATGACCGGCACCCTGCCCCAGGGTGCCCCGTTCGTGCCCGGCCACGAGGGCGCCGGCGAGGTGACGGCGGTGGGCGAGGGCGTCACCTCGGCCAAGGTGGGCGATCATGCCATCGTGGCCTGGACCCCCCCGTGCGGGAAATGTGCGTCCTGCCTGCGCGGTCAACCCAACCTGTGCCTGGCCATCTTCTTCGCCATCGCCGGGACCACCCACTTCCGCCGGGCCGGGCAAGATCTCTTCGGGTTCGCCGGGACCGGCACGTGGGCCGAGGAGACGGTCCTGCCCGAGCAGGCGGTCGTGGTCGTCCCCGACGACGTGCCCTACGAGATCGGCGCCCTGATCGGGTGCGGCGTCACCACCGGCGTCGGGGCTGCGGTGAACACGGCCAAGGTCGCCGTCGGGTCGTCGGTGGTGGTCTTCGGCTGCGGCGGCGTCGGGATCTCGGCCATCCAGGGGGCGAGGCTGTGCGGGGCGGCCGAGATCGTCGCCGTCGACACGGTGCCCCGGAAGCTGGACGACGCTCGCCGGTTCGGCGCCACCCACGGCGTCACACCCGATGGGCTGGCGGAGCTGAGCGGCGAGGTCACCGGCGGCGAGGGATTCGACTACGCCTTCGAGTGCATCGGTATCGCTCCCACCTTCCGGGCGGCGTGGGATGCCACCCGCCGGGGCGGGACGACCGTCATCCTCGGCGCCGGGCGCAGCGACGCCGTGCTCACGCTCAACGGGTTCGAGATGTTCTTCTCGGAGAAGGCACTGCTGGGCAGCTACTACGGCGGTGCCGACGTACGGACCGAGTTCCACCGCCTGATCCGGCTGTGGAAGGCCGGCCGGCTGGACCTGGACGGGATGCTGAGCGACCAGTTCGGGCTCGAGGGGATCAATGCCGGGATCCAGGCGATGAAGCAGGGACAGGTGATCCGCCAGATCGTCAACCTGTGACCCGGCGCCGGGCGCCCCGGCGACACCCTCGTTAGCCTTCCTGTCGTGGTCCCCACCGCCGCCGCCGGGACCGGCGCCATCGAGGTGCGCTCCCTCACCAAGCGGTTCGGCGGCGTGACCGCCGTCCGCGACCTGAGCTTCACCGTCGAGCCGGGCCGGGTCACCGGCTTCCTCGGCCCCAACGGCGCCGGGAAGACGACCACCCTCCGCGTCCTCCTCGACCTGGTGAGAGCCACCTCGGGCACGGCCACCATCGGCGGCCGGCGCTACCGGGAACTGGCCGAGCCGGCCCGGCACGTCGGGGCCGTGCTGGAAGCGACCAGCTTCCATCCGGCCCGGCGGGCGGGTGCCCACCTGGAGATGATGGCCATCGCCGCCGGCATCGACCGAGGGCGGGTGCCGCGCGTGCTGGAGCTGGTCGGACTGACCGGCCAATCCCGCCGCAAGGTGGGCGGGTACTCGCTCGGGATGCGCCAACGCCTCCAGCTGGCCGGTGCCCTCCTCGGCGATCCGGAAGTCCTGGTGCTCGACGAGCCTTCGAACGGCCTGGATCCCCAGGGCATCGCCTGGCTGCGCGAGCTTCTCCGCTACCTGGCCGGCGAAGGGAGGACGGTGCTGGTCTCGTCCCACCTGCTGGCCGAGATGGCCCAGACGGTCGACGATGTGGTCATCGTCTCGCACGGCGTGCTCCGGGCCCAGGGACCGCTGTCGGTGCTCACGGCGCGCACCCGCACCTCGATGCGTGTCCGGACGCCCGAGCCCGATCGCCTTTCCTCGGTGGCGGAGCGGGCCGGGTACGCCCCGCGGCCGTCGCAGCCCGGAGTGGTGACGATCGACGGGGCCACGCCCGAGCAGCTCGGGCCCCTCCTCGCCGCCGAGCGGGTCGTGATCTACGAGATGACCCACCACCGCCAGGACCTCGAGTCCCTGTTCCTGGAGATGACGGCGGCGCCGGGCGGTGACGGGGCGCCGGGGGGCGAGCCCCCGCGCCGACCGGTGGGACCACCGTCGGGGCCGGCCGCATCGGCGGGACCACCACCGCCGGCGCCGACACCAAGCCCCTGGACGGTGACCGCCGGGGACCGGCCCGCCGGAGGACCACGGTGAGCCGACAGCTGCGGGCGGAGCTGTTCAAGCTGCGAACCACCGCAGGGGCCTGGATCGTCCTACTGGTGACGCTCCTGCTCACGGCCCTCGGCATCGTGCTGTCCTTCCTCGTCCCGCACGGAGCGACCGTGAGCTTCGGGGCGCCGCGGTCCGTCCAGGACCTGCGGGACCTGGTCGGGGCCGGCTACACGGCGGGGACGGTGATGGCGCCGGTGCTGGGGGTCCTCGCCATCACGACCGAGCACCGCCACCGGGTCCTGACGGCGACGCTCCTCTTGGAGCCCCGGCGCTCTCGGGTGCTGGCGGCCAAGGTCGCCGCCTGCGTGCTGTGGGGGCTCTTCATGTGCGTCGCCTCGCTGGCCCTGGTCGCCGCCATGGGGATCCCGCTGCTGACCAGTCAGGGTGGGTCGTTGCCGGACCTGGCGCACCAGATCGGCCCGGTCGTACCGGGGCTGCTGGGCGCCTACGCCCTCCTCGCCGTCTACGGGCTCGGCATCGGCGTGCTGGTCCGCAACCAGATCGCCGGCGTGATCGTCGCCCTCGGCGTCAGCCTGGTCCTCGAGCCGATCGTCGTGGCCATCTTCCGGGCCCTGCTGCACTGGGACATCAACTGGCTGCCGTCCCGTGCCACCCAGGCCGTGGCCGGGGGGCTGACCGGCGGGCAGGCGGCGGCGGCCACGATCGGCAACGTCCTGCTCACCTGGTGGCTCGGCGCGCTGGCCCTGGTGGCGTGGGGGATCGGCCTGGCCGTGGTCGGTTACTTCACCACCTTCCGCCGCGACGTCACGTGACCGACCCGGCGCGGCCACCACGGCGCACGCCACCGGACGACGCCGGCCTGGCTCGCCGGTCGGCGGCGAGAGCCCGGAAGGCGGCGGCGGCGTCGTCGCCGGCAGCGTCGAGGTCCGACCAGTCGACCCCCTCCTCTCCGGGACGCCGGTCGGTCCGGAAGATCCCGTAGCGGGCTCCGTCGCTGCCGACCTGGTGGCCGTCGGCCATCGAACGGTACAGATAGCCCTGCACCGGCGACCCGTCGGCCGCCGCCGCCGACAAGGCCCCGAGCTCGGCTCGCAGGTGCCCCGGCCGGTCCCATCCGTCGGACCGGCGGGCCGACCGACCCGGCGCGGCACGATCGTCCGGCTCGGCCAGCCCTCCGTCGAGCACCCAGCGGGGAAGCTCGGGGACGGCCGCCAGCGGTGAGCGGCACCACCGGGCCAGGCCACCGGGATCCGGCGGCACCTCCCACGCCGGCCGCAGCCACCATCCCCGCCGACGGCTCATCGATGTGCCCTGCGCACCGCCGGAGCGAGGGAGCGCCCCGGCGCCGGTCGAGGGCCTCCGGAGCAGGCGGCCGGGGCTCGGCTGGTGCCAGGACACCGCCACCGCGTCGAGCGGCAGCGGGTGGGGGCCGCCGTACACGGCGTCGACGACCCGCCGCGGCGACGGACGCCGCAGGAAGCTCCGGATCCCCCCGACCGCTCGGGCGCCATGGGTCCCACCGGCTCGGGCGCCGTACGGGGACGTGGCGGCGGCGGCGACCCGGACCGCCCGGTCGACGGCGCCGGCTGGGGGTGCCTCCCGGTCGTGGCTCGCTCGTCGCCCGTCCAGCCACCGGTCGAGGTCGGCGCGCTCCACTCCCCGGCCCCGGGCCGACAGGAGGTCCACCAGGAGATGATGGAAGTCGTAGACCGCCGACGACCGCGGCGCCATCGTCACCCGGGCGTCGGCCTGCAGGCGGTGGACGACCTCGTAGGCCAGGACGTGGGCGACGAGCAAGTTGTCGCAGACGGCCCAGGCGTCCGACACGGCGCCGAGCCGGCCCGGCGGGGCGGTACCGAGGACCCAACCGGCGGCGGCCACCGTGTTGGGCTCGTGCACCGTCACCCAACGGTTGCATCGGGCGCCGAGCCGCTCGACCACCGTGGCCACGTGGGCGGCGAACCGGTCCGGGGACCCGGGCATGAGCCAGTGCTCGCCACCCAGCCACCACGGGTGGACCCGGTGGTGCAGCGTCACCACCGGCAAGAGCCCCCGGTCCTGGCACAGGGAGAGGATCCGGTCGTAGCGGTCGAGAGCGCCGGTGTCGACCCGACCGTCCTCCGGCTCGACCCGGGCCCACTCGACCGACAGACCGAATGCGTCGCAGCCCAGGGCGGCGGCGCGATCGAGGACTGTTTCCGGGCGCCTCCAGAAGTCGCACCCGACCCCCGAGACGGCGGCCAGCCCGCTGCGCTCCCACGGGGCCCAGTCGTTGGCCGGTTGGCCAGGCCCGTTGTACCCGCCCTCGGCGGCGTAGCCCGTCGTCGACACGCCCAGCCAGCGGCGCCGCCGGTCCAGTCCGTCACCGGCAGCGGCCGCCATGGCGACAGCATGGCACGCTCGTCCAGCGGGGCCGGGGGCCGGGGGCCGGGGGGCCGGGGTCGGGGGTCGGGGGCGGGGGCCGGGATCGGGGCCGGGGCGCCGGTGTGGGAGGTCCGGCTACCGTCTCGGAGAGCAGTCACCGGGCGAAGGGAGGCGGTCATGGCCGACGAGGTGCTCCGGGAGCGGCGGGGCCACATCGAGATCCTCACCATCAACCGGCCCGAGGCCCGTAATGCCATCAACGGTGCCGTTTCGCGGGGATTCGCCGCCGCCTTCGACGATCTGGAGGCCGACGACGAATGTTGGGTGGTCGTGGTGACCGGCAGCGGCGACAAGGCATTCAGCGCCGGAATGGATCTGAAGGCGTTTGCCGCCGGCGAGGCCGGCGACAACATGGGTGCCAGCGGCGGGTTCGGCGGCATCGCCCAGCGCGCCTTCGCCACGCCACTCATCGCCGCCGTCAACGGCTCGGCGTTGGCCGGCGGCTGCGAGATCATGCTCTCCTGCGATCTGGTGGTGGCCGTCGAGGGGGCGATGTTCGGAATCCCCGAGGTGAAGCG
>JBOGGE010000087.1:0-13662 GCA_050743865.1 Acidimicrobiales bacterium
TCACCCAACGTCAGGCCGCCGGCAAGTTCACCCGCGAGGAGGCTGACGCGTTCATCGGCCGGCTTCAAGACGTCGAGGCCGACCCAGCAAAGCTCGTCGAGACGCCGGCATGGAGGCACGCTGCCCAAGAGCAGCACCGGGGCCGCATGCGGCCGCTTGCTAACTCCAGCAAGCGACTCATATCGCCTCGTCTGCGTCGGCGGCGTTCTACCGACGGACCATGCTGGCGAATGCCGAACGACGGTTTTCTCACGCCGACAGAATGAGGGTGGCATCAGCCAGCGTGGCGATCGTGCGGGGCCTGAGCCACGAGGGAACTCCGTGTTCGCCATCCCCTCTGAGCGGGCCAAGACCATCGCCGCCAGGTTGGCGATCGCCGGGGTCTCCGTGGCGATCGACGGGACGCTCCATAGCTGGCCACCCCCTGGCAAACGAACATCGCCAGAGGTCTCGTACAGTGACAGATTTGGTGGGGACGGAGGGAGTCGAACCCTCACTGGGGGCGGTTTAAGCGCCCTGCCTCTGCCGTTGGGCTACGTCCCCGTGGTCGACGGCGAAGCTGCCGTCCCCGAGGATCCTGCCACCGCCGGACCGGCTCACGCCTCCGGGGTCGTCCTCAACCCCCCGGCGTCGTCCCACCGACCGAACCGGGAAGGGCCGAACCGCCGACCACCGATCCCTCCCCCGGGACGAGCGAGCCCATCGGGTCCCACACCGCCAGTTCCTCGGACCTTGGCCGCTCGACTGCCCCGGTCTCGGGACCCAGCACCATCGTCGACTGCCGCACCGCGTCCCACGCCGGCCACTCACCCACCCCGGGATGGGAAGGGTCCCCGCGGCGGGCGAACGCCAACCATGCCCCCCGGACGGCCGCCGAGAGCGCGTCGGCTTCCGGGCCACCGCCGGAGAACTGCATCACTTCGGGGTACCGAACCGACCCGAACACGAACGGGATGTCGAGGGCGTGGCAGGATCCGAGCCGCCCGCCAAAGGCCGGTGACTCCCAGGTGAACAGGTAGACGAACGTTGCCGGCTGGTGGGCCCGCTGGGCAGCCGCCATCTTGAGGACCTCCCGGCGGAAGATCAGGTCGGTGCCCGCCGCCACCCACAGATCCCGGGGCGACACCGGCTCTCCCCTGGCCTGCCGGGCGGTGCGGTAGGCGGCCACCACGTCCGCCGGCGGCACCGCAGGGGCGGCGCGCTCAAGCGTCGCCAGGAGCCCACCTTCGTCCAGGCCGGCCTGGCGCGGGTCGGCGAGGACGAAGAAGGCGAGCTCGTCGCGCGTCGTACCGGTCAAGAGCGCCACGTCCCGGGCGCAGCCGGCGGCGATGGCCCTGAGGGGCTCGACGGGCAGGGACGTCCCGTCGACCACCGGCAAGAGCGGTGACGGCAGGTCGCCGAGCACCGACGGCCGGGCCTGGAGCCGAGCGATCGCCTCTACCAGGTCGGCGGCCGGAACCGACTCGAGCCGATCCCGATCGACCTCCGCCATCCCGAGCTCGCGCAACAGCTCGTCGGCGACTTCGGCGCCCCGTGCCGCCGTGTGGCTGAAGGGTGGCCCACTCTGGAGGATCGCCCGCCGGAAGAGCCCCCGGGCAGCGTCCATGGCGAGCAGGGAGCCGATGCACATGGCACCGGCGGACTCCCCGAAGACGGTGACGTTGTCTGGATCACCGCCGAAGGCAGAGATGTGATCCCGCACCCAGCGGAGCGCCGCCGCCTGGTCCAGCAGCGCCCAGTTGGCCGCCGGCCGCCCGGGACCGTCGGCCAAGGTGGGATGGGCGAGGAAGCCGAGCGCACCGAGCCGGTAGTTGAGGGTCACCACCACCACGTCCCCCTCACCGGACAAGACGTCGCCCCGGTAGAGCAGGCTCGACCCGGTGCCGCCGGTGAACCCGCCCCCGTGGATCCACACCATGACCGGTCGACGTTGGTGGTCCAGGCCGGGGGTCCACACGTTGACGAACAGGCAGTCCTCGCTCTGTTCAGAGGGGTCGCCGGGCAGCGCCATGCCCTGCTCCGGCGGCGGCTGAGGGGCGACCGCGCCCGCCGAGACGGCGCTGCGTACGCCGCTCCACGGCTCAGGAGGCTCCGGTGGACGCCAGCGCAGGTGGCCCACCGGCGCCCGAGCGTACGGGACTCCGCCGAAGTACCACACCCCGTCGTCCCGGCGTCCCCGGACCCGGCCCGGGCGGAGCTGGACAATCCCCTCGGAGCTCTCGCCGTCCACGATCGGCACCCTACGGAGCAGGCGAGAACACGGTCAATTACGGGCCCCACCGTGACGATGCCCTCTGTGGCGTCGCGTGGCAACGGAAGGCCGCGTCCAAGCAACGGAATGCCGCAGAGCTGCCGCGAATTCGCCCTTGGCTTGTGTGACTGAAGGGGTTACTGTGGCGAAAGTGGCAGTTGTGAAGTGTCGGGCATCGCGCCGGCGCATTGCCCGCTCCTTGGCAGCTGGGGCTGCCACCTCCCTGCTCCTTGCCGCCTGGCCCGCCGTCGCCGCCGCGACACCTGGGGGCGCCGGGTCGGCAGGAGCCACACCGGGGGCCAACGCACCGAGCCAGGCCCAGATCGACGCCACCCAGGCCAAGGTGTCGAGCATCGAGGCGACCATCAGCCAGGAGCAACAGCAGAGCGAGGCGCTCAGCCAGGAGTACGACGCCGCGGTGCTGCGGGCCCACACGTACCAGGTCCAACTGGCCGCTACGGCCGCTTCTCTCGTCACCACCAGAGCCGCCATTCACCGCGACCGCGCCCACCTGGCCCGTCTCGCCCTGCGGGCCTACGTGTACGGGGCGGTCGGCACCGGCGCACCAACCCTGTTCGCCTCGTCGGCCAACGCCGCCGGCGATCGCAGCCAGTACGAGCGAATGGCCATCGGCGACCTGGCCGGCGCCCGGGCGTCCCTGGACGGCGCGGAGTCCAAGCTGGCGGTCACCGAGGCTGCCCAGCGGACCGAGGAGCAGGACGCACAGACCAGCGCGTCCCAGGCGCAGGCCCTCCAACAGGACAATGCCACCGCCACCGCCGCCGCCCAGGAGACCCTCCAGCAGGTGAAGGGAACCCTGGCCAGCGAGGTGGCGGCCGCCGCCCAAGCCGAGGCCGAACGGGAGGCAGCAGCCGCCGCGGCCGCACGGAGGAGCCAGGAAGCGGCGGCGGCGGCGGCGGCGGCGCAACGGGCGGCGGCGATCGTCAGCGTCGTGGGCGGCACATCGCAGGCCGCGACCGCCGCCGCCAACCGGGCCACCGCGTCGGCCGGTGGCACGACGTTGACAACGGCCGGGGCGCCGACCAGCGCGACCGGCGTCGCGGCGGCAGCGCTCGGCGCCGCCGAGAGCCAGCTGGGCATCCCCTACGTGTGGGGCGGCGAGACGCCCGGGCGGGGCTTCGACTGCTCGGGACTGACCCAGTGGGCCTGGGCCCAGGCCGGCGTGTCGATCCCACGCACCTCCCAGGCCCAGTACGCCGGGCTCTCCAAGGTGTGGACGAGCGCGACCACGCTGACCCTGTCCTCGCTCCAGCCTGGCGACCTCTTCCTCTACGACAACCTGGACGGCACAGGAACGGTCGACCACGTCGCCATGTACGCCGGCGGCGACACCCTCATCCAGGCCCCCTTCACGGGAACAGTGGTCTCGTACCACCCCATCTACACCGACGGGCTGGTCGCCGTGGCCCGCCCGTAGCGCCCGAATGGCCCGGTGTTGGCGTCAGCGGCGCCCGAGCCAGGTCCAGACGAGCTCCTGGCGGCGCTCTCCCCATTCTTCGCCGGTGATGGCGAACCGGGCGTGGTCCTCCCAGTTCCCGTCGATCTCCAGGTAGCGCTCGGCCAACCCCTCCATCCGGATGCCCAACTTCTCGACCACCCGTAGGCTGGCCTGGTTGCGAGGGATGATCGAGATCTCGACTCGGTGCAGGGCGATGGCCTCGAAGGCGAATTGCAACGCCAGGACCACCGCCTCGGGCACGTAGCCGTGACCGGCCAGGGCCTGGTCGATCCAATACCCGACGTGCCCGGACTGGAACGGTCCCCGCTGGATCGACGACAGGGTGACCTCGCCGGCGAACCGGCCGTGTACGAAGATCCCGAACCCGTAACCGGTTCCGAGCTGCCGCTCCCGCTCCCGGATGGCACACCGGGCGGCGAAGCTGGCGCGGTCCTCGGCCGGCAGCGGCGCTCCCCGCGGCCGGGGCTCCCATGGCACCAACCAGGCGCTGCAGCGGTGCCGGACCTCGAACCAGGCGTCGTAGTCGGCGTCGACCAGGGTCCGCAGCGCCACCCGCCGTCCGACGAGCTCGAGCGGGGTGACGTGGCCCAGGCGGGCGGCGGTCACCGGACGCGCCCTGCGCCAACCAGCGAAGGCGAGCCGTGCATAGGTGACGCCGGTCCCCTTGCGTCGTGCTCGGGCACCGGGCTCATACGCGCATGGTGGCAGGTCGGCGCCATGTTCCGCCAGTGGCTCGCCCCGTGGGACCCGGCGATCTGACCCGGGACCAGGTGTGCTCGGGCGGTCGGCCGGCGGGCCCCTGCCAGATCCCGAGCCGGCCGGCCGAGCCCTCACCCTCGACCGACGCACCGCTTGGGTACGCTCTCCCGCGTGTTGGCGCTGCACGGGATCTGGGCCACTGAAGGGCCGGGGACCCTCGTCGTATGGGCCGAGGACGGGGACCTCCCGGCCGCCGGCCCGCCCCGGCGGGGCCGACCCCCCACCGTCCTCCGACCGAACCTCCATCCGTTCGCCGCCCCGGTCGGCGGCGTGGTGGCGGCCATTGCCGGCACCGGCTCCGCTTCGGCGAGGTCGGCGGCAGCCGGCAGCGAAGAGGGCCGTGCCGTCCTCTGGCTCCCGGGCCGGCCCCGCGCCCCCGAGCCCTCGTCCCAGCTCGTCCGCTCGGTCGACGATCCGCCCGGGTCGCCGCCACCGCGAGCTGGATCTTCCGGTGACGGCGCCTTCGGCCTGTGGCCGTACGTGGTCCCGGTCCTGCGGTGCCCGGCGGGCCCCGCCCTCGACCTCCTCCTGGCGCTGACCACCGTCTCGTCCCCCGACGTCCACGTCGGCGCGTCGATCAACTGCCTCTCCACGGTGGCAGGACTGGCCCTCGAGATGGTCGCCGGCGGGCGGGTCCTACCCGATCTCGTCGTCGAAGGGGGCGGGCGGCGGCTCGCCCGCTGGGGCGCCCTCGTCGATGGCAGCGACACCGACCGGATGAGCGCCCTGGCCGCCAGCCTGCCCCCGGTCTGCCGGGCCCTCGACGATCGCCGGCTCGGGGATCCTTTCGCGCCGGCCGGGCTGCCACCATCCGGCGCCGATCCGGCGACGGTCGTCGGCCACGCCCTGGGCGCCTTCGTGGACTCGGTCTGCCGGGACGCCCTGGCTCGTTCACGGCGCTCACTCGTCCCCGCCACCCGGCGGCCCACGTCGCGCCGACCCTCGGCTACCGAGAGCTGGCTGGCCGCCCTCGTCGGCCAGTCACCGGTCGTCGAGGCCGACCCCGGCGAGCTGGCCAAGTTGGAGCGGCTGGTAGGTGAGTGGCGGGCCGGCGCGGCTGGCCGCAGCGGTCCGTGGCGCCTCTGCTTCCGCCTTTGCGAGCCCGACGAGCCCGACGAGCCCGACGAGCCAGGCGAGGCCGACGGACCAACCCCGGCCGGCAACGGCACGCCGGGCGATGCCGGCGAAAGCGGCAGGTGGCGGATCGACCTCCTGCTCCAGGCGACCGACGACCTGAGCCTGGTGGTGGAGGCGGGCGAGGTGTGGCGATCAGGCGAGGTCGTCCGGCGCGCCGCCCGCGCCCTCCACGCGCCGCACGAGGTGCTCCTCGGCGAGCTCGGCCGGGCGGTCCGGGCCTATCCCGAGCTCGCAACTGCACTCCGCCAGCAAGCCCCCACCGGCCTCGACCTCGACCTCGATGCCGCCCACGCCTTCCTCGTCCAGACCGCCCCGGCCCTGGAGGTCGCCGGCTTCGGGGTCCTCCTGCCGGCATGGTGGCGGCGGCCGTCGTCCCGGCTGGGGGTCCGGCTGCGGTCCGCCTCAGCCAGCCCGGGCGGGGCCGGCGCCGGTGGGCTCGACCAGGCGGGGCTGTGCCGCTTCGACTGGCAGGCGGCGCTCGGCGACCAGCACCTGTCGGTGGCCGAGCTCCGGCGGCTGGCCAGGCTCAAGGCGCCCCTGGTCAAGGTCCGGGGTCAGTGGGCCGAGCTCCGCCCGGGTGAAGCCGAGAAGCTGGCAGCCTTCCTCGCCGCCGGGCGTCACCGGGCCGAGCGGACCATGACGGTGGCCGACGTGCTCCGGTTGGCAGCCGGAGCGGAGCCGTCGGTGGCCGGCGTCCCCGTCGTCGGAGTCGACGCCGACGGGACCCTGGGTGCCCTGCTGCGGGGCGAGCTGGAGGGGGTCCTCGAGGTCCGCGGCACTCCTGCCGGGTTCAGCGGCGAGCTCCGGCCCTACCAGCAGCGGGGCGTGGCGTGGCTCGACCTGCTCGAGCGGACCGGCCTGGGTGCGTGCCTGGCCGACGACATGGGACTGGGCAAGACGGCGACCGTGCTGGCCGTCCTCCAGGCCGAGCGCCGCCCTCCGCCACGAAAAGGAGCGCGGCCGGCCCGCCGGCCCCCCGGGCCTTCTGGAGCCGGGACGGCGGGCACCAGGCCGGCGGGCACCGAGCCTGCCCCGGCGCCCACCCTCGTGGTCTGCCCAACGTCGGTGGTCGGCAACTGGCAGCGCGAAGCCCAGCGGTTCACGCCAGAGCTCCGGGTCTACGTCCATCACGGTGCGGGTCGGGCCCGGGCTGGCGCCCTGGCCGCCGCCGTGGCGGCGGTCGACCTCGTGGTCACCAGCTACTCCCTGGTCGAGCGGGACGCTGGCGCGCTCAGGGAGATCGGGTGGCACCGCGTCGTCCTCGACGAGGCGCAGAACGTGAAGAACCCCGAAGCCAAGCAGACCAAGGCGGTGCGTACCCTGCGGGCCGGACGCCGGGTCGCCCTCACCGGCACCCCGGTCGAGAACCACCTGGGCGAGCTGTGGTCGATCATGGACATCCTCAACCCGGGCCTGCTCGGCTCGTCGTCGGCCTTCCGGGAGCGCTTCGCCCTCCCCATCGAGCGCTTCCGGGAGGAGGGCCCAGCCGAGCAGCTCCGGGCCCTCACCCGCCCCTTCGTCCTCCGCCGCCTCAAGACTGACCGGACGATCATCTCCGACCTGCCCGAGAAGTTCGAGATGAAGGTGCTCTGCACTCTCACCCGCGAGCAGGCGACCCTGTACCAGGCGGTGGTGGACGAGATGCTGCGTCGCATCGAGGAGAGCGAGGGGATCGAACGCAAGGGCCTCGTCCTGGCGACCATGCTGCGCTTGAAGCAGGTATGCAATCACCCGGCGCACTACCTGGGCGACGGATCGGCCATCGCCGGCCGGTCCGGAAAGCTGGAGCGCACGGTGGAGATCCTGGAGGAGGTGCGGGACCGCGACGAGAAGGCGCTCGTCTTCACCCAGTTCGCCGAGATGGGAACGATCCTGCGGGACCATCTCCAGCACCGCCTCGGCTGCCGGGTCGGCTACCTGCACGGCGGCGTGCCTCGCCTCCGGCGAGACGAGATGGTCCAGGCGTTCCAGTCCGGCGACGAAGACCTGCCGTTGATGGTGCTCTCCCTCAAGGCCGGCGGCACGGGTCTCAACCTGACCGCCGCCAATCACGTGATCCACTTCGACCGGTGGTGGAACCCGGCCGTCGAGAACCAGGCCACCGACCGGGCATTCCGCATCGGCCAACGCCGCGACGTCCAGGTCCGCAAGCTGGTCTGCACCGGCACCCTGGAGGACCGCATCGACCAGATGATCGAGGCCAAGCGCGAGCTGGCCGAGCTGGTCGTGGGCGCCGGAGAAGGGTGGCTGACCGAGCTGTCGACCGATGAGCTGGCCGACGTGCTCCGGCTCTCGGCGGAGACGGTGGGGGCAGGGTGACCCCGCCCCGGCAAGGAAAGCGAACCGTGCGGCCGGTGGCGCGCAAGGCGAAGCCGGAACGGCGGACGTCACTGAGCCGCCAGGACCTGGAGGCGCTGCTGGCGCAGCTCGACCACTCCCGGTCTGGCGCCGGCTCGAGGACCGGGCGAGCCGGCGGGGCGGCGGGCGAGGCCGAGCGCACGCGGCTCCGCGGCCTGGTGGCAAGGGCTCTGGCCGAGCGGGGGACCGATGGCGACCCGGGTCACGAGACCCAGGACCGAGGGGACGGAAGCACCGATCCCGACGCCTGGGACGCCGATGCCGGCGAGGACGATGCCGCCGCTGACGAGCCCAGCCCGTGGGAGGACGAGGCCGGCTGGGATCCCTGGACGTCGCGGACCCGCTGGGAGCGGTTCGCCCCGGCCAAGCCGATCGCCGTGGAGGGCGGGCTCACCACCAAGAGCCGACGAGGCGCCATCGGCGAGACCTGGTGGTCGAAGCGCTTCCTGGCCGCCATCGAAGCGGTCATGGAAGGCGGTCGATCCACCCGGGGGCGCTCGTACGCCCGGAAGGGACAGGTCGTCGACCTTTCGGTGGAGGCCGGCCTCGTCGAGGCCAGGGTCCAGGGGACCCGGCGAGCCCCCTACCGGGTGCGGCTGGCGCTGTCCGTCGTCGCCGACGAGGACTGGGACCGAATCGTGGCCGCCCTGGTCGCCGAAGCCGGCTATGCCGCCCGCCTCCTGGCCGGCGAGCTGCCGCACGAGGTGGAAGGCGTGTTCGCCACCGAAGGGGCCTCGCTGTTCCCCTCGCCGTCTGCCCGCCTCACCACCGACTGCACGTGCCCCGATTGGGCCAACCCGTGCAAGCACGTCGCCGCCGTCTGCTACCTGGTGGCCGAGGAGTTCGACCGCGATCCGTTCGCCGTTCTCGCCTGGCGAGGCCGCACCCGTGTCCAGATCCTCGATGCCCTGCGTCAACTGCGGGCGGCGGGCGCCGACGACGACCCGGCCGCGGAGCCGGCCATCGGGGGGCCGGGACCAGCCGCCGCGCCCCCGCTCGACGAGTGCCTCCTGGGCTTCTGGAAGGCCGGCGCCGGCCTCGCCGGCGTCCGGGTCCTCCCCGAAGCGGCCGCGGTGCCGGCCGCCATATTGCGCCACCTCGTCCCCGGTCTCGTCGAGGTGCGGGGACGCGACGTCGCCGAGCTGCTCGGCCCGGTGTACACCGACCTGGCGGCGGCGGCCGCCCGCCGGGCACGCTCGGCCGATGACGGCCCCGCCGCCCGGCGCCAGGGCACCGGCCGGTCCGTCTCCTGACCTCTCACCGGGGACCAGATCGGCCAACCGGCCCGGGCTGGCGGGTCCCGGCCGCGCACCGTATTCTCAGCCGGTGCCGGTGAGCCCGGAGGACCTGCGGCGCCGCGCCGAGTCGCTGCAGTGGTTCCACTCCATCGATCTCGGCCAAGGGGTGGTGACCCAGGGGCTGAGCGAGATCGTCCTACCCGACGGTGCGCTGCCCGACTTCAGGGGACGGAGCGTCCTCGATGTCGGCGCCTGGGACGGCTACTACTCCTACCTGGCCGAGCGCCGGGGTGCCCGGCGGGTGGTGGCCCTGGACCACTACGCCTGGGGAGTGGACATCCCCGCCCGCGACACCTACTGGCGCGAGTGCGCCAGGACCGGTCACCTACCCGACCACCGCAGGGACGTCACCGACTTCTGGCGCCCGGACCTCCCCGGGAAGCGTGGGTTCGACTTCGCCCACGAGGTCTTCGACAGCAAGGTGGAGTCGGTCGTGGCCGACTTCACCGAGCTCGATCCGGGACAGCTGGGTGTCTTCGACATCGTCATCTACTGCGGGGTGCTGTACCACATGAAGGAACCCCTGACCTGCCTCGAGCGGGTTCGTGCCGTCACCGGCGAGGTTGCGGTGATCGAGACCGAAGCGCTCCACCTCCAGCACATGGAGGCAAGCCCCCTGTGCCAGTTCCGGGCGGCGGACGAGGTCGGCGGCGACTTCGGGAATTGGTGGGTGCCCACCCTTCCTGCCCTGGAAGCACTGGTGCGTTCCGCCGGGTTCGGCTCGGCCACGACCGTGGTCGGGCCCCCGCTGCCGGGCTCCGCGGACCCCAACGGCCACGGTGGTGGTGGCCGGCCGGGGATCGTGGAGCGGGTCGGGCGGCGGGTGGTGCATGCCCTCGTGGAGAATCCGGGACCGGCCCCGGCCCCCTCGGCACCCTCCCAGCACTACCGGGCGGTGCTGCACGCCCGGCCGTGAGGCGGCCGGTCAGACCCCGGCGCGTCCCGCCAGTTCGCCGAGCAGGCCGTCGACGGGCACCCGGACCTGGGCGGTGGTGTCCCGGTCGCGGACGGTGACGGCCCGGTCGTCAAGCGAGTCGAAGTCCACGGTGACGCACCACGGCGTCCCGATCTCGTCCTGCCGGCGGTACCGCCGCCCGATGCTCTGGGTCACGTCGAAGTCGCACATGTAGCGGGGTTGGAGGAGGCCCAGCACCTCCCGGGCCAGCGGCTCGAGCGTCGCCTTCTTCGACAGCGGCAGGACGGCCACCTGGTACGGCGCCAGCCGGGGATGGAGCCGCAAGACCACCCGGTGCTCCCCGCCCACCTCGTCCTCGTCGTAGGCCGCCAGCAGGAAGGCCATCATCGTGCGCGTCGCCCCGGCCGCCGGTTCGATGACATGGGGCACGTAGCGCTCGCCGGTTGCCGGGTCGTAGTAGTCGAGCTTCTCGCCCGACGCCGCGCTGTGAGCCTTGAGGTCGTAGTCGGTCCGGTTGGCCACGCCCTCGAGCTCGTCCCACCCCCAGGGGAAGAGGTACTCGACGTCGGCCGTCCCGGCCGAGTAGTGGGAGAGCTCCTCGGGCTCGTGATGGCGGAGGCGGAGCTTGGCCTCGGGGATGCCCAGGTCCAGGTACCAGCGGTAGCGTTCAGCCAGCCAGTACTCGTGCCAGCTCGGGCCGTCGGCAGGCGGCACGAAGTACTCCATCTCCATCTGCTCGAACTCCCGGGTCCGGAAGACGAAGTTCTGCGGGGTGATCTCGTTGCGGAACGACTTGCCGACCTGGGCGATGCCGAACGGCGGCCGCTTCCGGGTGGTCTGGAGCACGTTGGAGAAGTTGACGAACATCCCCTGGGCCGTCTCCGGACGCAGGTAGGCCTCGGCTCCCTCGTTCTCCACCGGGCCGGCATGGGTCTTGAACATCAGGTTGAACGCCCGGGACTCGGTGAAGTCGGTGGACCCGCAGTTCGGGCACACCCCGTCGATCTTGTCGGCCCGCCAGCGGTTGTGGCAGCTGCGGCAGTCGACCAGGGGGTCGGTGAAGTTGGCCAGGTGGCCTGACGCCGCCCATACCGCCGGCGGGGTGAGGATGGCAGCGTCGATGCCTACCACGTCGTCGCGGAGCTGGACCATCGATCGCCACCACGCGTCCTTGACATTGCGGAGCATATTGACGCCCAACGGGCCGTAGTCGTAGGTCGACCGGAAGCCGCCGTAGATCTCAGCCGACTGGAAGATGAACCCCCGCCGCTTGCAGAGCCCGACGATCTTGTCCATGAGGCCGTCGCCCGCTGCGTCGTCGGTCGTGACCCGGCCGTCGCCCGCCGCGTCGTCGGTCGTGACCCGGTCCTCGCCCACCGCGTCGTCGGTCGTGCCTCGGTCGTCGGCCATGGCTCGGCAGGATACCGGGTGCCCGGGGTCGCTCCGACCGGCGCCGGACGGGCGCCCCGGGCGCTCACGGGCCCACGAGGTAGGCGGTCACGGCGTTGGCCAGCAGCCGCCCCCGCACGGTGAGCACGGCCCGGCCACCGACCCGGTCGACGAGCCCAGCCAGGTCCTCGACGTCGGGAAGGGCGGCGTCCGGCACGCCACGGGGGGTCCGCAGCGACAGCATCAAGCGCTCCATGACCCGGCGCTCCCCGTCCAGGCGCTCCTCCCCGGCGACTGGCGATCGGCCGCGCTCCATGGCGGCCACGTAGCGGTCCGGGGTGCGGACGTTCCACCAGCGGCGCCCCTGGCGGTGGGAGTGGGCGGCCGGCCCGATCCCCCGGTAGTCCCCCTGATCCCAGTAGAGGCGATTGTGCCGGCAACCGTGGCCCGGGAGCGCCCAGTTCGAGATCTCCTCCCACCGGTAGCCGGCCTCGGACAGGACGGCGTCGGCCATCTCGTACCGCCCGGCCTGGATGTCGCCGTCGGGGTGCCGGCATCGGTCGGCGGCCAGGGGCGTCCCCGGCTCCACCGTGAGGGCGTAGGCGCTCACGTGCGGCGGGCGGGGCCGGAGGGCCAACACGTCGGCCAGCGTGCGTGCCCAGTCATCGTCGGACTCGGTGGCCGCCCCGAAGATCAGGTCGACGTTGAAGGTTGCGAACCCGGCGCGGGCCGCCAGCTCCACCGCTCGTCCGACCGCCTCGGGAGGGTGGCGGCGCCCCAGGCCGGCGAGCACGTGGCCGACCGTGGACTGGACTCCGAAGGACATCCGGGTCACTCCGGCGTCGGCGTAGGCGGCGAACCGGTCGGCGGCGGCGTCCTCCGGGTTGCATTCGACCGTCACCTCGGCCCCCCGAGCGCGGGGGATCGCCTCGAGGATCCGGCACATCTCGTCGGCAGGCAGGCGGGACGGCGTGCCGCCACCGAAGAAGACGCTGGTTGCCGCCGGGAGCTCCCCGTCTTCGACGGCCCGGTGGGCCTCGTTCACGCAGGCCTCGACGTAGCGCGGGATCAGCCGGTCGCGATCGGTGTAGGTGGCGAAGGCGCAGTAGTCACACCGGTGGCGACAGAACGGCACGTGGACGTAGGCCCCGATCCCGACCTCGTCCCCGACCTCGACCCCGACCTCGACCCCGACCCCGTCCCCGACCCCGTCCCCGACCCCGGGGAAGTCCGGCCCGGTGCCGGTCACCACGAGAGCGCGGCAGCCGACCTCGGCGAGCGCAGCCGGCGCTCGAGGTGGGACTCCATGGCCTCGGTGGCCAGGGACGACACCTCGTCGGCGCACCCCGGTGGCGGCTCCGCCAATACCGGTCCGAGGGCTCCGCCGAGGATCCGGCGGACAACGGCCAGGGCCTCGGGGGTCACCGGGCGTCCCCGCCGGCAGGCCAGGCACAGGGCACCCCCCTCGGTCAGGTCGAACGCCACCAGGTCGACGACCGTCGCCGGCTCGCCGCAGGCGGCGCAGGCGTCGAGGACCGGGGCGGCTCCCTCGATGACCAGCGCTTTCAGGAAGAACGCGGGGGCGACCATCGCCGGGTCCCGGCCGGCGTCGGCCAGCGCCCGCAAGGCGCCGACCAGCATCTGGTACAGCGGGAGGTCCGGGTGGCCCTCCTGGCAGAGCTGGTCGGCCACCTCGAGCATGGACAGGCCGCGGCCCACCCGGTCGAGGTCTTCGCGCACCACGCGGAAGTGGTCGACCACCTCCACCTGGCTGACGACGTCCAGGTCGCCCCGGCCGTGCCAGAGGAGCAGCTCGGCGTGGCTCAGCGGCTCCAGGCGGGCGCCGAACCTGCTCCCGGGGCGGCGCACCCCCTTGGCCACGGCTCGGACCTTCCCGTGCTCGGCCGTCAGGAGCACCACGATACGGTCGGCCTCGCCGAGCCGGTAGGTGCGGAGGACGACCCCCTCGTCGCGGAACAGGCTCACCGTTCGCCGTCCCCCGCCCCGGCGCCGGCTCCCGGCGGTCCCGGCGCGTCGACCGGCGGTCCCGGCGCGTCGACCGGCGGTCCCGGCG
>JBOGGE010000088.1:0-19815 GCA_050743865.1 Acidimicrobiales bacterium
GTTTATGACCGACGGGACCCTGTACGACGACACGTGCCTGAACCGTCCGGGATGCGACCTCGACCTTCCCCCCATCGACGGCGCCGCACCGGCGGCACCGGTCGCACCCGCGGCACCGGTCGCAGCCGTGCCACCCGCGCCACCCGCTCCGGCGGGCCTCGCCGGCGAGGACGCCAGCCTGGGTCGGGCCGGCGGGGCCACCGCCAGCTACCGCGCCCCGGCTCCGGCTCCGGCACGACGTGCCCCGGAGCGACCACCGCTCCCGGTGCCCACCCTCGCCGCACTCGGCTTCGGGGCACTGACCGCCGGTCTCCTCGCCCGCCGGGTCCGCCGCGCCCGGCGGCTGGCGTCGTTGCAGCGGCCGGAGGGCACGCTCCGCCCGGCACCCTCCGACGACGCGGCGGAGCTGGCCCTGGCCGTCGGCCCACTGGACGGCGTGCCACTGGTCGACTGGACCGAGCTGGCCGACCGGCATCTGACGGCGTCGCTGGTCACCGCCGGGAGATCGGCCGATGCTCCCGCCGCCCGGCTGGTCCGGGTCGGGCCCGACGGGGTGGAGGTCGTCCTCGGCGAGGCGGTGACGTGGGCGCCGCCGGGATGGGAGCTCGATGGGTCCCGATCGTGGAGCCTCCGAGCCGGTGCCGATCCCGCCGAGCTGGCGGCGGAGGCGGCCGGGCGCGGTCCGTGGCTCCCGATCCTGGCGCCGGTTGGCGAGGACGACCGGGGCACCTGGCTCGTGCCGCTCGGTGCCGGCGGCGTGCTCTGCGTGCTCGGGCCGCGGGCCGACGACCTGGTGATGGCCATGCGCCTCGCCGCCGCCTCGTGGACGTGGCACGAGGCGCTGGTGGTGACCGACGACCCGCACCGGGCCGAGGAGGCCGTCGGCCCGGTGGCCTGCGATCCACCCGCACCCGGTGCGGGGCCCGACGGCACCGGTGGAGGGTCCCCCGCGACCTCCGTCCTCTTCACCGGCGACGCCGGCCGGCTGTCGGAAGCGGCCCGCCGACGATGCGCCGTGATCACCACCGAAGCGACGGCGGCCCGCGACCTCACTGTCGTGGTCGACGACCGGGCGGCGTCGATCCACCCGCTGGGGATCACCCTTCGCCCCCACCTCCTCGACCGGCGACGTGCGGCGGCGGCGGCGGAGCTTCTCGGTCGAGCCGGCACCGGCGACGAACCCGAGGCCGTGGACCCGGCGTCACCTACCCCTGCCACGTCGACAGCAGCCCGTGCCACGTCGACAGCAGCAGCGGCAACGGCGACCGCGGCGGCGAGCACGTCCACGCCGGCTACACCGGGAGGGGCCGAGAGCTCCGCCGGGAGGGCGGCCCGCCGGGCTCCCGATCACCTCGGGCCGGGGGCGGCCGAGGTGCGGCTGCTGGTGGAGGTGCCGCGCATCGACGGGCTGCGCCACCAGCTCCCGCCCAACCGGGCCCGGCGGGCGGTCGAGGTGGTCGCCTACCTGGCCCTTCACCAGCCCGATCCGGTCACCAGCGACCGCTTGCGCACCCGGGTCCTCGGGACCGACGACGCCGACGCGGCCGCCAAGACCCTCTTCAACACGGTCGGAGCGGCTCGCCGGTCCCTGGGCGCCGACGCGCCCGGGTTCCCTCTCCTGCCGCCGGCCACCCGCACCGGGCGCTACCGGATCTCCCCGGAGGTGACCGTCGACGCCGCCCGGGCGGTGGCCCTGGTGGAGGCGGGCCGCCAGGCGCCCGACCCGGAGATGTCGATGGCGCTCCTGCGGGAGGCGCTGGGGCTGGTCGGCGGCGAGCCGCTTTCCGGCGTGCTGACCGGCTACGGGTGGTGGCGGGCCGAGGGCCACGAGCGCCGGGTGGCCGAGGCCCTCGTCGACGGCGCCTGCCACCTGGCCCGGTCGGCCGCCGCCGCCGGACACCTGGACCTGGCCCGGTGGGGCATCGAGCGGGCCCGCCTGGTCGAGCCCTACAGCGAGGCCCTGGCCCGCGCCGCGATGGAGATCGCCGCCGCCGGTGGTGACGCCGGCCGGCTCCACCGGGAGTGGCAGGAGTGCGTGCGGCTGGTGGACGAGGTCGACCCGGGAAGCCTCCCGTCCGAGGCGACCGAGCGCCTCTACGACGCCCTCCGGCGCCGGATGCCCGTGCCGGCGGCGAGCAGGGCGCCCGCCGGGGCCCCGACGACGCGCGAGGCGGCAGACCGAGCGGGAGTGTCACGGGCGTAGTCCGCCCGAGGGTGTGGTTCGGCCGGCGACGTCGGGCCGGAACCTGACGGAGGTGTCAGGCCAGCTTGGCGGCGATGGAGGCGGCGCCCCGCAGGACGGTGCCGTCGGCCCCGGCGGCGCTGTAGGCGTGCGTCGGCCGGGCGGCCGCCTCGGCCACCATGTCGGCGATCAACGTGGCAAAGGGGATGTCCGGGTCCACCCACAGGTGGCGGGCGAGCGAACCCGGCACCGTGTTCACCTCGTTGACCACGAAGTCCGACCCGTCCGAGAGGAAGTCGACCCGGGCCACGCCGCGCAACGACACCAGCCGGGCCACCTCGGCGGCCGCCTCCCGCACGTCCTTCTCCAACCCGCCGTCGATCTCGGCCGGGAGCTGGCGCGGGGCGCTGGCCATCCCCTCCCCGCCGACGTACTTGTCGGCGTAGCCGAGGATCTCCGGCTCGCCGGCGGCGCCGCCGGCCCTGGCCGTCCGCAGCGGGCGCTCGACCGCCGACATGGTGAGCTCGGGCCAGCTCCGCACCCCGATCTGCAGGTCGAAGTACGAGGACCGGTAGGGCTCGACCACCGCCCCCTGGCGCAGGTGCGGGTTCGCCCCCAGGCGGGCCCGGGCGGTGGTCAGGTCGGCGACCACCTCGATGCCGATCGACGAACCGCCGAAGCGGGGCTTCACGATGAAGGGACCGTCGAACCCGACGTCGCCCTCCCCGCCGTCGAGGAGCAGGCGCGGCAGGGTCGGCAGGCCGGCGGCGGCGACCACGGCGGCGAAGGCCAGCTTGTCCATCCCGAGCGCCGCCCCGGCCGCCGACGGGCCGGTGTAGCGGATCCCGGCCAGGTCCAGGGCGGACTGGAGGGTGCCGTCCTCGCCGGGGCCGCCATGGCAGCACACGACGGCGACGCCGACATCGAGGGCCCGGGCCCGGCCGAACCGGCCACCGACCTCGGCGAACCCGCCCTGGTCGCCCAGGTCGAGGCGCAGCGCCGACGAGCCGCGGGGCACGCCGTCGAGGAACGCACCCGCCTCGAGATCCGGCGCCACCTCGTACCAGGCACCGGTCTTTGACCAGTACAGGGCGCGGACCTGGTCGCCGGCCAGCGCCCGCGCCACCTGGAGGCCGGTCAGGACGCTGACGTCGTGCTCGGGCGACGGACCACCGAAGATGACGGCGACCTCGGGCAACGGCAGGCTCCCTCGTCCCCGCGGCTCCGCGCCCCGGGCGGGGTCAAGGGTAGTGGTCCGGCAGGTCGTTCTCGTAGAGGACGGCGTCGCCCGGACCGAGATTGGCGCGAACCCAGGCCACCGCCTCGTGGCGGGTGCGCACGACCACCGGGTGGAGCGGGGCCGCTCCCCGCACCAGCGCCCGCCGGTTGGTCCGGCCGACCACCACCAGGTCGTCCACCACCTGGCGGGCGGCGGCGGCGAAGGCCTCGTTCTCGCTCGCCTGCCGGGGGCCCAGCTCCACCATCCCCGGCGTGACCAGGACCCGCCGCCCGCCGACCGGCGCCGAGGCCAGGACCTCCAGGGCCGCCCGGGCACCGGCCGGGTTCGAATTGAAGGTGTCGTCGACGACGTAGAGGCCCGACGGCGCCCGGTCGGCGGCCAGCCGGTTGGGCACCTGGGGGAGCGTGGCGACCCGCCCGGCGGCGACCTCCGCCGGCACGCCAAGCCGTATGGCGACGGCCAGGGCACAGGCCAGGTTGGTGGCTTGCACCCCCGGGCGCAGCGGCACCTCGACCACCCGGGCGCCAGCCACCAGCACCGTCCCGTCCTTGGCCAGGACGCAGACGTCGGCCGAGGGATCCACGGCCGAGCAGCGCACCACCTCCGGTCCGACCGGCGACGACCCCCACCGCCCGGCCAGCTCGGCCAGGCGCCGGTCGTCGGCGTTCACCACCACCACCGGGGCCCGCTCGGCGATCTCGGCCTTGGCCGCGGCGATGGCGTCCTCGGTCCCGAAGCGCTCGAGGTGCACCGGTCCCACGGCGGTCATGACGGCGATGGCCGGCGGGCACCACCGGCACAGCTCGCGGATCTCCCCCCGGCCGTAGGTACCCATCTCGGCCACGAAGACCTCGGTCCCCTCGACCAGGTGCTCGTTCACCGCCCGGGCCAGGCCGGCCCGGTTGTTGAACGAGGCCGGGCTGGCGACGACCGTGCGGGACCCCGCCACCAGGTGGGCCACGTAGCTCTTGGTCGACGTCTTGCCGTAGGAGCCGGTGATCCCGACCACCGTCGGGCCCACCCGGCGCAGGCGCTCGGCCGCCGGCCTGACGTAACGCCGCCCGACCAGCCACCGTTCGTAGGGCCCGGTGAGGAGGCAGGCCAGGTCGACGAGGGCCGGCACCACCACCGCGCCGGCGGCGGCGAAGGGGGCGGCGGCTCCAACCACCACGCCGATCACCACCACCACCGCCTGGAGGACCAGCCACACCGCGGCCAGGGTGCGAAGCCGGCGGGTGGCCACCAGCGGCGACGTCCTCCCCCGCACCGACAGGCCCAGGGGGCCGACCGCCATCACCCCGGCCGGCGCCAGGGCGGCCAGGGGCCAGCGATCGGAGGCGACCAGCCCGGCCAGGGCCACCGCCGCCAGGACGGCGTTGACCGGCGTGCTCCGCCACCACCTGACGGCGAACCGGCTGGACGCGTCGGCCAGGTAGTGCTCGCGCTGGGCCACCCGGAGCCACCGGGCACCGGCCGGGCCCAGGGCCACGACCGACGCCACCACCGCCACCCACACTGCCGGCCCGGTGGCCGGGCTCAGGGCGGCCACCGCCGACGCCAGCACGGCGAACCCCGCCGGACCCGTCACCCGAGGCTCCGTTCCACCGCCGCCCGCAGCCGCTCCGGGGCGGTCAGGGGTACCAGGTGGCCGGCCCCGGGGCACACCGTCAGCTCGGCCCGAGCCAGGCGGGCGGCGGCCGCCTCGGCCACCGCCAACGGCACTGTGGGGTCGTCGTCGCCCCACACCAGCGACACCGGGCAGGCGACGGCGTCCAGGGCCGCCTCGTAGGTCTCCCCCACCGACCGGACCAGGACCTCCCGCATGATCCCCCGGGCGGCGGCGTAGTCGGCCGAGCCGTAGCGGCGCCGGGCCGCCTCCATCCGCTCGTCGCCCAGAACCCCGGCCCGATGCAGCGCCCGCGCCAGCCGGAACCGGGGCGAGGGCCGGCCGGGCGGCCGCGCCCGGAGCAGCGGGACGCCGGTGAGGACCAGGGCCCGGACCAGGTCGGGGCGACCGGCGGCCAGCTCGACCGCCACCCGACCGCCGAAGGAGTGGCCGAGGACCACCACCGGGGCGGCCATCTCCTCGACCACCGCCACCACGCAGCGGGCGTAGTCGGCCGATCCCCACGCCTCGTCGGGCGGCGGGGTCGCCCCGAACCCCGGCAGGTCGACGGCCACGGCGTCGAGCGCCGGACGGCCGGGTGGCGAGAGCACGGCGTCGAAGTCCCGGTGCGTCCTCGCCCAGCCGTGGAGGGCCAGGACGCCCGGGGCCCCGGTGCCGGTCCGGGCCCCGAACAGCCGGCCGCCGGCAAAGCCCCGGAGCACCGACCTAGCCCCCCGGCGCCGACGTGGCGGCCACCAACCGGGGTCGCCCAGGAGGGATCGGCGCTTCGGTCATCTCGTGCAGCCTCCCTCCGGCGGCCGGCCGGGCCATGGCACCGGTCGGGGTGCGGGTCACCCTATCCAGCGTGCCGAGCCGGCGACGCATCGCTACCGTGGCCCGGTGGCCGCGCCCGACCCGTCCCCACCGCTCCCGGACCCCGGCGAGCCGGCGAGCGATCGGGCGATGGCGACGCTGCTCGACGTCCAGCGTGAGGCGGTCAACGCCGACGATCCGGTCCTCTGCCTCCTGGCCGGGGCCGGGACCGGCAAGACGCGGGTGCTGACCCTGCGGGTGGCGCGGCGGTTGGCGGACCGCTCGGCCCATCCCGACCACGTGCTGGTGTGCACGTTCAGCCGCAAGGCGGCCGACGAGCTGCAGCGGCGGCTGTGGTCGCTGGGGGCGGGGGCCGAGGTGCGGGCCGGCACCTTCCACCGCACCGCCCTCGGGCTCCTCCGCCAGTGGCGGGCCGACCGCAACCTGGCGCCCCCGGTCCTGCTGGCCGACCGGCGGGCCCTCCTGGCCGAGGTGCTCGGAGGGGCGGGCACGGGGGCGCCCGGCCCGCTCCCGACCGGGCACGGACGGCGGCGACCGTCCCCCGGCGCCGAGCCGCGGTCGGTGCGCCGGCTGGAGGCCGAGATCGGGTGGTCCAAGGCCCGGCTGGTGCGGCCCGACGGGTACGAGGCGGCGGCCCGGGCCACACGCCGGCGCCCGGCGCTCGGAGCCGCTCGGGTCGCCGATCTCTACCTGCACTACGAGGAGGCCAAGCGCCGGCGCGGGGTGGTCGACCTGGACGACCTGCCGCTGCACGCCGCCGACCTGCTTGACGACGAACCCCGGTTCGCCGCCGCCGTCCGCTGGCGGTTCCGCCATCTGCTGGTCGACGAGATGCAGGACGTGAACCCCGCCCAGTTCCGCCTGCTGCGCGGCCTGGCCGGGGAGGACCCCGACCTCTTCGTCGTCGGCGACCCGAACCAGTCCGTCTACGCCTGGAACGGCGCCGACCCGGCGCTCCTCGACACCCTGCCCGACGTGTACCCCACCGTCCGGGTCCTGCGGATGGACCGCAACCACCGCTGCTCACCGCAGGTGGTGGCGGTGGCGGTGGCGGCCCTGGGCCTGGCCGGTACCGACGTCCCCTCCAGCAGCCGGCCGCCGGGGCCGGCCCCCCGGCTCGCCGGCCATGCGACCGACGGCGAGGAGGCGGCGTGGGTGGCACGCCAGGTCTGGCTGTCCCACCGAGCCGGGCGCCGGTGGGCCTGGACGGCGGTCCTGGCCCGCACCAACGCCCAGCTGCAGGTGGTGGCGGCCGCCCTCGACGTCGAGCGCGTGCCGTACCACCTGTCCGGGAGCGAGACGGCACCGGCCGGAGACGTCCGGGCGGCGGTGGCCCCGGGCAGCGGGAAGACCGGGGACAGCCGGGACGGCGGGGAGAGCGGGGAGAGCGGGGATGGTAAGGAGG
Organism: Acidimicrobiales bacterium; assembly: GCA_050743865.1. Lineage (GTDB taxonomy): Bacteria > Actinomycetota > Acidimicrobiia > Acidimicrobiales > RAAP-2 > DAHUZJ01. Next base: position 7,268 of record JBOGGE010000088.1, read on the forward strand.
GCGGGGAAGGGAGGGAGGGAGACCGCGCCGAGGAGAGCGGCGCCGCCCGGTGGGGCGAGCGGGACGCCGTGACCCTGTCCACCTTCCACCGGGCCAAAGGACTGCAGTGGCCGACGGTGTTCGCCATCGGGCTGTCCGACGGGCTGGTGCCCCTGGCCGGGGCCCGCTCGCCGGGAGCGCGGGACGAGGAGCGGCGCCTCCTCTACGTGGCCCTCACCCGGGCGGAAGACGAGCTCACCTGCACCTGGTCCGACGCTGGCGGCGCCGGGCGCAGCCCGTGGCTGGCCGACGTCCAGCAGGTCGTCGACGAGCTAGCCGCCGACGAGGCACCGCCCGACCAGTCCACGGTCGCCGCCCACCTGGCGGGCATCCGTCACCTGCTCGGCCAGGATGCGAGCCAAGGAGGGACCGACGAACGTTGGCTCTTCGGCAGATGACCGGCACCTGCGGCAGCGGGCTCCGGGCCAGCTTGCCGGGACGCCGGGCCAGCGGAGGCCACACTTCCGCCGGCAAACGCCACGCTGGTCAGCTGCCGTTCGCCAACCCGGCCGCCGCCTCCAGATGTCGGCCGCTTCTCCTGTCACCGGAAGAAAGAGCCAAGGTGCAAGCAGTAGTAAGTTGAATGCCACACACTGACGCGTCTACCTAGAAGCTAAGCGTGAACTGATCCAAATGTCCCTGATAGATGAAGAGCCCATGCTTAAGGACGTCTCGACCTATTAGGAGGTCGACTCCTTGAGCGTTCAATGCCGTCTCTATTGCAGTAATGTCTAGCCATCCATTGGGTAGATATAACGTTACGGCATAGACTGCACAGTTGACCGGGCGTGAGCCGGTGGTCGGCGTGAGAACCGGCACGGTCCCGACAGGATGGAGGCCCAGGGGCGCCAGGAGCCCGTGCCTCACTGCGGTCCCCGAGGCGCCGGTGTCGACCAAGCCGACACCAGGAGCAGCCTCCGGAGGCGACTGCCCTGCTCGCGTCAGGGCGTCAATTGCGGGGTCCCGCAGCCCCACCCTGACATTGATCCGGGGACCCTCAACCTCAAGATCCGGGCTCTCCGCGCTGAACGTCGGCACCGGCCGGTCAGAGCCTCACCAACCCCGAGAGGAAATTGAGAGGGCGTTCGGTCGGAACTACATGCTTGACCAGAAACGGAACATTGCCGAACTTTCGATACCCCTCATTGATCGCATCGGACTCTGATTCATAGGTTCCGACTACCTCGACCCCATGGATGAGGGCATACCTGTTCGCCGCGCTCCTGAGCAGCTCGTCTTTGTGCGACTCGAACGTCTCCAGTTCCTTGGCAAGTGGCTTTGACATGGTCCTTTGATCCGACGTCACCTGTTCCCCCCTCCGAGGGGGCAACCCCTCCGTACATGATGATGCCACGTAAGTGCTCAACCTCCAAATGGTCCCCTGGTCAGAGCGCCGCACGGCCATGGAGATCTTAGCGGCGACGTTCCGGGCCCATACCGACACCGATCGCGGCCAGCTCGGGCGGCACCGGGTGGCACCGGGCGGCACCGGGTGGCACCGGCCAGGTCGGGTGGCACCGGCCAGGTCGGGTGGCACCGGGCGGCACCGGGCAGCACTGGACGGCGCCGGGTAGCGTCGGGGTGCCGGCTCCGAGGCAGCGAGGTGGAAGAGGATCGTGAGATGAACGACGTCGTCGAGCGGCTCCGCGACGTGGTGGGGCCGAGCGCGGCATGGGCAGCAGCGGGGGTCGACGACAACGACACCCATGACGAGGCCCTCACCGGCCTGCCGGTCGTCCCCCGGATGGTGGTGCGGCCGTCGACCACCGCCGAGGTCAGCCGGATCCTCGCCGTGGCCGACGCCGAGCGGCTGCCCGTGGTGGCCCGGGGCAGCGGGACCGGCCTGTCCGGGGGCTGCCGGCCGTCGGGCGACGCCATCGTGGTCGCCTTCGATCGCATGGACCGGGTGCTCGACGTCGACACCGACAACCATGTGGCGGTGGTCCAGCCCGGGTTGACCCTCGCCCGTCTCGACGACGCGCTGCGCCCCGCCGGGCTGGTGTACCCCGTCTATCCCGGCGAGATGTCGGCCTCCCTCGGGGGCAACGTGGCCACCAACGCCGGCGGCATGCGGGCCGTCCGCTACGGCGTCACCCGGCACCATGTCCTCGGCCTGGAAATGGTGCTGCCCGGCGGCGAGGTGCTCCGCACCGGCGGGAGGTACGTGAAGTCGTCCTCGGGCTACGACCTCACCCAGCTCGTCGTCGGCTCCGAGGGCACGCTGGCCCTGGTCACCGAGGTGACGGTCAAGCTGGTCCCCCGGCTCCGCCACGCCGCCACCATCCTGGCGCCGTTCGCCACCCTGGCCGAGGTGTCGGCGGCCGTACCGCGCCTGGTGGCCAGCGGCACCGAGCCGGCCATCCTGGAGTACATCGACGCCATGGCCATGGCCGGCATCACCACCGCCGCCGACCTCGACCTCGGCGTCGGAGCCGGCGTGCGGAAGGCATCGGCCGCCTACCTGGTCGTGGTGCTCGAGAGTGCCTACGCCGATCGGCTCGACACCGACGTGGAGACCGTCGGGTCCCTGCTCGGCGAGCTCGGGGCGCTCGACGTCTACGTCCTCCCTCCCGGAGCCGGCGCCGCCCTCATCGCCGCCCGTGAGCGGGCGTTCTTCGCCGCCAAGGCGGCCGGGGTCGACGACATCGTCGACACGGTCGTGCCCCGGGCGTCGATCCCCACGTTCTTGGCGGCGGTGGCTGAGCTGGCCGCGTCGCACGGCGCCGTGGTCTCGGGCTGCGGCCACGTCGGCGACGGCAACGTGCACCTCTCCGTCTTCCAGCCCGACCCGGAGCGTCGCCACGAACTGCTCCGGGGGATGTTTGCGGCGGCGGCGGCGGCCGGCGGCGCCGTGTCGGGCGAGCACGGCATCGGGATCGAGAAGATGCCGTACTACCTCGAGCTCGAGGACCCGGCCAAGCTGGCCCTCATGCGCAGGATCAAGGCAGCTTTCGACCCCCACGGCATCCTCGGGCCGGGCCGGGTGCTCGGCCCGGGCCGGGTGCTCGGCCCGGATGAGGACGTGCTCGGGGACGCCGGCGCGGTCGGGAGCAGAACGGCAGTCGGGGCGGCCGGCGCCGGTGGGGCGACCAGGTGAACGGGGCCGAGGCACTCATCCGGGCCCTGGTGGCCTCGGGGGTCGATGTCTGCTTCGCCAATCCCGGCACCTCGGAGATGCACTTCGTGGCCGCACTCGACCGGGTCCCCGAGATGCGGGGCGTCCTGACCCTCTTCGAGGGGGTGGCAACCGGGGCCGCCGACGGCTACGGCAGGGTGGCGGGCCGCCCGGCGACCACCCTGTTGCACCTCGGACCCGGCCTGGGCAACGGCCTGGCCAACCTCCACAACGCCCGCAAAGCCCAGACCCCCCTGGTCAACGTGGTCGGCGACCACGCCACCTACCACAAGCGCTTCGACGCCCCCCTCGAGTCCGACCTGCCGGCCATCGCCAGGGCCGTGTCCGGATGGTTCCGCACGTCGTCCCGAGCCGACGACGTGGCCGCTGACGCCGCCGACGCCGTGGCCGCGGCGTACGGGCCGCCGGGCCGGGTGGCCACCCTGGTGCTGCCGGCCGACGTCTCGTGGTCGGCGGCCAGGTCGGGGCTGCCGCCGGCCTGGGCGCCCATGCCGAGGTCGGGACCGACCCCGACCACCCTGCCCCCGGACGGCCTGCCCCCGGATGGCCTGCCCCCGGACGGCCTGCCCCCGGGCACCGTCAGGCCCCACCTCCCCTCCCGGATCCCCCCCGAGACCGTCGAGCAGGTGGCGAAGGCGCTCGGCGCCGGCCAACCGGCCGCCCTGCTCCTGGGAGGGCCGGCGCTCCGGGCGCCCGGCCTGGTGGCGGCTCGGCGCGTGGCCGAGCGCAGCGGGTGCGGGCTGCTGGCGGAGACCTTCCCGGCCAACATGGCCCGCGGTGGAGGGCTCCCCGCCGTCGAGCGCCTGGCCTACCTGGGCGAGGCCGCCCAGGCCCAGATGAAGGGTCTCCGGCACCTGGTCCTGGCCGGAGCGCGGTCGCCGGTCTCCTTCTTCGCCTACCCCGGAAAGCCGAGCGACCTCGTGCCCGAGGGTTGCGTGGTCCACGTGCTGGCGACCGGTGCCGACGACGTCCCGTGCGCCTTGGAGGATCTGGCCGAGGAGCTCGGCGGCGGCGGGCCGGCGGCGGCCACGGCTGGCGGGAAGGGAGCGTTCCTGACGGCACCACCCCGTCCCGACCGACCGACGGGCGGCCTCTCGACCCAGACGCTGGCGGCCGCCGTCGGGTGCCTTCTGCCCGAGGGCGTGGTGGTGGTGGACGAGTCGAACACCTCGGGGGCCTCCCTCGGGCCAGCCACGGCCGGCGCCCCCCGCCACGACTGGCTCACCCTGACCGGCGGCGCCATCGGCCTGGGCCTGCCACTGGCCACCGGTGCGGCGGTGGCCGCCCCCGACCGGCGGGTCCTCTGCCTCGAGGCCGACGGCAGCGCCATGTACACCTTCCAGTCGCTGTGGACCCAAGCCCGGGAGGGTCTCGACGTGACCACGGTGATCCTGTCGAACCACTCGTACGCCATCTTGGAGTTCGAGCTGGCCCGGGTGGGTGCCGAGCCCGGAGGCACCCGTGCCTCGGCCATGCTCGACCTCTCCCGTCCCGACTTGGACTTCGTGTCGATTGCCCGGGGCCTCGGGGTGCCGGCGTCGACCGCCACCGACGCCGGCGAGCTGGCCGACCAGCTCGAGGGGGCGCTGGCGACGCCGGGCCCCTCCCTCATCGAGGCGGTGCTTCCGGGGCGTTAGGTCGTCAGCCCGCCGCCGGGACCTCGGTCGGATTGGCGATCTCGACCACCACGACGGTGTGGTCGGACGGCTTGTTCCCGGCCGGGCTCTTCTTGCGAGCCTCGCGGTCGACCTCGGCCGAGGTGCAGCGGCCAGCCAGCGGGGCCGAGAGCAGGACCAGGTCGATCCGCATGCCGTGGCCCTTGTGGAAGCTCCCGGCACGGTAGTCCCACCACGAGAAGATGCCGCCGCCGGGATGGAACCGGCGGAAGACGTCCTCGAGACCCCAGTCGAGCACCTGGTCCAGGGCCGCTCGCTCGGGGGCGCTGACGTGGGTCATGCCGACGAAATGCGCCGGGTCCCACACGTCGGCGTCGCTGGGAGCGACGTTGAAGTCGCCACATACGGCCACCGGATCGTCGCTCCGGCAGTGCTCGTCCAAGTAAGCGCGGAGGCGGGCCAGCCAGGACAGCTTGTAGGCATAGTGCTCGCTGTCCAGGCTCCGCCCGTTCGGCACGTACACCGAGTGGACCCGCACGCCGCCGCAGCTGGCGGCGAGCAGCCGGCAGCCGCCGGCGTCCAGGTCACCGCCGATGCCGTCCGCCGGCCGGTCCAGCCCCACCCGGCTGATGACGGCGACGCCGTTCCACCGGCCGTCACCGTGGTGCGCCGACTCGTAGCCCAGGTCGGCGAAAGCACCGGCCGGGAAGGCGCCGTCGGCGAGCTTGGTCTCCTGCAGGCAGAGTACGTCGGGCGCGTGCCCTTCCATCCACTCGAGGACGAGCGGCAGGCGAGCGCCGAGCGAGTTGACGTTCCAGGTGGCCAGGCGCACGCCGTTGCGACCCGGTCAGGCGTCCCGATCGGCCAGGATGAACAGGAGGTCGGCCTCGCAGGCCGTCTGACCCCCCACATGGGCGCGACCGTGCCCGGTGCCGGCTCGGGCTGACAGCCGGCCGACCGTCATCTCGAGCTCCAACGTGTCGCCTGGGACCACCTGCCGGCGGAACCGGGCCTTCTCTATCCCCCCAAAGAGCGGCAGCTTGCGGGCGTAACGCTCGTCGGCCAGGACGGCCACCGCGCCCAGTTGGGCCAGCGCCTCGACCATCAGCACCCCGGGAAGGGTGGGGCGACCGGGAAAGTGACCGGCGAAGAACGGCTCGTCGCCGCTCAAGTGCCAACGCCCGGCTGCCGCCTTCCCCGGATCGACGGACACCAGCTCGGACACGAACAGGAAGGGATCCCGGTGGGGGAGGACATCGGTCGGGCGCACGCCCGACGAAGCTACCTTCCCCGGCAGGCGGCCGCCCGGCGTCCTATCTTATTGGACCCGCGACGGTTCGATGGCCCCTCCGGCGCGCGCCAGCGCCACCTCGGCGTCAGCCGAGAGCCGCGTCACCAGCTCGGCGGCCGTGGAGAGCCCCGTCACGAGGTCGATCGCCTCGCCGGCCCACACCGGCGCTGCCGACAGATCACCCGTGGCAGCCACCGCCCGGTACTCGGCCTTTGCCTCCTCGTCGGCCTCGAGCTCGGCGTCCCGGCCGCGCCATCGTTCGAGGAAGGCATTGCGCAGCGTGCGCGCCGGGTAGCGGTCGGGCCACGGCGACCCCCTGGCGATGTCGAGGATCCGGCTGCGCTCGGTGTCCTCTCCCCCACCCCCGACGATCGCCGCCAGCGCCCGGGGATCCACCAGCGCCTCTGCCGTGGCCAGGAAACGAGTGCCGAGGAGGGCACCGGCGGCGCCGAGCACGAGAGCTGCGGCGATGCCCCGCCCGTCGGCGATCCCGCCGGCGGCCAGGACCGGGGTCGGTCCGGCGACGTCCACGACCACCGGCACGAAGGGCAGCGTGGACCGGTGGCCGCCGTGGCCGCCGGCTTCGGTGCCCTGCGCCACGATGACGTCGGCGCCAACCTCGAGTGCCTGCGACGTCTCGTCGAGATCCGTGACCTGCACGATCAGCCGGACACCGGCCTCGGCCACCGGCTCGGCGAGCGGTCGGGGATCGCCGAAGGAGAGCAGCACCGCGTGGGGCCGGTACTCGAGCGCCGCCTGCACCGCCTCCACCGGAGCCGACCAGGACAAGAACCCCACGCCCCACGGCCGGTCCGTGGCCCCGGCGACGATGGCGAGCTCGCGCTCGAGCCACTCCCGGTCGCCCCCGCCACCGCCGACCAGTCCGAGGCCGCCGCCGTTGGAAACGGCGGCGGCCAGGGCACCACCCGCTGCCTCACCCATCGGGGCCAGGGCGATCGGTCGTGCGATCCCCAGCAGCTCGGTGAACGCCGTCCGGAGTGCCACGCGGATCATGCTGGCACCTTCTTGAGCCAGCCCGCAGGTCCGCCCCGGTGCAGCCTCGGGGCGGACCGGTGCCACCCCGGAAGGCGGCCGGGCTAGACGCCGTCCCCGTCGGACGGCGTCGCCGTGGCCACTCCCGGCAGCGCCAGCTCGGCCACCCGCCGGGGCGGGTCGAGCCCGGCGAGCACGAACGGGCGGCGCTCGCCCCGGGTGAGCACCTGCCGGGCCTTGGTGGGCGGGGGGTCGGCCATCGCGCCCAGCGGGATGTAGCAGTGCAGGCTGCCGCCCTCTGGGAGCTCGACGTCGACCATGGCGCCGTGCGACGTGAACGAGACCACCTCGCCGGCCACCTCGGCCCCGACCGGATAGCTGGCGACGAAGGTGATGAAGGCCAGCGGCTCGTTGACCGCCGGCGGGGGTGTGGTGCTCCGCCGGCGGCGATGCTTGGCGCCCGTGCCGTCAGCCTCGGCACCCTTCCCGTCAGCCTGGGCGCCCTTCCCGTCAGCCTCGGCGCCCTCGCCACCACCATGCGCACCCTCGGCGCCACCCTTGGCGCCGCCCTTGGCGGCCTTGCCCCGGCCCTTGGCGCCCTTGGCGCCGTGGCTCCGGCGCCCGCCCTCCCCCTTCCCGGTGACGTCGGCCGGGACCGGCGGGGACAGTGCCTCCGCCGTGGCGTCGTCGATCGCCTCCCGGACGGCCGGATCCCGGCGGGACCGGCGCCGGCCCGGACCTCCGCCCGACGGGGTGTCCACTCCCTCCGCCGGACCGCCGCCGGCCGCGCCGGCCGCCTTGCGGGGGACAGCCGCCTTCTTCCCTCTGGACCTGGCCGGCTGGCCGGACCGGACGGCCTTTGCCGCCACCTCGCCCGTGGCGTCCTCGATCTCGATCTCGTCCGGCACCACCACCTCGGCCGCCGGCCGGACCTTCTTCGCCGCCCTGCCCCCCGCCGTCGTGGTGCTCGCTGTCCCCCCCTTGGCCTTTTCGGCCCGCCCCGACTTGGCCTTCGCCCCCTTGGCCGGGCGCGGGGCCCCGGGTGCCTCTGCCTCCGGCCCTTCCGGGCCAGCCGCCACCGCCGACCCCTCCGGGCCGCCGGCCGGCTCCCCCCACACGTCGCCCACCTTCGGCGTGCTGCCGTCGGGAAGGACGGCCATCCGCTTGGCCGCCGCCTTGCGGGCCGCCTTGGCCAGCTCCGCCGCCTTCACCGGTGGCGACAGCGGCTCGCCGGTGCTGGCCCGGGCGGCCTTGCTGGTCGCCTGGCGGCTCTTGGGCCCGCGAACGGGGATCCGCGGGGTGAAGATCCAGCCGATCCCGGGGACCGGCTTGCCACCGATCAGCCGCCCGGTGTCGAAGAGCCACGGGTGCTCGCCGTGGAACTCCTGGAACGAGTCGTTCGACAGCACGGACGCCCCGGTGCGCTCGGCGATGCGGAGCACGAAGGCGTCGCCCCGGCCGATGGCGCCCGCCGGAGGCGACACGACCTCGCCGTGGAGCTCCGCCTCCTCTAGCTGCGCCCGCTCCTCGGGGCCCACCCGGTGCTCGAAGGACGCATCCACCACCACCACGATCTCGGCGTCGGGATCCTCCAGCGCGTAGGCCCGGACGGCATCGTCCAACTGGTGGAGGCTCGGGATGGTACGGCCCTCGGTGGCCAGGTTGGATCCGTCGACCACCACCACGCGCCGGTCGGTCACGCCCGCCGCCGCTCCCCCGCCGGCACCCGGGCGACGGCTCCCGCCGGCGACGGGCGCGTCGCGCCCCTGGGGCTCGACGGCGCGGCCGAGCGTTCCTCGCCCGTGTTCACGGGCCGGCTCGCCTCATCCAACGGCGCGGTCGAGAAGGTCGGCCTGCTCCACCTGGTGCAGGGCGCCGCTGCCGGTGGCCGGGCTGGCCGACTCGGCCCGGCTCACGTGGGTCAACCGGTACCGGTCCCGCAGCAGTCGATGGAGCCGGGCGTGCACGAAGGACCAGGCGCCCATGTTCTCCGGTTCCTCCTGGAGCCATACCACCTCGGTGGCGCCAGGGTACCGCGAAAGGATCTCGCCGATCCGGTCCTCAGGCCACGGGTAGAGCTGCTCGACCCGCACGACCGCCAACGCGCCCGGGGCGACGCCACCGGCGCCCGCAGCCGCCGCGCCCGCCTCGCCCCCGGCCCGCTGCTGGCGCCGGTGCAGGGCTTCGTGGGCCACCTTGCCGCTGGCCAGCACCACCCGCCGGACAGCCGCCGGGTCGGCGACGCCGGCGTCGTCGATCACCTCGGCGAAGGTGCCGGACACCAGGTCGCCGATGGGCGAGCGGGAGACCGGCGCCCGCAGCAGCGACTTGGGCGTCGCCACCACCAGGGGCGTGGCCGGCATCCGCCGGACCTGGGACCGCAGCAGGTGGAAGTACTGCGCCGCCGTCGTGGGGACGGCCACCCGCAGGTTGCCCCGGGCGCAGAGCGAGAGGAAACGTTCGATCCGGGCCGAGGAGTGCTCGGGCCCCTGTCCCTCGTAGCCGTGGGGAAGGAGCAGGGTCAGGCCCGCATGCTGGCCCCACTTCTCCTCGGCGGCGACCAGGAAGTTGTCGATGATGATCTCGGCGCCGTTGACGAAGTCCCCGAACTGCGCCTCCCAGCAGACGAGGGCGTCGGGCGCCTCCAGCGAGTAGCCGTACTCGAAGCCGACGGCGGCGTACTCGGACAAGAGCGAGTCCCGGACCGTGAACCGGCCGAACCGGCCGAACCGGCCGAGCGGGTCGGACCGGCCGGACGGCTCGAACGGGCTGCTCCGGCCCCCCTCGCTGCTCCGGCCCCCCTCGCTGCCGCCGGCCGGATCCCCGTCCCCGAGCACGTCGGCCACGTGGGCCAGGGGCACGAGGTGGCGGCCGGTGACGTAGTCGACCAGCACGGAGTGGCGCTGGCTGAAGGTGCCGCGCCGGGTGTCCTGGCCGGTAAGGCGGACGTCGGTGCCCTCGGCCAGGAGGGAGCCGAAGGCGAGCAGCTCGGCCAGCGCCCAGTCGACCTGCCCGCCGGCCACCAGCTCGGCCCGATGGGCGAACTGGCGGGCCAGCTTGGGGTGAACGGTGAACCCGTCCGGCACCGCCGTGGTCTGGGCGGCCAGGAGGCGGAGGGTCTCCTCGGCCACCCCGGTCTCGACCGCCGGGACGGCCGGGCCGATGCGGTCGGCCGGGGCCACGTGCGGCGGGGGGGGCGGGCTCTCGGCCCGCACCTCGTCCAGGGCCGCCTGCAGGCGGGCGTTGAAGTCGTCGAGCGCCTTCTCGGCCTCGTCGAGGGTGAGGTCACCCCGGCGCACCAGCGTCTCGGTGTAGAGCTTGCGCACCGACCGCTTGGCGTCGATCCGCTGGTACATGAGCGGTTGGGTGTAGCTCGGGTCGTCGCCCTCGTTGTGGCCGTGGCGGCGGTAGCAGACGAGGTCGACCACGACGTCCCGGTGGAACGCCTGCCGGTAGCCGAACGCCAGCCGGGCCGCCCGCAGGCAGGCCTCGGGGTCGTCACCGTTCACGTGGAGGATGGGCGCCTGCACCATCTTGGCGATGTCGGTGGCGTACATCGACGAGCGCGCCGCCTCGGGCGAGGTGGTGAACCCGAGCTGGTTGTTCACCACCAGGTGCACGGTGCCGCCGATGCGGTAGCCCGACAGCGCCGAGAGATTGAGGGTCTCGGCCACCACTCCCTGCCCGGCGAGGGCGGCGTCGCCGTGGATCAGGACGGCCAGGACCGGGAAGCTCACCGGCGTCTCCGGCGGCCTGCCGTCCTCGGTGCCGTCGGTCGGCGCCAGCAGCCGGTCCTGCTTGGCCCGGACCATGCCCTCCACCACCGGGTCGACCGCCTCCAGGTGCGACGGGTTCGACGCCATGGTCACCGGCAGCTCGATGCCCGATCGCCCGACGAACTTCCCGGCGGCCCCCTTGTGGTACTTGACGTCGCCCGACCCCTGCACCGAGTCGGGGTCGAGGTTGCCCTCGAACTCCTCGAAGATCTCCCGGTACGACTTCCCCACGATGTTGCCGAGCACGTTCAGCCGGCCCCGGTGGGCCATGCCGATCACCGCCTCGGTGGTGCCGGCCCGGGCCGCCTCGTCCAGGACCGTGTCGATCATGACGATGAGGGACTCGGCCCCCTCGAGCCCGAACCGCTTCTGGCCGACGTAGCGGGTGTGGAGGAACCTCTCGAAGACCTCCGCCGCGTTGAGCCGGTCGAGGACGTGGTGCTGCTCCTCGGCCGTGACCGTGTCCGGGACGCCCTCGACGTGGCTCTGGATCCACCGCTTCTGCTCGGGGTCCTGGATGTGCATGTACTCGACCCCGAGCGTCCGGCAGTAGGCGTCGCGCAGGACGTGGAGGATCTCGTCCAGGGTGGCCGTGTCCCGGCCGGCCAGCCCGCCGGCCAGGAAGCGCCGGGGCAGGTCCCAGATGGTGAGCCCGTAGGTGGCCGGGTCGAGCTCGGGGTGGATGTGGGGGCGCTCGACGTCGAGGGGGTCGAGGTGGGCGATCAGGTGGCCGCGCACGCGGTACATGTTGACCAGCGTCTGGACGTGGATCTGCTTGACCGCCCGCCCGTGCTCCCCGCTCTCCAGATCCCCTCCGGCGACGGCGTCGGTCCGCCAGCGGACCGGCTCGTAGGGGACGCCCATCGACTCGAACACGTCGTCGTAGAACCCGTGCTCGCCGGTCAGGCGCCGGGCCACGTGGCCGAGGAACAGCCCCGACTCCGCCCCCTGGATGATCCGGTGGTCGTAGGTCGAGGTCAGGGTGACCACCTTCCCCACCCCCAGCTCGGCCAGGCGGCTCGGGTCGGCCGCCTCGAAGCCGGCCGGGTACCCGAGGGCGCCGACGCCGATGATGGCCCCCTGCCCCGGCATCAGGCGGGGCACCGACTGCACGGTGCCGATGGTGCCCGGATTGGTCAGGCTGACGGTGACCCCGGCGAAGTCGTCGGGGCCCACCTTGCCCGAGTGGACCTTGCGGACCAGGTCCTCGTAGGCCAGCACGAAGGAACGGAAGTCGAGGGTGTCGGCATCCTTGATGCAAGGGACCATGAGGGTGCGACTGCCGTCCGGCCGCTCCAGGTCGACGGCCAGCCCCAGCCCGACGTGGGAGTGGTGGACCACGCCCGGGGCCGGCTTGCCCCCCTTGCCGTCCTGCTCCACGAAGCTCGAGTTGAGCGCCGGCACCGCGCGGAGCGCCCGCACCACGGCGTAGCCGATCAGGTGGGTGAAGCTCACCTTGGCCCCGGTGGTGCGGGCCAGCTGGTTGTTCAGGATCAGCCGGTTGACCTCCAAGAGCTTGGCCGGCACGGTGCGGACGCTGGTCGCCGTGGGCACCGACAGGCTGGCCGCCATGTTGAGCGCGATGCGGGAGGCCGCGCCCCGGAGTGGCTCCGGCGCGTCACCGGCCGGGGCCGGGGCCGCGCCGTCGCCAGTCGGCGCGGCGGCACCGGTCGGCGGGCCACCACCCGGCACCACCC
>JBOGGE010000089.1:0-4882 GCA_050743865.1 Acidimicrobiales bacterium
ACCGTAGGGTTACCCCTGGAGTCGAGGACTTGTCGGCCGAGTACGTGTTCGATTGCGCTCACGGTAAGGCTCCCTTGCGCCAGCCAGGTCGGACGCGGGTCACCACGCTACTTGCTGCGCCTCCGACCCACGCGGAACGTACGGGGCATCCGTACGGTCAAGCACGAGGTCGTGTGGCTACGCCAAGGGGTCGTGGCCGGGCACAGGTGGGTGTCGCCGCTCCTCGTCCCGCACTCGGTCCCGAAATGTCGAGGCTGCGGCCCGCAGGGACGCCTCCGGGTCGGTCCCGAGGCTTCCCGCCAGGTCGACGACGTCCCACAGGAGGTGGCCGAGCGCCTCGGTGACGTCCGGGTCGGAGCGCACGCCGACCGGTGCGCCGGCGCCGTCGGGTCCCCGCAGGGCGGCGAGAGCCTCGATGGCACGCCGGCGGACCAGCTCGAAGTCGGGTCGCCCCAGCCCCGGCACCGACTCGGCCTTGCGTTGGAGCTTGGCCGCCAGGGCCAGCGCCGGGAGGGACGCCGGGATGCCGTCGGTCACGCTCTGGCGCCCCTTCTCTTGCCTCTTGATCGCCTCCCAGCTCCGCTCGACGGCGCCGGCGGTGGTGGCGACGGCGTCGCCGAAGACGTGGGGGTGGCGGGACACCAGCTTGTCGTGGACCCTGCCGGCCACGTCGGCCAGGGTGAAGCGCCCCTCCTCGGCCGCCAGCACCGAGTGGGCGACCACCTGGAAGAGGACGTCGCCCAGCTCCTCCTCGAGGTGGTCGACGACCTCCGATCCCACCTCCCCGGCGGCCGCTTCCGCCCGCACCAGCTCGTCGATGGCGTCCACCGCCTCGTAGCACTCCTCCACCAGGTGGCGGGCCAGCGAGCGGTGGGTCTGCTCCCGGTCCCACGGGCAGTCACGCCGCAGGCGGTGGGCCATCTCGTCCAGGGCCACCAGCTCCCTGGCCACCGGCGCCCCCAGCTCCGGGATCCACAGGGTGGTGAGGTGGTCCGGGGCGACGGCCCGGTCGAGGTCGTGCCAGCCGACGGTGGCCACCTCCTCCTCGGGCAGCCCCAGGTGGTGCAGGACCGTCACCTGGGGCTCCTCGGCGCCGGGCGGGACGTCGACCGAGAGCTTGATCTCCGAGAGCACCTCCTTCGACCAGCACTGGGCGACCACAAGCGGCCCGCGTTGGCCCGCCGCCTCCCGGGCGAAGCGGGCGCCGTCGACCAGGCGCACCCCTTCCGCCAGGGGGTCGACACCGAGGCGGACCCAGGCGAGGTCGAGGAAGGAGAGGGACGGGACCACCGTCACCTCGACCCTCGGATCGTGGCGGAGGAGGTCCACCGTCCGCTCGGCCACCAGGGGGGATCCGGGCACGCCATACACGACGGGAACGGGCACGGCGGCAGCCGCCGACACCAGGTCCTCGACGATGCGGGCGTAGACCTCGTCGAAGTCGCCGGCCTCCTCGTAGTGGTGGTCGAAGGATGCCGCGTCGGGAAAGGCGGCCGCTGCGGGATGTCGGCGGGTCCGCAGGTACACCGGCCCCCGGCCGCCCAGGAGGGTCCGTGCTGCCTCGGTCAGCAGGTCGGGCCCGGCAGGGCCCAACCCCACCGCCACCAACCGGCCAACCACCGGGTCAGCCTGCGCCGGCGGGGCCCGACGGCGGGGCGAGCAGGATGCCCGCTGGCGGGTTGGTCGGCGGCAGGATCGTCGACGTCCCCGCCTTGACCTGGCCGAACCGGGGATCGATGGACACGTGCGCCGCCTGCAGCGCCGCCTTGATCTCCCGGGTCACCTGGGACTGGCCGGCCAGGAGCATCACTGTCTGGACGACCTGGTGCACGGAGGAGAGGGTCGCCGGGGTCCGGCTCGTCACCTGGACCAGCAGGAATGCACTGTTGTAGGCGACGGGCGCCGACACCTGGCCGATCGCCAGGTGCTCCACCGGGGCCAGCAGGGTCGTCCCGGCGACGACCCCGCAGCCGGCGACGCCGCCGGCCGAGGCGGTCGTGGAGTCGACGGAGCTGGTCCGGGCCACCTGGGCGAACGGCGTGCCGCCGGCGATCACCTGGCGGAGATGTTGCGCCGTGGCCTGCGAGGTGACCTCGATCAAGCTCAGGCACACCCGGTCGAACTCGCTCCGGTGGGCAACGAAGAAGGCGCTCAGGGCGCCGTCCGAGAGGCCCCCGCCGGCGGCGGACGCCGCCAGCAGCGACTGGTCGGTCTGGGCCCGTACCTGCTCGGCGGCGAAGCCGGCGGGCATCGAGCCGAGCACGGCGGCACCGGTCCCGCCGCAGCTCGGCGCGCTGCCGGTGCCCCGGGCGTAGGTGTCGAGGACGTCGGTGATCCTCCGCTCGAGCACGGCCCGGCCGATCGCCAGGCCGCCGGGCGTGACAGCGAGCCCGTGCCGGGCCACCAGCTGCCCGGTCACCTCGGCCTGGACCATCTGGCCGAGCCACCCGTCGGCGAAGGTGGTGGCGTACACCCCGTCCGAGCCGGCGGCAGACCCCTCCCCCAGGATGGGGACGGTCACCGGCCGCCCGGCGTTGAGCGAGTCCTGCTCGGACAGGAAGCACTGGTAGTCCCCGCTGCCGGCGATGGCGCCCAGGTCGGTGGCCAGCGACCGCCGGGTCACCGACGCCGAGCCGACGCTGGCGGCATCGTGGGGCACGTAGTACGTGGCCAGACCGATGCCCACGGCGACGGCGAGGAAGAGGATCAGGACCCGTCTCACGCGCCGGGCATGCTACCCGCCGGTCGCCGGGGTCCCCGAAGCACCCGGATCTTCGTGCACTTGCCGCCGCTCCACCCGACCACCCGGTTCGCCGGTCGCTGCCGGACCCGTTCGGGAGACCGTTCGGATCAGCGACCGAAAGGACCTACGATGACCGTGATGGACGAGGCCGAGCGCCAGCGGTTCCTGGCCACCCTGCACAATGAGGAGGCGTTCCGCGATGCGGTGCGCCGCGAGCTCATGATCCACGACCTGCTCGAGCTGCCCGAGCAGGTCGCCAGCCACGGCGCCACCCTGGACGCCCTGGTCGAGCACCAGGCCGAGTTGCAGCGGGCGACGACGTCGATCCAGGCCGAGCTGCAGCGGGCGACGGCGTCGATCCGGGCCGACGTGGCCGTCCTGGTCGAGACGACGGGGCAGGTGCTCCGCATCACCGGCGACGGCTTTGCCCGCGTCGGTGCGGAGCTCACCGACCTGCGGGGCGAGCTGTCAGTCCGCTTCACCGCGCACGAAGCCCGTTTCGACCAGGTCGACGCGGCGATCGCCGAGCTGAAGGACCAGCGCCGCCCCTGACGGCGGTCCGGGAGCGACAGCACCCGCCGGAGGAGCGCCCGGGTAATCGACGATCCGCTATAATCCGGGGCGTGGACGCGGGTGATGTCCTGCGATCGGCCCGGCGACGGGCGGGCCTCACGCAGTTGGAGCTCGCCCGCCGGTGCGGGACCACCCAGAGCGTGATCAGTGCCTACGAGTCGGGCGCTCGGCGCCCGTCCCTCGACACCCTGTCGAGGCTCGTTGGTGGGACCGGGATCGACCTGGACCTGCGCCTCGTCAGGCGACACCGGGCAGCCCGCCCGGCCGGGTCCCTGGCAGCGCGGGTCAGCCGGCAGCGTGACGCCATCCGCGAGATCGTCACCCGCCACGGCATGGATGGGGTCCGCCTCTTCGGCAGTGTGGCTCGAGGGGAGGAGCACGGGCGGAGCGACGTCGACCTTCTGGTGGACGTGCCGCCCGGTATCGGTCTTTTGACCCTCGGACGTTGCCAGGAAGAGATCGAGGCACTGCTCGGCGTTCCTGTCGACCTGGTGCCGGCGAACGATCTCAAGCCAGGTGTCGCACCATGGGCGAACGGTGATGCCGTCCGGCTATGAATGCGCCCCGGTGAGCAGGGAAGACGTCCAGCGACTGGAGGACATCCTGGCCTCGATCGACGCCATCCGCGACCATGCCCGGCGCGGCACGATCGACGACGGGTTGGTGTTCGATGCCGTCCGCGCCAGGTTGATCGAGATCGGCGAAGCGGCCAAGGCACTACCTCCTGCCCTCTTGCGCCGTGAGCCCGGGATCCCATGGCGCCAGGTAGCGGCGATGCGAGACCGCCTGACGCATCGGTACTTCGACACGTCGCACGCCATCGTGGCGGCAACGCTCGCCGACGACCTCCCCGAGATCGAGGACGCCGCTCGCCGGCTGCTCACCGTGGCCAGCCACGGTGAGAGCGACCCGCAACCCCAGGCCTGACCGTGGACGCCCGCGTTCGCCGGTCGCCGCCGGGCCCGTCCGGGAGACCTTTCGGATCGACGACGGAGAGGACCTACGATGACCCTGGTGGACGAGGCGGAGTGCCAGCGTTTTCTGGCCACCCTGCACCATGAGGAGGCGTTCCGTGAAGCGGTGCGCCGCGAGATCGTGATCCACGACCTGCTCGAGCTGCCCGAGCAGGTGCTCCGCATCACTGGCGACGGCTTCGCACGCGTCGGTGCGGAGTCCGCCGACCTGCGGGGCGAGCTCGCTGACCTCCGGGCCGACATGTCGGTCCGTTTCGACCAGGTCGCGGACCGCTTCACCGCCCACGAAGCCCGCTTCGACAGGTCGACGCGGCGATCGCCGAGCTGAAGGACCAGCGGCGCCCCTGACGGCGGTCCGGCCTACCCCTCCGGCGGGAGGAGGGCGTCCACCAGGGCCCGCAGCAGCTCGGCCGCCGGCTCTTTGGTCGCCGACCTGGCTCCGGCCGCCCCCTTCCCGTCGAGGGGCACCACCACCTCATGGCGGTCCTCGCGGTAGGCGGCCCCGGGGACCAGGCGCCGCAGGCGGATCTGGGCGCTGGCCGCCAGGGTGACCGGGGACAGCCGGGCCACCGGGTGGCGCAGGCCCCCGGCC
>JBOGGE010000090.1:0-8885 GCA_050743865.1 Acidimicrobiales bacterium
GCGCCCCGGTCGAGGTGGTCTACGGCTATCTCGCCGACATGGAGCAGCACCATCCGAAGTTCCTGCCGAGGGCGTTCTCCGACTTCCGGGTCGAGTCAGGCGGGGTCGGCGCCGGGACGGTGACCACGTTCACGCTCACCGCCGGTGGGCGGCGGCGGCCGTACCGGATGGAGGTGGCCGAGCCCGTGCCGGGACGGGTCCTGACCGAGTCCGACACCCGGTCGAGCCTGGTCACCACGTTCACGGTGGAGCCGGTGGGACGGGTGGGTCCGATGGAGCCGGCCGGAGCCGGGATTGGCACCGCAGCGGGGAAAGACGGTGCAGACGACGCCAGCACCGCGCCCGCTGAGGGTGCTGGCAGCTGCCGGGTGCGCATCGCCACCCGCTGGGAAGCGGCGGCAGGTGTCGGCGGGTTCTTCGAGCGGCTGTTCGCCCCGGCCACGCTGCGGCGGCTCTACGACGAAGAGCTGACCCTTCTCGACGCCTACGCCCGCCGGCAGGCAGGGGCTTCGGCGGGCGGCAGTGGTAGCCCATGATCACCGTCCACGGCAATCTCCTACCATGAGGTGATGGCCGCTGGGTAGATCCGGCGGCGCTGCCTGGCGGTCCTCGACGAGGTCGTTGCGTCCGGCGAAGCGGGCGAGGTCACCTGGCGCGGTCGTCCCGTGGCTCAGCTCGTGCCGATCTCGCCTGATCGTGCCGGCACCTGGCGCGGTGCCCTGCGCGCGCAAGGCGAGGTCATCGGAGACCTGGTGGTCCCGGCGACCGAGGCCGGCGAGTGGGATGGCGGAGGCCGGTGAGGCTGCTGGTTGACCGAGGCGTTCAGGTGCCGGCGACCAATGGAGCCCGCGTCATGTGTGTTGTGTGGAATTTGTGGGCAGCTGGAGTGGGGTGCCGGTGCCGTTCCGGTGGGCGATGGATCCCAGGGGCGTGGGGATCGGTCGTGTGAGCTCGGCGAGCACCACCACGGCACCGGCGTGGACGCCGGAACGGATCTGGGTGTAGGTGTCGCCCAGCAGGCCGACCGAGATCGGCGCTCGCTCGGGGCGGCCCTGGTTCAGGCACAGCACGTAGAGTTTGCCGGAGGAGGTGTGCACGGCGGACGTCGGGACGGCGAGCACGTGGGGAGCGTGGTGCACGACCACCGCCAGCTCGGCGAGGGCGCCGGTGACGAGCCCCCCGGTGCCTGGCGGCAGTGCGACGACCAGCGGGTAGCTGTCGCCGTGGCTGGTGTCGACCGGTCCGACGCGGACCACCGTGCCGCTGACGCTCCCGGCCCCTCCCTCGACGCTCACCACTGCCTGGTCGCCCTGCGCGACCTCCGGGACCTGCCGGGGCGTGAGCGTGGCCACCGCGTCAAAGCCGGAGGGGCCGAGGACTGTCACGGCCTGTGTCGCCGATCCGGCGCTCACTGCCTCTCCCGGCACGATGGCCACCGCGGCGACGGTCCCGCCGATCGGGCTCGTCAGCGTGGCGCCGGCCAGGGCCTGCTGGGCGAGGATGAGCGCGGCGTGGTCTGCGTCGACGGTCGCCTGGTCACCGGCGACCGTGGCTGCCACGGCATGGGCTGTGGTGGGAAGGGCGCCTCCGATTGGCGCTGTCGGCGTGCCGGTGGACGGGGTGCTTGTGGGCGTGGTGGTCGACGGGGTGGTGGTCGACGGGGTGGTGGTCGACGGGGTGGTGGTCGACGGGGTGGTGGTCGACGCGGTGGTGGTCGACGGGGTGGTGGTCGACGGGGTGGTGGTCGACGGGGTGGTGGTCGGGGCCGGGCTCCCGGCCAGTAGGGTGGCGAGCGAGCCCTCGGCCTGGGCGAGGACTTGCTGGGCGGCGGCGAGGGCTCGCTCCTTTGTCAGGGCACCGGCGAGCGCCGAATTGCAGGTTGCCGGGGCGGTACCTCCGCAGGCCGCAGCGGCGGCCGTCACGGCCGAGCTGGCGGCCTGCTCCGCGGCATCGGCCTTCTTCTGGGCTGTCACGACCGCCTTCTGGGCAGCAGCGAGGTTGGCGCCCCCCGAAGGCGGAGGAGTGCCGGCTGTGGCTGGGGGCTGGCTGCCGCTCGGGGCGCCCAGCCCGCTCGGGGATGCCGAAGCGGTGTGAGGGACCGAGGTGGTCGAAGGAGACGGGGGAGCGCGGTGCGTCATGGCGGCCGGCGCCGCCTTGTCGGCGGCGACCTGCGCCTCGGCGGCCGTGACGTTCGCCTCCGCCACCTTCACCTTCTGCACGAGCGGCGTGGGGTCGAGGGTGGCGACCACCTGGCCCGCCGTCACGTGCTGACCCACCTTCACCGCGACGGTGCCCACCTTGCCCGACATCCCGAACGATACGGTGACCCGGCTCGCCGGCTCCACGGTGGCAGGGACGCGGAGCGTGGCATCGACCGACGCCGTCGTCACCCGGGCGGTGCGGTAGCCCGTGGCGAGCGAGCCGGAGGTCGACGCCAGCAGCCCGCCGGCCGCGGCACCCCCGCAGCCCAGCGCGGCGAGCGCGACGCCCATCCGCTGGCGAGTGGTCCGAGAGCGCCTCACTCGGTGCGCAGGGCGTCGATGGGGGCGAGGCGTGCCGCTCGCGCCGCCGGGTAGACGCCGGAGAGCAACGCCACGCCGAAGGCCACGCCGAGGGCGGCACCGACCGCGGCGAGGGAGAGGGCGATCGGGGCGCCGATGGCCCCCGGGAGACCGAGGGTGCCGCTCAGGCCCGCCAGGAGGCCGACCGCGGCGCCGCCGGCGCCGAGCATCGCTGCCTCGACCAGGAACTGGCGACGGATGAGGCGCGGCGTTGCGCCGAGGGCCTTGCGCAGCCCGATCTCGTGGATGCGCTCGGTCACCGACATGAGCATGATGTTCATGACCCCGATCCCCCCGACGAGGAGCGCGATCCCGGCGATCCCGGCCAGGAGGTCGGTCAGGGTCCTGTTGACCGAGACGGCCGTCGAGACGAGGGACTGCGGCGTCGAGATGGTGAAGCCGGCGGTCGAGGGGGCGGGGGAGCCTTCGAGGGCGAGCAGCTCTGCGTCGACCTCCTGGTAGGCGGCGGAGAGCAGTGCGGTCGATCGCGCATCCACGAGGATCGAGCTGAGCGAGGTCGAGTAGAAGATGCGCTCGACGGCCGTCGACAGCGGCACGACGACTTCGTCGTCCTGGGAGGCGGCCGTCGCTGTCGAGGACGCGCCGACGCTGCCGAGGACCCCTACGACGGTGACCGGCACGGCACCGACCCTGATCGTCTTGCCGAGCGGGTTGACGCCGCGGAACAGCCGCGCCACCACTGTGGGGCCGAGGACGGCGACAGCGGCGGTCCGGGCGACGTCCTGGCGGTCGAGGAACCGGCCAGCGGCGACCGATCGGTGCCTGGCCTGTGCCCACGAGGGCGTGGTGCCGAGCACGGGAGCCTTCCAGCTGTGCCTGCCCCACGTGAGGGCGATCGAAGCCTGAGCGACCGGAGCCACAGCCGCCACGTCCGGGGCGACCGCGCCGTTGCCGAGGGCGGCGGCGTCGGCACGGGTCAAGGTCTTGGCCGTCCCCAGGCCGCCTTGGGCTCCCTTCACGCGAGCGCTTCCCGGGGTGACCGTGAGCACGTTCGTGCCGAGCGAGCTGATCTCGGCTCGCACCCTGTCCCGGGCGCCCTGCCCGAGGCCGAAGGTGAGGGTGACCGCAGCCACCCCGATGGCGATGCCGAGCACGGTGAGCGCCGAGCGCATGCGGTGCGTCCGGACGGCCTCGAACCCGGTACGCAGGGTCTCGAGCCAGGTCATGGCGCGCCCGCCGCCGGTGATGGGGCCTGGATGATCGAGCCGTCCTTCAGGCGGACCACCCGCTGGGCGGAGGCGGCCACCTCCGCCTCGTGGGTGATGAGGACGACGGTCCGACCTGCCGCGTTGAGCTCGGCGAGCAAGCTCGTGACCTCCTCGGCGGCGGCCGAGTCGAGGTTCCCGGTCGGCTCGTCGGCCAGGAGGACGTCGGGGTCGGTGACCAGCGCCCGTGCGAGCGCGACCCGTTGGCACTGCCCGCCCGAGAGCTCCCCGGGGCGATGGTCGACGCGATCGGCCAGGCCGACGTGCACGAGCGCTTCATATGCCCGCTCCCGGCGCTCGCTTGCCTGCACCCCGGCGTAGCAGAGCGGCAGCGCGACGTTCCTGAGCGCGTCCAAGTGGGGAAGGAGATTGAACCGCTGGAAGACGAAGCCGATCCTCTGGTTCCGGACCAGAGCGAGGGATCCTTCGCTCATCGTGCTCACGTCCTCGCCCGCGAGGTGGTAAGTGCCCGCGGTCGGGACGTCGAGGCATCCCACGATGTGCATCAGGGTGGACTTGCCGGAGCCGGAGGGGCCCATGACGGCGACGTGCTCGCCGTCGTCGACTCGGAGGTCGATCGCCCGGAGGGCTACCACCGAGAGCCGTCCGGTCTCGTAGACCTTGGAGACCCCCCTCAGCTCGATGACCGGCCGCGGCCCCGGCGCTCCTGCCGCCAGCACCCGGTCCGGTCGGACCTCAACCACCATGCCCCTTGGAGCGGGCAGGCCCGCCGGGGCCAGGTGTGGGAACGGATGTCCCGTTCCCTGTGCCACCTTGACCGGCCGAGCTCCCCGCGCTGGCGGTCGTCGTGCGGACGACGACCTTCTGGCCGGCGGACAGCCCGTGGGTGATCTGGGTCTTGCCGTTCGAGGTCGCACCCACGCCGACGGGCTTGACCACCTTCCTGCCGCCGGGCTCCACCACGGTGACGGTCGGGCCCGCTCCCCGGTAGGTGACGGCCGGCGTCGGCACCTCGATCACGCCGGTCAGCTGCTTGACCACGATCGAGAGCCGTGCGCCGGTGCCGGCGTAGACCCCGGCCGGGGTGCCTGTGACGTCCACCGTGACCGGGAACGTGGGGATGCCTGTCGCAACGACCGGGACCATCCCGACCGAGGCCACCTTCCCCTGGATCCCCTTGCCCGGTCCCGTGGAGGAGGCCGCCCGGCCCGTCCCGGCTGTCGGCGCGCTGGGCTTCCCTGTGACGGAGACGAGGACCCGGTCGCCGACTGCCAGGGACGTCACCTGGGTGTCGTCGACCGAGGTGGTCACGACGAAGCGCCCCGCCGAGACGACGGTCACCTGCGCAGTTGAGGGAGGGGGGGTCCCTGTCGGTGTCGGCGCCGGGGGAGGCGGTGAGCCCCCGCCGGGCGTGCCGGTGGCGCTCACCTGCTGGCTGACGGTCAGGCTCACCGTCGACACCGTGCCGGCTATGGGCGAGGTGAGCTCGGCCGCGGCGACGGCCTGCCGCGCTGTCGCCAGCGCCACCTGGCCCGAGACCACCGACGCCTCGTCGGCCGTGAGCTGGGCCGCGGCGGCGTGGGTCACGTGGTCCTGGGACAGCTTTGCCTGGGCCGATGCGAGGGTGGCTGTGGCCGCGGCCTCCTGGGCGTCGAGCGCTGTCGGCGCGACCGACGCCAGCACCTGGCCGGCCGACACGATCTGCCCGATCTTGACGTCCACGGCGCTGACGCGGCCCGACACGGTGAAGTTGAGGTTGGCCACCTGCGCCGGCTGGACGATTCCGTGGGCGGCGATCGAGTGGGTGATGGTCCCCGCCGTGGCGGCAACCACCGACGTCACGACAGTCGCCTTCGGTCTGGAGGGGCTGCTCTGCCTCGCGGTCAGCCATGCGCCGAGGCCGCCTCCACCCGCTGCCACGGCGGCCACCACGGCGACGAGCCAGCGACGGCCGATGTGGCGGCGGCTCCGACCGGGCGGGTGGGGAGCGGCTCCAATCTCTGCCGTCGGCTCGGGCTCGGGCTCGGCGATGGTCGTGGTCGCATTGTCGCCTGCCGTCGTCACCCTCGTCCTCTCCGTACCGGCCTGCCGTTCGGCGGGAGGCGGCCCGCTGCGATCGCCGCCGCCGGCGCGCCCATGCTGCGCTCTGCAACATGTATGCGACGTGAAGATCGCGGCCGAGCGTGGATCGCGGCGCCGCAGCGAGCGGCTGGAGGGGTCTGGCTCTGGAGGCCCTGCGGACCGGTCGCCTACACCAGGAACGGCGCGGCGGCGTCGGGGTCGATCCCGTAGCGCCC
The DNA here is from genome assembly GCA_050743865.1 of Acidimicrobiales bacterium. Taxonomy (GTDB): domain Bacteria; phylum Actinomycetota; class Acidimicrobiia; order Acidimicrobiales; family RAAP-2; genus DAHUZJ01. Next base: position 6,046 of record JBOGGE010000090.1, read on the forward strand.
GATGGCCGAGGCCACGTCCGCCGCCGGGACCGCACCCTGGTCGGCCAGGGCCGACAGCACCGCCACCACCACGTGGGCGGCGTCCACCTCAAAGTACCGCCGCAGGGCCTCGCGTGCGTCCGACCGCCCGAACCCGTCGGTGCCGAGCGAGTTGAACGGCCGGCCGACCCACCGCGACACCTGGTCCGGCACCGCCCGCATGTAGTCGGTGACGGCGACGACCGGGTCGGGGCCCGACCCCAGGAGCTCGGTGACGTACGGGACACGGCGCGCCTCGCCGGGATGGAGACGGTTCCACCGCTCCACGGTCACGGCGTCGGTCCGCAGGGTCGACCACGACGTCGTCGACCACGTGTCGGCCGACACCCCCCAGTCCTCGGCCAGGATCCGCCGGGCTTCCATGGCCACCTGCCACATCGGCCCCGAGAAGCAGATGCTGGCCCGCCCCCGCGCCGCCCCCCCGGCCCCGCCCGAGCGCGCCCTGGCCCCCGCCCCGACCTCGGCCGGACCGGCATAGCGGTACATCCCCCGGACGATGCCCTCGCGCACGGCGTCCCCCACCGGGCCCTCGGGCAGGGCCGGCATCGGGTAGTTCTCGTTGTACAGCGTCACGTACCAATAACAGTCCTCCGGCTGGTTCCCCACCAGCCGCCGTATGGCGTCCTCGACCACCACCGCCACCTCGTAGGCGAAGGCCGGGTCGTAGGTGACGGCGGCCGGGTTGGTCGACGCCAGGAGGGGTGAGTGCCCGTCGTCGTGCTGGAGCCCCTCGCCGAGCAACGTGGTGCGCCCGGCGGTGCAGCCGGCCAGGATGCCCCGGCCCCGCACGTCGCCCAGGGCCCACAGGAGGTCGCCCACCCGCTGGAAGCCGAACATGGAGTAGAAGAGGAACACCGGCAGCATGGGCCGGCCCCAGGTGGCGTACGACGTGGCCAGGGCGGTGAACGTGGCCACGCACCCCGCCTCGGTGATCCCCTCCTGGAGGAGCTGGCCCGACTCGCTCTCGGCGTAGTGGAGCGGCAGGTCGGCGTCGACCGGCACGTACCGCTGGCCCTCGGGGGCGTAGATCTTGTTCTCGGCGATGATCGGCTCCAGGCCGAAGGTCCGGGCCTCGTCGCCGACGATGGGGGCCACCGACGGGCCGAAGGCAGGATCCCGGACGAGGTTGCGCAGGAGGCGGGCGAAGGCCATCGTCGTCGACGCCGCCCGGGTCCCGGACCCGGCCATGAGTGTGGCGAACACCTTGGGGTCGGGGAGGACCACCTTGGCCGGGCGGACCACGCGGGCCGGCAGGCCACCACCCAAGACCTTGCGCCGGGCCATCAGGTACTCGTGGGCCTCGGAGCCCGGCGGCGGGCGGTAGTAGGGCGGGACGTCGGCTTCCAGCGCGGCGTCGGGGATCTCGTCCGACAGGTAGAGGCGGTCGCGCAGGGCCCGGAGCTGGTCGGGGGTCATCTTCTTGATCTGGTGGGTGGCGTTGCGGCCCTCGATCTGGGGCCCCAGGGTCCAGCCCTTGATGGTCTTGGCCAGGATGGCGGTCGGGGCTCCGCGCTGCTCGGTGGCCAGCTTGTAGGCGGCGTACAGCTTGCGGTAGTCGTGGCCGCCCCGGGGCAGGGTGCGCAGGTCGTCGTCGGAGAGGTGCTCCACCAGCTTGCGCAGGCGCGGGTCGGGGCCGAAGAAGTGCTCCCGGATGTAGTCGCCCGTCTCGGTGGCGTACTTCTGGAACTCCCCGTCGACCGTGGTGTTCATCTTGTCCAGCAGCACCCCGTCGACGTCGCGGGCGAGCAGCTCGTCCCAGCGCGAGCCCCAGATCACCTTGATCACGTTCCATCCGGCGCCCCGGAAGACGGCCTCGAGCTCCTGGATGGTCGTCCCGTTGCCCCGCACCGGCCCGTCGAGGCGCTGCAGGTTGCAGTTGACCACGAAGGTCAGGTTGTCGAGACCCTCCCGCGCGGCGGACACGACTACCGCAAGCTGTACGCCGCCTACAAGCTCGCCACCGAGCAGAAGGGGGCGCCCACCGCCATCCTGGCCAAGACGATCAAGGGGTGGACGCTCGGGCCCCAGATCGAGGCGCGCAACGCCACCCACCAGATCAAGAAGATGACGAAGGCCCAGCTGCTCACGCTGCGCGACCGGCTCTACCTCAACGAGGAGATCCCCGACACCGCCCTCGAGGCCGAGCTCCCGCCTTACTACCGGCCGCCCGAGGGCTCCGAGGCCCACCAGTACCTGATGGCCCGGCGCCAGATCCTGAACGGCCCGGTGCCGGCCCGGGTGGTCCGGCCGGCCCAGCCCCGCCTGGCCGACACCAAGGCGTACACCGACCTCCTGGCGGGCTCTTCGGGACAGGCGGCCTCGACGACGATGGCCTTCGCCCGGCTGTTGCGCAACCTCGTGCGCGACCCCTCGGTCGGTCCGTACGTCACGCCCATCGTGGCCGACGAGGCGCGGACCTTCGGGCTCGAGGCGATCATCGCCGAGAAGAAGATCTACGCGCCCGAGGGCCAGCGCTACACCCCCGTCGACGCCGACCTGCCGCTGCGCTACGCCGAGAGCACCTCGGGCCAGCTCCTCCAGGAGGGGATCACCGAGGCCGGAGCGATGTCGAGCTTCATCGCCCTGGCGACGGCGTACGCCACCTGGGACCGGCCGATGCTCCCCGTCTTCCTCTTCTATTCCATGTTCGGGTTCCAGCGGGTGGGTGACCTCACCTGGGCGCTCGGTGACATGCGGGGCCGGGGGATCCTCGCCGGCTGCACGGCGGGTCGCACCACCCTGCAGGGCGAGGGCCTCCAGCACGACGACGGCCACTCGCCGCTGCTCGCCTCGGTGAACCC
>JBOGGE010000091.1:0-3193 GCA_050743865.1 Acidimicrobiales bacterium
ATGGGCTTGTTGAGGAACCGGCCGCCCATCGAGCCGTGGAAGCCGGCGTCGCCGAAGGCGAAGATCCCCCCGTCGGAGGCCACCTCGAAGTAGCCCCCGCTGTCGGAGGTGGTCGCCATCCCGACGATGGGCTTGTTGAGGAACCGGCCGCCCATCGAGCCGTGGAAGGGTGCGTCGCCGAAGGCGAAGAGGCCCCCGTCAGAGGCGACCTCCCAGTAGCCGCCTGTGCCATAGCGGTAGCGGTCGGCCGGGGTGGCGGCCGAGGTGCCGTTGGCGGTGGTGACGGTCACGTCCACCGTCTGGGTGGTGCCCGACGGGGACACCACCACCGTGACCGAGGAGGCCGACGTCGACTGGATGGGGGCGGCCGCCGAGCCGAAGTGCACCGCCGTCGCCCCGGCCAGGTCGGTGCCCGACACGGTGACGGTCGAGCCGCCGTGGAGCGGACCGTGGGAAGGGCTGAGCCCGGTCACCGCCGGGCAGCCGCCGGACGGCTGGAGGGCGGCCAGGAGGGTGGCGCCGAGGGGAGTGCCCAGGCCGGAGGCCAGGTCGTAGCCGGGCCCGGCGTTGTACTGGCCCGGATTGGTGTCGGTAAGGTCGTTGTTGCCCAAGGTGACGTCGGTCAGCGCCGAGCGCACCGGCGCTGTGGTGTAGAGCTTGGTGTTGACCATCCCCTGTGGGCTGGCGCACCCCTGGTCGACCAGGGCCATCAGCCCCGCCCACAGCGGCGCTCCGGCGCTGGTGCCACCGACCGGTCCCCAGCCGCCGTGGTAGAGGACGCGGTAGCCGGTGGCCGGGTCGGCGTCGGCCGAAACGTCGGGCACCGCCCGGCACGGTCCGGGCGCCACCGGGCCCGAAGGGGTGTTGGTGCAGCCGACGCGGGCTGTGGACGAGCCGGCGAGACCGGCGTCGACCTGGTAGGCCGGCATGGCCCAGATGGTGGAGTTCCCGCCGCCGCCGGCGCCCTCTCCACTACGGGCGCACGCTGTCCCGACCGACGTCGCGCAGCTGTTCCAGACCGTCTGGGCTGTCGGGCGGGCTGTTGTGGCTGTGCCGAGCCGGGTGCCGCCGACCCCGGTCACGTAGAGCTGGCTGGCCGGGTCGTCGGCGGCCAGGGCCGTTGTCGTCTTGGGCGGGTGGGCCTTGGGCATCCAGCAGCCCTCGGAGCCCGAGTCCCCGGCGGCGGCCAGCACGGTCTTGCCCTCGGTGGCCATCTGCTCGAAGAACGGAGCCTCGGCCGAAGGATCAGAGGGTGTCGCCTCGGCTGTCGCTTCGCACTCGCCCCAGCTGGTCGACACCACCTGGGCGGTCGGTGTGGCGGCGATCGCCTCGTAGGTGTCGAGCGGGCCGGTCCCTGTGTTGGGTCCCTGGAAGACGTTGATGGTGGCCCCCGGGGCCAGGGCGGCGATCTCCTCTATGTCCAGAGCGCTCTCGAGCCCCGGGGAGGGGTTTGTCGTTGTAAAGGTCGGTGGTCCCCCCTCGACCGGGACGTCTTGCACCACCGTGGACAGCCCGTAGCACGCCTCGAAGGCGGCCACGTCGCCCGATGTGTAGCTCTCGAGCTCGAAGACGTCGACCGTGACCCCGGCCCCCGAGCGGCCCTGCGGGTACAGGCCGGCCATGTCGTACACCCGGGCGATCTGTGTGAAGGAGCGGACACCTCCGGGCGTGCCCCGGCCGACGGCGCAGGCCCGGGGCTCTGTGCCGGAGCCGACGGCGGCCGGACCGGAAGCCGACGGACCGGCAGCCGACGGACCGGCAGCAGCGACGGCGCCGGGGGACCCGGGCGGGCCGATGGCCGCCGCGCCACGGCCGGGGACCGCGGGCTCGGCGGCCGACGATGCCGGAGCCAGCATCGGGTGCAGCCGGTGGACGGTCGTCAGCCCGACCACCCCCTGGACCAGCGGGGCGACCGGGACCGGCACCGACGGCCGCACGGTCGCCACCTGCGCCCGGCGGCCCGACCCCAGCCGCACCGAGGTGAGGGCGGTGCCGAACGCCCCCGCCACCGCCGGGCCGGGCCCGCTGACCGGCACGTAGAGCCGATCGCCGGGGGTGGGGCCGACCGACAGCCCCTCGGCGCCCAGCCACCGGCTGACCGCCGACACCGACGCCGGTGCCGGGGAGAAGCGCGCCGTGAACTGGGCCGGGGTCAGGTACTGCCCGTACTGGGGGGAGGTCGGTGTCGACACCGCCGCCACGAAGGCCGAGAGAGCACCCGGATCGGGGAGCTGGAGGGCCACGTCGACCGTCACCGTGGTCGACGCCGGCACCGGGCCGACCACCTGGGCCCCGGCCGGCACCTGCCCCCCGCCCTGGGCCAGCGGCACCCGGGCGGCGGCGGCGATCTGGGGGCCCGTCAGGCTCGTGGCCGGGATCTGGCCGGCGGCGGCGCCGGCGGGCACCACGCCGACCGGCGCCACGCCGATCGCCGCACCGGCCAGCAGGACCAGGGACGACACGACGACCATCCGGCGACCGGCCCGCCCGGCGGCAGCTGACCTCACCCGGCCTGGTCTCCTTCCCGTCCCCCCGAGCGGGGCTCCCCCGAGGGGGGCCGCCGGCGCGACGCCAGGCGGTCGGAGACCTCCCGTTCGGCCCCCTCTCCCGACGGCTCATAGTAGGCGTGCCGGTCGACCCCGCCCGGCCGGTACTGCTGGTCCACCCAGCCCCCGGGGAAGTCGTGCGGGTACCGGTACCCGGCGCCGTGGCCCAGGGCCTCCGCCCCCTTGTAGTGGGCGTCGCGCAGGTGGGCCGGGACCTCGCCTCCCGCCCCCGACCGGACGTCGGCCCGGGCCCGGTCGAGGGCCACCGTGACCCGGTTCGACTTGGGCGCGGTGGCCAAGTAGACGACGGCGTGGGCCAAGTTGAGCGCGGCCTCGGGCAGCCCCACCATCTCGACGGCCCGGGCGGCGGCGTCGGCCACCACCAGGCCGGCGGGGTCGGCCATCCCGACGTCCTCGCTGGCCAGGATGACCAGACGGCGGGCGACGAACCTGGCGTCCTCCCCCGCCTCGAGCATCCGGGCCAGCCAGTACAGGCCGGCGTCGGGGTCCGAGCCACGCACGCTCTTGATGAAGGCGCTCACCTGGTCGTAGTGCTCGTCCGCCCCCGGGCGGTAGAGCCGGCCGGCCCGGGCCCGGGCCACGTCGTCGACGGTGACGGTCACCGCCCGGGCTCCGGCGTCCCGGGC
>JBOGGE010000092.1:0-1743 GCA_050743865.1 Acidimicrobiales bacterium
CCCCCGGGATAGCCGCCCCAGGCCGCATCCCCGGGCAGCCGGCAGGCGGCCGGCGAACCCTCCAGCCCGATCCGACGCCAGATCTCGGCGGCCGCACCCGGCATGGCCGGGACCACCAGCAGCGCCACGATGCGCAGGACCTCGAGGGCGCTGCCGAGCACCCGGTCCACCGCCGGCCCGGGCTCGCCCTTCCACGGCTCGGTCGCCTCGAGCTCGGCGTTGGCCGCCCCGATCAGCCGCCACGTGGCCTCGAGAGCCTCGTGCGGCGCCCACCGCTCCCAGGCGGCGGCCGCCTCCGCCACCGCCGCACCGGCCGCCGCCGCCAACGGCGACCCGGGGTCGGGCGCCGGCCCGACCCCGCCGCACTTGGCGCCCACCACGGTCGCCACCCGGGACACGAGGTTGCCCAGGTTGTTGGCCAGGTCGGTGTTGTAGCGGGCGACCATCCCCTCGTGGGAGAGCTCGCCGTCGCTGCCCAATGGCACGTCGCGCAGCAGGTGGTAGCGCGTGGCGTCGAGGCCGAAGTCGTCGACCAGCGCCCCGGGGGCGACGTCGGTGAGCTTCACCGGTGCCCCCGCGCCGAGGGTTGGGCCGCCGGCGGGGCCGCCCTCCACTTCCTGGCCGGCGCCGCCCACGAGGGTCTTGGACAGCTTCTGCCCCCCGACCAGCAGCCAGCCGTGGACGTGGACGTGGGCCGGCGGGTCGATGCCGGCCGCCATGCACATGGCCGGCCACCACACGCAGTGGAAGCGGAGGATCTCCTTGCCGATCAGGTGGTGCACCGCCGGCCACCAGGCGGCCCACCGCTCGTCGTCGGTCCCGTAGCCGATGGCGGTCAGGTAGTTCACCAGCGCGTCGTACCACACGTAGAACACGTGGTCCGGGTCCCACGGCACCGGCACCCCCCACGTGAGCGACGTGCGGGTGATGGAGATGTCGTGCAGCCCGCCCTTGATGAAGGAGAGCGCCTCGTTGCGCTTGGTCGCCGGCTGCACGGCGCCGGGGTGCTCGTCGTACCAGGCGACGAGCCGGTCCTCGAACTTGGACAGCTCGAAGAAGTAGTTCTCCTCCTCCATCTCGACGACGGGCCGCCCGTGCACCGGGCAGTTGCCGCCGACCAGCTGGTCGGGCGTGTAGTAGTCCTCGCACGACACGCAGTACAGGCCCCGGTAGGTGCCGAGCCGGATGTAGCCGTTGTCGTGGATGCGCCCGAGGAAGCGGGCCACGGCGGCATGGTGGCGCGGCTCGGTGGTGCGGATGAAGTCGTCGTTGCTGATGTCGAGGACGTCCCAGGCGTCGGCGAACCGCCGGACCACCCGGTCGGCCCACTCCTTGGGGGACACCCCGTGCTCGGCCGCCGCCTCGGCCACCTTGGCCCCGTGCTCGTCGGTGCCGGTCAAGAAGAGCACGTCGTCACCGGCCATGCGGTGCCACCGGGCCAGCGCGTCGGCGTTGACCGTCGCATAGGCGTGGCCGACGTGGGGCGCGTCGTTGACGTAGAAGATCGGCGTCGTGACGTAGAAGCGGCCCACCGGGCGGTAGCGTACCGGCGCCGGCGCGGCGGCTCGCCTCCCGCGCCCCCGGCCCGGCCACCCCTCAGCCGGTCGTGCCGCCCCCGGAAGTTTCGCGTCCGGGGCGGTCGCGCTCGGCCAGCACGGCGGCGTAGGCGCGGCGGCGCCCCACCCCCAGCTCGGCCGCCACCGCGTCGGCCGCGTCGCGGGCCCCGGCCCCGGCGCCCAGGCG
>JBOGGE010000093.1:0-1880 GCA_050743865.1 Acidimicrobiales bacterium
GCCCGGGCCGAGGGGAGCGAGGCCATCGACGCCCTGGGCCGGGCCGAGCTCGCCGCCGGCTGCCCCGCCCAGGCGGTGGACGACGCCCTCGAGGCCGTGGCCGCCTACCGGGTGGCCCTGGCCGCGCTGGCCGCCGCCGCCCGGCGGGCGCTGGACGACTGCTCCGCCGCCGCTGCCGCTGATGCCCGGGCCCGGGAGGCCGAGGAGGCGGCTGCCGGGTCGGGTCACGAGGCCGGGGTGGCCGGAGCCGCCGCCGCCCAGGCCAAAGGGGAGGCGGACGAGCTCCGGCGGACGTCGGGTGCCGACGCCGATGCCGTGTTGGAGCGCCACCGGGCGCTGTCGGAGGCCCTCGAAGCGGCGGCGGCCGAGCGCCAGCAGCTCGACGGCGAGCGCGACCGGGCCCGCGACCGGCTCCAGGCGGCCGCCACCCGGCTCGAGACCACCGAGGAGGAGCGGCGCCAGCGCGAGGCCGAGCGGACCGAGGCGCTGGGGTCGTTGGCCCGCCTGGCCGGCACCGAGCTGGCCGCCCTGGCCTTGGGTCCGGTCGACGCCGAGCGCGACCTCAGCCAGGTCACGGCCGGCCTGGCCTTCGCCCGCTCCGCCCACGAGCGGCTGCGCGAGGTGCGGGTGGACCAGGGGCAGCAGGACGCGGTGAGCAACCGTTTCCACAACGGCATGACCACCCTGCGCTCGGAGCTGGGCAGCGACTTCGATCCCTACCTCGACCAGAGCGACGGCATCGAGGTGTGCTTCGCCACCCTGAACGGGGCCGTGGTCGGGGCCACCGAGCTGTCGGCCACCCTCGACGAGCAGGTGCGCCGCCGCCGGGCGACCCTGTCCGACGAGGAGCGCGAGCTGATCGAGCGCCACCTCCTGACCGAAGTCGGCACCCACCTGGGCGAGCGGGTCCACGCCGCCTGGTCGCTGGTCCGCCGGATGAACGAGCAGCTCGCCGCCCACCCCACCCGCAGCGGCGTCAGTCTCCGCCTGTCGTGGGACGTCGCCCCCGACGCCGGTCCGGGGGCGGAGGAGTCGGTCCGCCTCCTGCGCCAGGAGGTGGCGCTGCTCGACCAGCCCGAGCGGGCGACCCTGGCCGCCTTCCTGGCCGAGCGGGTGCGGGCCGCCCGGGAGGACGGCGAGGGGGCCGACGTGGTCGAGCGGCTGGCCGTCGCCCTCGACTACCGCCGCTGGCATCGCTTCGGGGTCCACCGCCGGGCCGACGGGCACGAGACCCGCCTGACCGCACGGTCCCAGGGAGCGGGGTCGGGTGGCGAGCAGGCCAAGCTGGCCCACCTCCCGCTCTTCGCCGCCACCGCCGCCTACTACTCCTCGGCCCAGCCCGACGCCCCGCACCTGCTCATGCTGGACGAGGCGTTCGCCGGCATCGACGACAGCCAGCGGGGCGACTGCATGGGGATGCTGGTCGACCTCGACCTCGACATGGTCCTGACCAACTACGCCGAGTGGGGCTGCTACCCCGAGGTGCCCTCGGTCGCCGTGTACCACCTGGAGCGGACGCCGGGGCGGCCGGGGGTGACGGCGCTGCGCTTCCTGTGGGACGGGTCGGCGAGGACCGAGGACGACCCATGGCTCGAGGCGAGGACCGGCCTCGTCCCGATCAGCCTGGCCGGTGATGCCGGCCGTGGCGGCGGCGATGGCGATGATGGTGGCGGCGGCGGGCAGCCGGCCTGATCCGCTGCCGCCGGTCCTGGCCGACCGGCGCCTCCTGCCCCTGTGGGAGGCGGCCCACCGGCGCCTCGAGGCGACCGGAGGACGGCTGTCGGGCGCGGTGACCCTCGGCGGGCTCGGCGAGGAGCAGCGGGCCGCCGTCGACCGCCTGCTCGGATCCCGCAGCCGAGGCCGCACGGTGACCGTCGCGC
>JBOGGE010000094.1:0-7211 GCA_050743865.1 Acidimicrobiales bacterium
GTCTCCCGATCACCTCGGCCACCTTGCGAATGGCCACGCCCTCTTCGCCCACGGCGTGAAGCGCTGACCCCCCGGGAGCCTCTTCGAGGGCGAGGCGGAACAGCCGGGCCGTGTCAAGGCGGTGCACGGCCGGCCAACGGTTGGCCCCGTCGCCCAAGTACCCCGAGATGCCCTTGTCCCGGGCGATGCCGACGATGATCGCCATGAAGCCTTCGTCTCCCTCGCCGTGGCAGGTGGGGGCGATCCGGACGGCCGAGGCGCGCACCTCCTGGGCCGCATAGGCCAGGGCCGCCTGCTCCGCCTCGAGCCTGCGGCCGAGCCCGCTTACCCCGGCGGGTAGCGGGTCACGCCCGTCGTTCTCGGTCGACACCTTCCCCGGGGTGAGCCTGAAAACTCCCGAGGCGACGACGAAGGGCCGGCCGGAGCCCGCGAGCGCCCCGCCGAAGGTGTCGACGGCAAGCCGGTTCGCGTCGAGCGCCCCGTCGACGTCCCCCGAGAAGGCGAGATCGTGCTTGAAGGCAAGGTGGATCACGCCGTCGGACGCGGATGCCGCCGAGGAAAGAACGTCGAGGTCGTCGAGGCTGCCTCGGACAACCTTGGCCCCCGCAGCGGCGAGCGCAGCGGCCGAGGTCTCGGAACGGGCCAGGGCTGCCACCTCGTGGCCGGCGCCGACGAGCTCGGGGACGACGGCGTAGCCGATCCAGCCTGACCCTCCGGTGACGAAGACCCTCATGGCAACCTCCTTGGTGACCCTGCCGCACTCATGCGATGCGGTGTGGTCCCGAGTCTCGGGGCGCCCAGGGTGAGCGGGCATCACCCCGTTGGGGTGATCGCGCGCCGATGGGTCACCGAGCACAGTGTGCCTGGCACCGAGCCGCGGGATAATGGTCAAAGTGGGATCCACGGGAGGGCCGAGCCCAGCCGGAGGACCGACGGCTCGGACTGGCGCGACCCAGGTGGTGCCCCGCCCGGCGCTCTTCGACCGGCTCGGAGCATCGGCGCGGGTGATCATGGTCTCGGCACCGCCGGGGAGCGGAAAGACGGTGCTCCTGCGCTCCTGGATCGAAGACGCCGGCCTGGCAGGGCACGCCGCCTTCGTGTCGGCGCGGCGCGGCGAGCGCGAACCGCAGCGGTTCTGGCCCTTGGTGCTGGACGCGCTGGCTGTCACGACCCCGGGGGCAGAGCTCGTGCGGGTGGTCACCGCGGCGCCGGACCTCGACGGGTGGGCGATCGTCGAGCAATTGCTGGAGGACCTGGGCGCGCTCGGAGAAGCGCTGTGGCTGGTGATCGACGACGTCCACGAGCTTCGCTCGAGCGAAGCCCTGGCTCAGCTGGAGCTGCTGGTGATGCGGGCTCCGCCGGCGCTGCGCGTCGTGCTGGCCACGCGCCACGACGTGCGCCTCGGCCTGCACCGGCTGCGCCTCGAGGGCGAGGTGGTCGAGATCCGTGCGGCAGATCTGCGGTTCAACGTGACCGAGGCCGCCGCGCTGCTGAGGGGGGCGCGCGTGGAGCTGGACGAGCAGGCAGTGGAGGAGCTGCACCGCCGGACCGAGGGCTGGGCGGCCGGGTTGCGACTGGCGGCGCTGTCGCTTTCGGGGCACCCCGACCCGGCGCGCTTTGCAGCCGAGTTCTCCGGCAGCGAGCGGACGGTGGCCGAGTACCTCTTGGCCGAGGTGCTGGAACGCCAGCGCGATGAGGTGCGCCGGCTCTTGTTGCGCACGAGCGTGCTCGAGCGCGTAAACGGGGAGCTGGCCGACCTGCTCACCGGTGACCGGGGAAGCGAGCGGGTGCTCCAGGACCTGGAGGAACAGAACGCCTTCGTCGTCTCTACGGACCCGGCGCGCACCTGGTTCCGCTTCCACCAGCTCTTCGCCGACCTGCTGGCGCTCGAGCTGCGCCGCGCCGCACCGGGGGAGATCCGCGGGCTGCACCTGGCGGCTGCCGGGTGGTTGGCCGAGCACGGCCACCCGGTCGAGGCGGTGCGCCACGCCCAGGCCGCCCAACACTTCGACCTGGCTACCCACCTGCTCGCCGGTCACTGGCCGGCCCTTCGCCTCGACGGGCAGGTCGCCGACATTCACGAGCTCCTGGCCGGGTTTCCCGCGGACCGGCTCATGAGCGACCCTGCGCTGGCCGTGGTGGCCGCAGCCGACGAGATGGCACAAGGTTCCCTGGAGGCGGCCGAACGCTACCTGGGTGTGGCGGAGCGGGGCTCGGCGTCGGTGACTGAAGCACAGCGCGAGCAACTGGAGCTCGCCCTCGGTCGCGTCCGGCTGGTGCTGGCCCGCCAGCGGGGGAACCTGCCGGCCGTGACCAAGGAAGTGAGCCGGCTGGGGGCGATGGCCGAGGCCGTGGAGATCACGCAGTCCAAGCTCAGAGAGGACTTGTCGGCGCTGGCGCTCATCAGCCTGGGGAGCACCGAGTTCTGGGCGGGCGCGCCAGACGACGCAGCACGGCATCTTGAGCTCGCCGTCGAACGGGCCCACCGGAACGACCGCCCTTACCTGGAGATGGTCGGCCTCGCCCACTGGGCGGCGGCCGTGCTCCCCCGCTCGTATGGGCTGGCTGCGCAGTGCGCCCGCCAGGCGATCGAGTTGGCCGAGCGCCACGGCTGGACCGGAGACCCGGCTTTCGGCATCGCCTGCTTGGCGCTCGGAACCGTGCTGACGGGGCAGGGCCGCCCGGAGGAGGCCGAGGCGTGGGTAGAGCGCGCCGAGCGCAGGTTGCGAGCCGAGTCCGACCCAGCGGCTGTGCTGGCCGCCCGTTACGTCCGAGGGATACTCGAACAGGCCCTCGGCCATGACATCTTGGCGGTCGCTTCCTTCCAGGCCGTCCAGCCGCTCACCGGACGGCTGGCCAGCCCGCAGTATCTGGCCCCAAGAGCACGGGCGCAGGAGGTCCACTCCCTGGTGCGCCTCGGGCAGGTCGAGCGCGCCGGCGAGGTCCTGGCCGGGCTCGACGAAGACGAGCGGAGCCACAGTGACATCCGCATCGCCGCCGCGGCCCTACGGCTTGTCCAGGGTGAACCAGCCGCTGCTCTCTCCGAGCTCGGACCCGTCCTGGACGGCTCTTCCCCCGTCGTGTTGGGATTCCGGCTGGTCACGGCCTACGCCTTGGCGGCAGCCGCCCGAGATGCGATCGGGGACCCGGCCGAAGCCGACAGTGCCGTGGAGATCGCGCTCGACCTGGCCGAGCCCGACGGCGCACTCAGCCCGTTCCTGTGGGCGCCATCTGCGGACCTGCTCGAGCGCCACGCCCGCTCCCGTGGCACCCATGCCTCTCTGGTCGCCGACATCCAGAGTCTGCTCGCCGGGAACGCGAGGGCGTCGACGCTCGCCGAGGCATCGCCACTGGTCGAGCCACTCAGCAACGCCGAGCTTCGCGTGCTGCGCTACTTGCCCACCAACCTAAGCGTCCCCGAGATCGCCCGAGAGATGTACGTCTCACAGAACACCGTCAAGACCCACGTCCAGAACCTCTACGCCAAGCTTGGCACCCACCGCCGCTCCGAGGCCGTGATGCGTGCCCGGGACCTGGGCCTCCTCGCACCGTCCGGGATCCGGACGAAAGCCGTCGCGCCCGGGCCGTAGCGGGCCATCCCCGAGATCTGGGAGGCGGCGATGGTACGTCGGCCCGACGTTGCGAACAACTCCCTCGGCCCGGCTCAAGCCGCAAGGTCCCGGACCCCGGAGAAGTCCCAGCCCCCCGCGCCGTGGCGCGCGAGGCCCATGGTGAGCACGCCCGCTCCTTCCAGCCAGTGCGCCATCTCCAGGCCGCCGGCGTCCATCGGTCGCATCCCGAGGCTCTTGATGAACTCCGCCACGCTCGCCTTGGCCTGCGCATTGTCGCCGGCGATAAAGACGTCGGGCCGGCCCCGCTCCAGGACATGGCGGAAGATGGTGTTGAACCCCTTCACCACGCTCGAGCCGGCCGGAGCCACCTTGGCGACTTCCCCCGCGATCGAGGTGTCCCCGCGGCGGGCCAGACCGTCGGCCGTGGCATTGAAGGGGTTACTGATGTCAATGATGACCTTGTCCGCGAGGGCGTCTCCGTAGTGGGCAACGACCGGAACGACACTGTCGAACAGCAGGGCCACGATGACGATGTCGCCTACCGGGACGGCACCCCACTCTCCGGTAGTGGCGCCGCCGCCGAGATCCTTGGCCAGGTCAGCGGCCTTGGAGTTATCCCGGCCCATGACCTCGACGGTGTTGCCGCCGGCCACCGCCAGCGCGCCGATCGTACGGGCCATGTTCCCGGTGCCGAGGATGCTGATGCTGCTCATGAGGTGCCCTCTCTTCCTTATTTTTGAACCTTCGCTTCCTTTTGTCGGTGCCGAGTCACCCAACTCAGTGAGCGGCGGGGCTCAGCGCCGCTCCCATCGTGAGCATGAACCGGGTGAGTGGGCTTCACCTGGTCAGGGTGATTCGCCCGTCCGGCGCTGACTCCGAAACGCAGAGGCGCTTCGCGCGAGATCGCGGAATGATGGACGCCGTGGCACCCGAGGCGGGACCAAGCGCGGCGCAAAGCCCCAGCTCACGAGGCGGAGCGGCCCACGTGGTGGCCCGCTCGGGGCTCTTCGAGCGGCTCGGGGGGTCGGCCCGGGTGACCGTGGTCTCGGCACCGCCGGGGAGCGGCAAGACGGTGCTGTTGCGCTCCTGGATCGATGAGTCGGGCCTGACCGGCCACGCGGCTTGGGTGTCGGTCGGGCGCGAGCAGCGTGAGTCACCCCGGTTCTGGCTGTCAGTGCTGGACGCGCTGGCGCGCACGGACACAGGAGCACACAGGGTGCGGGGGACCTCCGCGGCACCAGATCTCGACGGGTGGGCGCTGGTGGAACGGCTGCTCGAGGACCTGGCGACGATGGATGATCGGCTGTGGCTGGTGGTCGACGACATCCACGAGTTCGGCTCGACCGAGGTGCTGCGTCAGCTGGAGCTGTTGGTGATGCGCGCCCCGTCCGGAATGCGCTTCGTGCTGGCCACCCGTCACGACGTGCAGCTCGGTCTCCACCGGTTGCGCCTGGAGGGCGACCTGGCCGAGATCCGCGGCGCGGACCTGCGCTTCAGCCTGGTCGAGGCGGAGGCGCTGCTGGAGACGGCCGGGGTGAAGTTGTCGGGCGAAGCACTGCGGGTGCTCCACGAGCGGACCGAGGGCTGGGCGGCGGGCCTGCGGCTGGCGGCGCTCTCCCTGGCCGGGCACCCGGACCCGGAGCGCTTTGCCGCCGAGTTCTCGGGCACCGACCGTACGGTGGCCGAGTACCTCTTGGCCGAGGTGCTCGAGCGCCAGAGCGAACAGGTCCGGCGGCTGCTGCTGCGGACCTCGGTGCTCGAGCGGCTGAACGGAGAGCTGGCCGACCTGCTGACCGAAGACGAGGGTGGGGAGCGGACCCTCCAGGACCTAGAGCGAGCCGGTGCCTTCGTGGTCTCCCTCGATGCAGGGCGGACCTGGTTCCGTTACCACCAGCTGTTCGCCGACCTGTTGCAGCTGGAGCTGCGGCGCACCGAACCGGGCGAGGTCGCCCGCCTCCACCTGGCCGCGGCGCGGTGGTTCGCGGGACAAGGGTTGGCGGTCGAGGCGGTCCGCCACGCCCAGGCCGCCGGGGACTTCGACCTCGCCGCCCGGCTGCTCGCCGACCACTGGCCCGCCCTTCATCTCGACGGCCGCGCCACTGCGGTCCACGATCTCGCCGCCGCGTTCCCCCCCGGTCTGTCCGCTGCGAACCCCGAGCTCGCGGTGGTGACCGCCGCTGACGAGCTGGCGCAGGGCTCGCTGGAGGCGGCCGAGCGGTACCTGGGCCTGGCGGAGCGGGCCTCGGCGTCGGTGCCGGAGGAACGGAGAAGTCAGCTGCGTCTCATACGTGAGATCGTCGGCCTCCTCCTGGCCCGCCAGCTTGGGAAACTGACGGAGGTGGCCGACGGGGCGCAGCGGCTGTCGACCATGACCGAGGAGGCGGACGTGGCACCGTCCGGCCTCGGCGAGGAGCTGCGCGCCCTCGCGCTGATCAGTCTCGGCACCACCGAGCTGTGGGCAGGCATGCCCGAGGATGCGGTACGCCACCTGGAGCAGGGCGTGGCGCTGGCCCGCCGGAGCGGGCGGCCATATCTCGAGCTCATCGGCCTTGCCCATCAGGCGATCACCGCACTGGACCGCTCGTATACGCCGGGAGTAGCGCTCGCCAGGCAGGCGATCGAGCTGTCCGAGCGTCACGGCTGGGCCGACGACCCGGCTACCGGCGTCGCTTGCGTGCTGCTCGGCGCCTCGCTGGCCTGGCAGGGAAGGCTCGAGGAGGCAGAGCCCTGGGTGGGGCGTGCCGAGCGCACCCTCCGACCCGAAGCCGAGCCCGCTGCGGTCGCATCGACCCGCTTCGTCCGCGGGGTGCTCGAGTTGGCACGCGGGCACAACGCCCAGGCGCTGGGCGCATTCCAGGCCGGGGAGGCGCTGGCTGCACGGCTCCTCGCCCTGCCCGAGGTCCTCCACCCGACGCGGGCGTTGTTGGTGCAAGCCCTGGTTCGCCTCGGCGAGACCGAGCGCGCCGAGCAGTTCCTCGCTGGACTCGGCAACGAGTACGCCGAACGCGGGGAGATCCGCGTCGCCATGGCGACCCTACGCCTGGCCCAGGACGATCCCCACACGGCCACTGACGTGCTCGCCCCGGTGCTTCGCGGGTCAGCTCAGGTCATCTCGCAAATGTGGCTGGCTCAAGCTCACCTTCTGGAGGCGACCGCCCTGGACGCGCTCGGGGACCCGGGCGCCGCCGAAAGCGCCCTCGAGCGAGCCCTGGACCTCGCCGAGCCCAACGGCGCGCTGTGGCCCTTCCTGCTGAACGCCACCCCGGAGCTGCTCCTACGCCTCGTGCCCTCCCGTGGCACCCACGCCTCCCTAGTAGCCGGCATCCAGGACCTGCTCGCAGGAACGGCAAAGACGACGATGCTCGCCGAGGCATCGCCACTGGTCGAGCCACTCAGCAACGCCGAACTTCGCGTGCTGCGCTACTTGCCCACCAACCTCAGCGCCCCCGAGATCGCCCGAGAGATGTACGTCTCACAGAACACCGTCAAGACCCACGTCCAGAACCTCTACGCCAAGCTCGGCACCCACCGCCGCTCCGAGGCCGTGATGCGTGCCCGGGACCTGGGCCTCCTCGCACCGTCGGGGATCCGGACGAAAGCCGTCGCGTCGCCGTCGTAACTGCCGGCGATTGGCCTCCC
>JBOGGE010000095.1:0-5431 GCA_050743865.1 Acidimicrobiales bacterium
CCGGGTCCTTCCCGCCGGCGCCTCCCAACGGCGCCAAGCGCCGCCGGGACCCTCCCGCCGGGACCCTCCCGCACGCGCCACCCCTCCCTCGCCCCGCCGGCCCCGGGCGCTTCCGCGAAAACCCCACGGCGGGTCGGAGCCCCGGCCGCGGGTCAGACCGCGCGTGCCGCCAGCAGGCCAGCCGTGGCCGCACCTGCCGCCGTAGCCAGGACGAGGTCCCGGGTCACCCGTGGAAGCCGCCCGAAGTCGGCGAGGGTGGCACCGGCGTCGACCAGGTCGGCCAGTGCGCCCGCTTCGACCCACCCCCGGACGGGCCGCCCGTGACGGTCCGCCAGCAGCACACCGAGGCCGAGGGCGAGATCCCGCCCGCCGAAGGCTCGTCCGAGCACGCCCGTACCCGTTGGCCTCCCCGAGCTGCCGACCCAGGGGCGGGTCACGGCCCCAGGCACCGCCACGGCCACCAGGCCGATGACGGCACGGGTTGCCGCCGTCGTCACGGCGATCTTGCGGGCCAGCTCGGCGTCGAGGGGACCGAGAGCAACCCGAGCGCGCACCACTGCACGCTACCGGCGGGCAGGCGCGGGCCACGCGGGCCATAGGACGGCGGGCCTCCAGCCCGGCCGGGGCGACGGCCCGGGCGTCCATTACCCTCGCCGGGTGCGCCTGCGCTCCCGCCACGAGCCCCCTGGACCGCCGCCGCTCCGTACGACCTCGCCACCGACCCGGCGGTCGGGATGACGAGCCAAGGTCTTGTCGGCGACAGCAGGGGCGCCGGGACGGTCCGGCTGGACGCAGGCCTCGGGGCCCCCTCTGGCCTGCTCGAGCCATCGGCCGCCGCCGGTACCTCCACCGGTGCCGGCGCGTGGCGGAGCCACTGTCGCCGGGTCAGGGCGGCCTGCACCGCCGGCGTGGTCTACGGGATCCTGGCGCTCGTCGCCTACTGGCCGGTATGGCCCGGCGACCCGAGCCGGATGTCGGCGTGTGCCTGCGGCGATCGCCTGCAGCAGGCCTGGTTCCTCGCCTGGACGCCCTTCGCGCTACTCCACGGGCACAACCCCTTCCTGACGAACTTCATCGACTTCCCCGGTGGCGCCAACCTGGCCGTCAACCCGCTGATGTCCCTGCTCGGACTCCTCGGCCTGCCCCTGACCCTCGGCGCCGGTCCGGTGTCGACCCTCAACCTCTGGTTCTGGTTGGCCTTTCCCCTGTCGGCCACGGCCTGCTTCGCTCTCCTCCGGCGCTGGGTGCGATGGGCGCCGGCGGCCTTCGTCGGTGGCCTCCTCTACGGGTTCTCGCCGTACATGCTCGGCCAGGGGGGCGCCCACCTCCAACTGCTGCTGGTGCCCCTCCCGCCGATCATCCTGCTGCTCCTCGACGAGCTGCTGGTGCGCCGGGGTCGCCGACCGGCAGCGCTTGGGGCCCTGGTGGGCGTGGCAGGGGCGGCCCAGTACCTCGTCTCGGCGGAGGTCTTCGCCAGCACGCTGGTCATGGCGGTGCTCGGCGTCGTGGTGCTGGTCTTGTCCCGGCCCCGGCTCGTCTTGGCCCACCTGCGACACACGCTGGCAGCTGCCGGAGTCGCCGCCGCCGTCTGCGCCCTCCTGATCGGGTACCCCGTCTCCGTCCAGCTCTTCGGGCCCGACCGGTTCGTCGGGTCCGCCCACGGCAGCTACCCGTTCGCCGCCGACCTGCTGGGCAGCGTCGTCCCGACCGTCCACCAGCTGCTGGCACCGTCGGGCCTGGTGACGGTGAGCAATCGCTTCATCCTGGGCGACATCACCGAGAACGGGAGCTACCTCGGCATCCCCCTCCTCGTCCTGCTGGTCGTGGTGGTCGTCTGGCGATGGCGGCTCCCCGTCGTCCGGTTCTCCGCCCTTATGGGGGTCCTGGCCGAGCTCATCTCCCTCGGGCCGTCGCTCACGGTGGACGGGCACGACACCGGCATCGGGCTCCCGGCGGCCCTCCTCGACCACGTCTCGCTTTTCACCAGCTTCGACTACGCCCGGTTCTCCGTGTACGTCGACCTGTTCGCCGCGGTGCTGGTGGCGGTCGGAATCGACCAGTGGCTGGCGCCGGCCGCCCAGCGAACGAGGTCACGACATCGGCGCCAGACGTCCCCGGCAATCAGTGCACGCCACCGGGCACCGACGGCGGCCGGCGCCGGGTGGTGGCGACCGGCGGTCCTCCTCGTCACCTTGGCAGTCGGGCTGGTGCCGCTCATCCCGGACTGGCCCTACCCGGCCGTCGACGCCGGCGCGCCCCCGCTGTTCACCAGCGCCGCCATCCAGCGCATCCCCGCCGGGAGCGTGGTCATGACCTACCCCTACGCCGACACAGCAACTGACCGGGGGATGCTGTGGCAGGAGGCGGCATCCATGCGGTTCAGACTGGTGGGCGGCTACGCCCTCGTGCCGGGCCCCGGTGGTGCCGCCTCCTACGACCCCTTCCCCGACCAGCTGCGGTCGGTCCCCGCCACCCTGGTGGCCGACGAAGCGGGCACCACGCCCGAGGCCGTCACACCGGCGGTGACGGCGGCGACTCCGTCCGAAGTCCGCCGGTTCCTCCGGCGCTACCGCGTGGATACGGTCCTGGACCAGCCGATTGGTGCCCACCCGAGGCGAGCATTGGAGCTCCTACGCGCCGCCATCGGCCCCCCGATCCATACCGGCGGCCTCGAGGTCTGGTTCGACGTCCAGAGGCGACTCGGCGGGGCGAGGCTTCGATCAGCGAACGGCCCGCGAGCTCTCCCGCGCTCGCCAGGCGTTGCGGAGCACGGTCCGGCCCCACGCTGACGCGCCCATCCGACGACGGACGGCGTCGGCCATGTCGGCCCACTCGGACACTGGGCGCTGTCGGGCGAAGTCCCGCGGAGTCCTCCCGCCGCACCCTCGGACGGTGCCGGCAGTGCCTCGAGAGAGAGGATGCTCCGGCCGCTGGGCAGAGCCAGCGCGTTGAAGGGCCGTCGGCCGAGCACGTGAGGGACCGGCGCCAACGTGTTGAGATCGACGATGTCGAGGAGCTTCAGCTCCCCCAGTGTCACGATCGAGGAGTGCGGCTGGTAGCAGCTGCAGCCGTCGAAGACGTAATGCGTCACCTGCCACCAATGGGCGCTGCCCGGGCGCCGGATGGGGCTCCAGCCATGGACCACGTTCGAGGACCAGATCGGCGCATCCCCCTTGTCGGCCAGGAACGGCACCGCCTTCCAGCGAGCCGGTTGGTACCGCTCCCGGCGGCGATCCGGCCGGCGACGCTCCGGCGAGAGGGGCTCTACGCTGCGAGCATGGCAGCAGCCACAGCCGCCCATCGGGTTGGGAGTGCGGCGCCGTGAGCCGGCAGGACGCTCCGACGGGCTACTCCGAGCGCCTGGCCAGCGAGGTGTCCCGCTACCGGGAGGTGACCAACGTCCACGACCTCCCCGAGATCTATGGCTACTGGAACGCACACCACGTCGACCCGCTCCTCCGGTCGTTGGGGTTCGAGTCGCTGGGGCAGTTCTTCCTTGATCCACTCCGGACCGCCTGCCGCTCGAAGGACCACGTGCAGGTGGTGTCGCTCGGATCGGGCAACGGCGACCTAGAGCTGAGTCTGGCCACCGAGCTTCGGCAGGCCGGCATTGCCAACTTCACCATCTGGCGGCTGGAGCTCACCGATGCCATGCGGGACCGGGCCAGGCTGGCAGCGCAGACGGCCGGGCTCTCCGACCACTTCGTCGACCTGGCTGTCGACCTCAACGCCTGGGAAGCACCACATCGCTACGACGTGGCCATCGCCAACCACTCGCTCCACCACGTGGTCGAGCTCGAGCATCTCTTTGGCGAGCTGCAGCGCTCGCTCACGCCCGACGGGGTACTGGTCGTGAACGACATGATCGGCCGGAACGGGCACATGCGCTGGCCCGAGGCGCTCGACCTGGTCCAGCGCGTCTGGGCCGTCATGCCGGATCGCTATCGCTTCAATCACCAGCTCTCTCGCCACGAGCCCGAGTATGAGAACTGGGACTGCTCGACCGAAGGGTTCGAGGGCGTCCGGGCCCAGGACATCCTGCCGCTTCTCAACCAGCACTTCCATCCCGAGGTGTTCCTGGCCTTCGCCAACGTCATCGACCTCTTCGTCGACCGCGGGTTCGGCCACAACTTCGACGTCGAGCATGCCGACGACCGATCGTTCATCGACGCCGTCGCCAGGATCGACGAATCGGCGCTCGAGCTGGGGCTGGTGAAGCCGACGCATCTGACCGCCCACTACCGGACCCGCGCCGTCGAATGCCGGTTCGCCGGGTCCCTCAGCCCGACCTTCTCCGTGCGCCGGGTGGACGCCGGCGCCAAACCGTCCGTCGCTGCCGCGCTCACCCGTGACGCGCCACGGACTCCGGAGCCGATCGGTCCGCCACCGGGCCCTTCACGTGGGCTGTCCCGGCTGGCCAGGCGGGCAATAGCGCTGGTCCCTCCGATCGGGCGCCTCCGAACGCAGCGCGACCTGCTGGCGGCCGAGGTACAGCGTCTGCAGGCAGAGGTCGATTCCGGCAGCCCGAGCACGATCCCCTGACCGGCAGGGTGGCGCGACCGGTGGCGCGCCTCGCGTTACCATCGGCCCGCTCGACCAGGCAGCCGATCACCGAACCCGTGGGTCGAGCCCGCCGTCGATGACCGTCCACGTGGAGGTGCGTCCGATCTGATGCTACGAGCACGTCATCGCGAGCCGGCGGCCACCGTGTCCAGGGGGCGGGCGCTCACTTGGATGGTCGGTTCCGTCCTCACCGCCATCATCTCCGCCGCCGCCTGCTGCGTCCTCCCGCTGGCCGGCCAAGCGTCGGCAGCGACCCGCCTCGCTGGCGCCGGAACCAAGCGGCCGCCGTACATCGCTGCCGCTCAGTACTTCGGGGCCGGGGATCCCTACAACCTGTGGAGCTCGGACATGTCGGGAGCCCCCCAGGCGCTGGCCCAGATGAAGCGCAACGGCTTCAACGCCGTGGCCCTGGTCGTCCCGTGGGGACGGTTCCAGACGAGGCTCACCCCGCCACGCTACGACCAGGAGGCGTTCTCGAGACTCAACACCGTCATCGGCGACGCCAAGAAGCTGCACATGGGAGTGCTGCTCAGGATCAGCTACTACTGGGACATGGACCCCGCCGACCAAATGCCGACTTCGTCGCGCTTCGACGCCCTCTGGAGCAACAAGAAGGTGTATGCGGCCTGGCTGGACTACGTGGGCAAGCTCCACCAGGACGTCGCTGGTTTCGGCAACGTCTGGGAGGCCTACCTGTCGTGGGAGGACCTCTGGCAGCCGGTCACCGAGGCGGAGTCGACGACAACTCCGAGCCAGCAGATGGCCCTGGCCGGGTCCACCGGCTACCGGTCGTGGCTCGCCTCGCAGTCGCACCTCTCCCTGGCCCAGGTCGGTGCCGACTACGACACGCAGTTCGCCAGCTTCTCCC
>JBOGGE010000096.1:0-9575 GCA_050743865.1 Acidimicrobiales bacterium
TCGGTGTGCGTGTTCTGCGCCTCGTCGACCCCGCCGGACCGCCAGTACCGGGTGGCCGCCCGGGCCCTCGGCTCGCTCCTGGCCACCCGGGGCATCGACGTCGTCTTCGGCGGCGGGCGGGCCGGGCTGATGGGCGACCTGGCCGATGCCGCCCTCGCCGGCGGGGGTCAGGTGATCGGCGTCATCCCAGCCGGCCTGCGGGCCCGCGAGCCGGGCCACCCCGGCGTGACCAAGATGCACGAGGTGGGCTCGATGCACGAGCGCAAGCAGCTCATGTACGACCTGGCCGACGCCTTCGTGGCGCTGCCGGGCGGGCTCGGCACCCTCGAGGAGCTGGCCGAGGTGGCCACCTGGTCCCAGCTCGGCATCCACCACAAGCCGGTCGTCCTCCTGGACGTCGGCGGGTTCTGGTCGCCGCTCGTCGCCCAGCTCGACCTCATGGTGGCGGCCGGGTTCGTCAAGCCGGCGAACCGGGTCCTGGTGAGTTGTGCGACGTCGGCCGAGGAGGCGCTGGAGGTGCTCGAGACGGCTGAGCCGGTACCGGCAGAGCGGTGGAACACCGCCGACGAGCGGTAGGCGCGGCCGGTCAGGTCGGGCGCGGCGGCCGGGTCAGGCGGCGGCCGGGACCTCGACGGGCGGGCGGCTGGCCGCCGTCGCCAGCATCCTGTGCGGCGCGTACGAGAGGTTGACGGCCACGACAAGCCCGGTGAGGCCGAGAAGGACCCCGCCGGCGGCGAGCGCCCAGGCGAGCGAGGCGGCGAAGCCGATGCAGACCCCGGCGACGCCGGCGGTGACGAGCCCGAAGGCGACCCCGGCCAGTGCGTGGTTGTACAGGTCGGCGAACATGAGCGGCTTTCCGGCGGGGTTCTTCGCCACCCCCCGGGAACGGAGCACCGACCACATGATGAAGGGGACCACCTTGTGGACGTGCCCGACGATCGTCTCGAGGATCCACCCGGCGAGAGCCGCCACGGCCGCCGTGACCAGCATCACGCCCGTGTGGTAGCGGCTGCCCATCACGAGGACCCCGGCGAGCGCCAACCCGCCGCCCACCCCCAGCCACGCCGCCGAGACGAGGATGAACAGGAGGTGGAGGTCGGCCTTGCGCCGGCGGTGGCGCACGTGGACGCCCAGCGAGACCAGGTGGGCCGCGATGCCGACGCCGGCAATTGCTGCGCCGGCGCAGGCGAGCGGGAGGACTCCGAACAACAGTCCGGGCGAGAGGAGGGCGACGCCGGCCGGTACGGTGCACACCGCCACCCAGCCCGCCCGGTGCTTGCCGGGCACGTGGGCGAGGAAGAACATCGGCCAGAGCTTCTCCGCCACGGCGATGTAGGCGAGCCCCAGCCAGGCGAACACCCCGACGACGGCGTGGGCGAGCAGGATGTGGCCGGCCAGGTCGAACCAGGCGCCGCTGCGGTCGGCCACGTAGACGACGCCGAAGGTGCCGGTGACGACGAACCCGGCGAGGGCGAGGCGCAGCCCCGTCACCGGCGCCCCCCTCCCCCTTGCCGCCAGGGGCGACGACAGGTTGGCGACGAGGAGCGCGATGGCCAGCGCCGCGCAGCCACCCCCGACGATGACGATGGTCTCCTGGCGGATCGCCACGCCGATGGGGAGCAGCCACGAGGCGACGAACCAGCTGGCCAGCGTCCAGCGCGCCAGGGTGATCGAACGCAGCGGGCGCTGGGTGATGACCGGGGTGAACTGGTGCATGGCGCCCATCACCCCCATCGACAGCGTGGCCAGCACGGCGAGGTGGGCGGCGGCGATCACGCGGGCGGACGACGGGTCCGTGACCCCGGTGACGCCGGACCAGGCCAGGGCAGCCCCGCAGGCGACGAGGCCGAGGGCGGCCACGGCGAGGAACGAGAGCGGCACCGACGGCGGGGGCACCGACCCCGGGATCCCCGGCGGGCGCCCCTGCCAGGCCCCGGGCTGCGGTCCCGCCCCCGCCTGGGGCGCGGCGGCCTCAACGGCCACGGTCGGTCCAGGGTTGCATCTTCCTCCTCCTCCGAGCGCAGCCTTTACTGACACGTGCCGCCGCTGGCGCGTGCGGTGGCGAACGCATGCGGTGACGGTCTTGGCGCGGCGGTCTCGGCGCCGCTGACGAATCTCTAGTATAGGACGAAAAAAACAGGACCCGCAGCACGCCGGATAGGCGCCGAGGCAGGCCGTGCCCCGCAATCGCCGGTCGGCGCGGGGGTGACGGCGTGACACCCTCCGCCTACTATCGAACATATGTTCGATACCCTGGTAATGAACCCTTCCGGCCCTGCCCACCGGACGTCTGGCGACGGGACGGCCGACCGCTCGGGCGACGGGACGGCCGACCGCTCGGGCGGCGACGGACAGGAGGCCGGCGACCCGGGGGACGTTTCCGCGGAAACGTCCTCCGGGGGCGATCCGGAGCTCGCCGCCTTGTCGGACGAAGAGCTCGAGGACACCCTGTGCACCCACGCCGCCCACGTCACGGTGGCCGAATGCCGCCTGGTGCTGCTGGTGGCCGAGCTTGACCGGCGCCGAATGTGGTTCCACCAGGGAGCTTCGTCGTGCGCCCACTGGTGCAGCTGGCGGCTGGGCATCTCCATGCCCGCCGCCCGCGAGCAGGTCCGGGTCGGCCGGGCGCTGGCCGACCTCCCGCTGCTGCGACGGACCTTCGCCGCCGGCGCGCTCTCCTACTCGAAGGTCCGGGCGATCACCCGGGTGGCGACGCCAGCCTTGGAGGACTCGCTCGTCGACATGGCTCGCTACGCCACCGCCTCCCAGCTCGAGCGCATCGTGCGGGAGTACCGGCGTGCCGACCCGGGTGAGGGCCGGGCGGCGCTGGCCCGGCATCGGGACCGGTACCTGCGCACGTGGACCGATGCCGACGGCACCGTGCTGATCTCCGCCAGGCTCTCTCCCGAGGACGGAGCGGCGGTCTTGGCCGCCATCGAAGCGACCCGGCAGGCGCTGGCGGAGGACGAGCCAACGAGCCAGGACGGCCCAGCCCGTCCCGGGGAGCCAGCCCACGATGGGGAGCCAGCCCACGATGGGGAGCCGGGAGTCGGGCAGTCCTCGGATTGGCCGGTCGACGTTTCCGCGGAAACGCTGAACCCGATCGATTCAGCGCGGGCGGATGCCCTGGTGGCGCTGTGCGAATCGACGGTGGCGGCCCGGGCCGAGATCGGAAACGGCGGTCGACCCGGCGTGTCAGTGCTGGTCCACGTCGACGACCAGGTCCTTGTCGACCCGGCCGCTCCCGGATGTGCCCATATCGAGGGCGTCGGTGCCATCTCGGCCCATACCGCTCAACGTCTGGCCTGCGACGCCGCAGTCTCCACGCTCCGCTACCAACCCGACGGCATGGTGGTCCCC
Organism: Acidimicrobiales bacterium; assembly: GCA_050743865.1. GTDB lineage: Bacteria > Actinomycetota > Acidimicrobiia > Acidimicrobiales > RAAP-2 > DAHUZJ01. Next base: position 3,361 of record JBOGGE010000096.1, read on the forward strand.
GAGGGTCGCACGCGCCAGATCCCGGCCAGCCTGCGACGAGCCGTCCTGGCCCGGGACCGGGGCTGCCGCTGGCCCGGCTGCACCCGCCGGCTCCGCGTCGACGTCCACCACGTCGTGTTCGTCTCCCGCGGCGGCCGGACCGTCCTGTCCAATCTCGTGACCGTCTGCAAAGTGCACCACCGGCTCGTCCACGAAGGCGGGTGGCGGTTGGCCATGGATCCCTCGGCCCGGGTGCGGGTGTGGTCACCCGAGGGAGCAGAGCTTCCGGCCGTCCCCACCCCGCCCGTGCCGGCTGGACCGCCGATCGACGCTCAGCACCTGGCCGCCGGTCTTCCCATCGGCCCTCGGACCCTTGCCTACTGCGGCGCACGTTTTGACCTTGGGATGGCCGTCGACCGCCTCGTCCTGCACGCGATCCAACCCCAGTACCAGGGAGGCTGTCTGGCGGACGAGCCCCAGGACCGCTAGCCTGCCGCAGGCCATGGGATCGCTGATCAAGAAGCGTCGCAAGCGCATGCGGAAGAAGAAGCACAAGAAGATGCTGAAGGCGACGCGCTGGCAGCGGCGGGCCGGGAAGTAGGGCTCCTCGTTCTCAGCCGGCCCAGCCGGCGGGTACGGTCCTGACGGCGAGCAACCGGCCCTCTTGGCTCTCCACCTCCAGCGGGCGCCGAACCTCAATCCCCAGCTCGTCCGGGGTGCCTTCCACCCACCAGGTCGAGCCGCTGCCGGCCAGGATCGGCTCTCTCCCCGCCGCTTCTCCCAGCGCGTCGCGCCAGGTGGCGAGCCGTGGCTCGACCGCCAGCGCCGGGGCCGTGAGGTCGTTGCCGGACCCCTGCACCTCCCGGCCGCCGAGCTCGTCCCAGGCCCGGTAGACGGCTCCGGTGTCCACGCCGAAGGGCGGGAGCAACAGCACGTACGACTGGGGCCGGTAGGGCAGCGCCGTGACCCGCTCACCGATCCCCGACACCCGGGCCCGGCCGCCGACCACGCAGAACGGCACGTCGGCACCCAGCCGGGCGGCAACCTCGAGGTCGGCACAGCCGGCCCACCGCAGCACGGCGGCGGCGTCCGACGAGCCACCACCGAGCCCGCCCCCCACCGGGACCCGCTTCACCAGACGCACCCCGGCCGCCCGGCCGGCGGCGGCCAGCGCCCGGCGGACCAGGTTGTCGTCGCCGGTACCGGGACCGTCGAGCCCGGCGTCGAGACCGGCGTCGAGAGCGGCGTCGAGCCCGGCCATGACCACTTCGAGGCCGTCGCCCCCCGGGTCGACCAGGAGCGTGTCGGCCAGGTCGAGCGAGACCATCTCGGACTCGATCAGGTGGTAGCCATCCGGCCGGCGACCGACCACCCGCAACGACACCGTGAGCTTGGCCGGTGCCACCAGCCTTGTCGCCCAAACGAACGGCGGTCCACCACCTCGCCCCACCGCCCCTACGGCGCCCACGCCGTCCCCCTCCCCCATCCGGCCAGCCGCCCCCATTCCTCGACGCTCAGCTCCTCGGCCCGGGCCTCGGGCGCCACCCCGGCCCCGGCGAAGGCCCCGACCTCCACCACGCCGGCCAGCGACCGGCGGAGCATCTTGCGGCGCTGGGCGAACCCGGCGCCCACCACCGCGAACAGGCGATCGTAGGGCACCAAGCCGACCGGCACCGCCGGCTCCGGCCGCCGCTCCATGCTCACCAATGCCGACTCGACCGCAGGACGGGGCACGAACACCGTCGGCGGCACGCGGCCGACGACGCGGGCGGCGGCCCAGTAGGCGACCTTCACCGACACCGCCCCGTACGCGTCGTCACCCGGCCCGGCGGCCAGCCGCTCGCCCACCTCCCGCTGGACCATGACCAGCAGCCGCAGGACGGACGGCACCTCCTCGAGCACCCGCACCACCAGCGGGGTGGCGACGTTGTAGGGCAGGTTGGCCACCAGTGACCAGCCGGGCCCGTCGCCCGCGCCGGGCCCGTCGCCCGCGCCGAGACCGCCGGGACCGCCCTCGGCTAGCAGCGAGCTCAGGTCGGCCCGCAGCGCGTCGGCCTCGACCACGGTGACGCCGGGCCAGCCCTCGACCACCTGGCGCAGCACAGGAAGGAGGTGCCGGTCGACCTCAACCGCCACCACGCGGGCTCCGGCCTCGGCCAGGGCGAGCGTGAGCGATCCCAGCCCGGCGCCGATCTCGACGACACGCGAGCCCGGACCGACGCCGGCGAGGCGGGCGATGCGGCGGACCGTGTTGGCGTCGGCGACGAAGTTCTGGCCGAGGGCCCGGCTCGGGAGGACACCGTGGTCGGCGAGGAGCCGCCGGACGTCGGCGGCGTTGAGGGTCACCGCAACCTCCAATGTCGAGCGGCCACCAGACGGTAACCCGTCCCCGGGCGGCCGTTCTGCGCCCATTACCATCGGAGGTCAGTGACGCGCACCGAGGAGAGCACCAGCCACCGCCCGCTCGAACCGGCGGACCTCACGGCGGCCGACGCCACCGGGGTGGCGCCAGGCCCAGGACCGACCGGGGCGCCGGCCGCAGCAGTGAGGGGACCGGTGTCAGACACAGCCGGGAGAGGGCCGGTGCCGGCCCGACCCGCGGCGCCCCACGTCGTCGTCCTGTTCGGGGCCACCGGGGACCTGGCCCGCCGCAAGCTCCTCCCCGGGCTCCTCCACCTCCGCCACGCCGGGCTCCTCCCCGACTGCCAGATCGTCGGGGTGTCGCTCGACGACCTCGACGACGACGCCTACCGGGAGCTCGCCTACCAGGCCTGCACACGGTTCGCCCGACCCGAGGCGCTGCACAAGCACTGGCCCACCTTCTCCCGGACGATCCGCCACGTCCCCCTGGGCGCTGGCCCGACGGCGCTGGCCGATGCCGTCGGCCGCGCCGAGGACGAGCTCGGGGGGGACGCCAGGTTCCTCTTGTACGTCTCGACGCCGCCGTCCGCCGTGCCCGAGGTGCTCGCCGTGATCGAAGGAGCGGGTCTGGTCGATCGGGCCCGGATCGTGATGGAGAAGCCGTTCGGGACCGACCTGGCCAGCGCCCAACGGCTCCACGCCGGGGTCCACCGGCTGTTCGAAGAGCAGGAGGTGTACCGGATCGACCACTTCCTCGGGAAGGAGGCGGCCCTCAACATCCTGGCCTTCCGCTTCGCCAACGGGCTCTTCGAGCCCATCTGGAACCGCGACCACATCGACCACGTCCAGATCGACGTCCCCGAGACGCTCGGCGTCGACAGCCGCGCCAGTTTCTACGAGCAGACGGGCGCCTTCCGCGACATGGTCGTGACCCACCTCCTCCAGGTCCTGGCCTTCATGGCCATGGAGCCGCCCACCGCCCTCGAGCCAGGCGCCATCAGCGAGGAGAAGGTCAAGGTGTTCCGGTCGCTGCGCCCGATCGACCCGAACCAGGTCGTGCGGGGACAATTCGAGGGCTACCGCGACATCCCCGGGGTGGATCCCGGCTCGGACACCGAGACCTTCGTCGCCCTGCGTTGCGAGATCGACAACTGGCGGTGGGCCGGAGTGCCGTTCTTCCTGCGGACCGGCAAGCGCATGGCCGAAGGGGCCCGCATCATCTCCATCGCCTTCCGCGAGCCGCCCAAGAGCATGTTCCCGAGTGGCTCGGGCGTGGGCACCCAGGGGCCGGACCACCTCACCTTCGACCTGGCGGACGCCTCCCGTCTCTCGCTCTCCTTCTACGGCAAGCGCCCGGGGCCGGGAATGGTCCTCGACAAGCTCAGCCTGCAATTCGCCCTGCACGAGACGGGCCGAGCCGGCGACGTCCTCGAGGCCTACGAACGCCTCATCCACGACGCCATGGTGGGCGACCGGACGCTGTTCTCGAGGGCGGAGGGCATCGAACGACTTTGGGCGCTCTCCGAGCCGCTCTTGGCCGATCCCCCGCCCGTCCAGCCCTACCCGCAGGGGTCGTGGGGCCCCGCCGCCATGCACACCCTGGTGGCGCCACAGTCGTGGCGCCTGCCCTTCGAGCGCAAGTGGCGCCAAGCGACCTGAGCCCCGTTCACGGCCGTGCGGGTCACCGGCGACCCGACGGACCGGCGGGCGCCCGACGACGTCGCTGCAGAACTACGCGCCTGTAGTACTAGACTGCTACCAATCACTACTTTATTAGTAGATATCCGCCGTCTGAGCCGACGACCGATCGATGGGCCAGCGGTGGGGGACCAGGAGCTCCACGTGAAGATCCCGGAGTCACCGCCCAGTCCCGGTGACGTCGTCAGCGATCTGGCGAACGATCCAGAAAGACTGCGCAGGCTCCTGGTGGTGCCCGTCGGCCCCGTGGATCCCAGGGGCCGCTACCTCCACTGGGACGACATGCGCAGCCGTACGCCGCCCGGCGGCCTCAGCCGGGCCGAATGGTGGTTCACGACCTCCCGCGCCCGCAACGCCTTGGCAAGACCGCTCCCACTGCTCACCGTGGACGGCTCGGCGTTCCGCTTCTGCAACGTGGACGAGATCCAAGAGGCCGTCCACCAGATCGACCAGAAGGCCAGCGGCGAAATAGCGGCCGACGAAGTGGTGACCGACCTTCGCCGGAGCAACCGATATCTCGTGAGCTCGTTGATCGAAGAAGCCATCACGTCGAGCCAGCTCGAGGGGGCCAGTACGACTCGCCGGGTGGCGAAGGACATGCTGGAGACCGGTCGGCCGCCGCGAGACAACAGCGAGAGGATGATCGTAAACAACTACCGGGCGATGCTTGCCGTCCAGACCATGGTGGACCAGCCGCTGGCACCCGACGATGTCCTCGGCATTCACCAGCTCCTGGTGGAGGACACGCTTGCGAACCCGGATGCCGCCGGCCGGATGCAGACGCCGGATGACAAGCGCATCGGTGTCTACTGGCACGACAACACCCTCCTTCACCAGCCCCCGCCGGCGGAGCAACTGCCGGCCCGGATGGAAGCGATGTGCCGGTTCGCGAACGGCGAGACCCCTGACGGGTTCCTCCACCCCGTGACCCGCGCCATCATCCTCCACTTCTGGGTGGGATACGACCATCCATTCGAAGACGGGAACGGCCGCACGGCGCGGGCACTCTTCTACTGGTGCATGCTGCACAATGGGTACTGGCTTGTCCAGTACCTGTCCGTATCGTCGATTCTCCGCCGCGCCCCGGCGCAATACGCAAGGTCGTACCTGAGAACCGAGACCGACAGCAACGACACGACCTACTTCGTCCTTTACCAATTGGACGTGATCGATCGATCCATCAAGAGCTTGCACGAGTACCTGGCGCGGAAGATGGCGGAGAGCCGGGAGATCGACGCCTTGCTCCGTGGCTCGGATCTCCTCAACCATCGGCAGGTGCCGATCATCCATGACGCCCTAAGTGACCCCGACGAGCCGTTTACGATCGCCGCTCAGGCCCGGCGACATCGCGTCGCCTACCAGACGGCACGGACCGACCTCCTCGAGCTCGAACGCCTGGGCCTTCTGGTCCGGGACGTGCGGCGGCGCAAGTTCGTCTTCCGGTCCCCGCCCGACCTGGCACGGCGACTCCGCGCCGTGGGTGCCGGCTCGTAGCCGGGCCCGAGCCCCGGTCCCTACGGCGCCCCCGCCCCAGCCCCGTCCACACCGAGCCCGAAGACCTCCCGGGCCGCCCGGTCCGAGGCGCGGGCCATCTCGGCCGGCTCCACGCCCTTCACCGCCGCCACTGCCTCGCCCACCAGGGGGACGAAGGCCGGCTCGTTGGCCCGGCCCCGGTGCGGCACCGGCGCCAGGAAGGGGCTGTCGGTCTCCACCAGCAGCCGCCCCATGGGGCACAGTGCCGCCGCCTCGCGCACCTCGGGGGCGTTCTTGAACGTGACGATCCCGCTGAACGAGACGTACATGCCGGCGTCGAGGCACCGGCGCGCCTCGTCGGGGCCGCCCGTGAAGCAGTGCAGCACCGTGCGCTCGGGCACCCCTTCGGCACCGAGAACGTCGAACAGGTCGGCCCAGGCGTCCCGGGCGTGGACGACCAGGGCCAGGCGGTGCCGGTTGGCCAGGGCCACCTGCTCGGCGAAGGCCTGGCGCTGCACCGGTCGCGGCGAGCGGTCGTAGTGGTAGTCGAGGCCGCACTCGCCCACCGCCACCAGGGCCCGGTCGCCGGCAGCCACTGCCTCCTCCACCAGCCGGGCCACCTCGCCGGTGCCGTCGACCGCCTCGTGGGGGTGGAGCCCGGCGGTCGCCCACAGGCGCGGCGGGCCGTCCCCGGGCACATCCCC
>JBOGGE010000097.1:0-17123 GCA_050743865.1 Acidimicrobiales bacterium
TGCTCACCTGACAGGTGCCTTTCTCCGGGGGTCATGGCGTGTGTTGCAACCACCATTCTCCCTGGTGAAAGGCGCTTTGTCGCGGATGGCGAACCTATGTTCGCGTCCTTACTCGCGGATCTCGGTCTGAACCGATACGGATCAGGCTCACCTCCAGCATCGGTCATCGCTCGGGGATTGCGGATATGGAGAGGACTGCCAGGATCGGGCCACAAGCGTCGTGGCGAATGTGGAGCAGCCGCCGCGGGGTTCGAGGCTCGAAGTAGGAACCCCCTCCAGGCCGCAGGGCTCTCGTGGACAGCTCTCCACGGCATCAATGCAGTTCAGCTGCCGCTGCGTGCCCCGGCTTCGTTGTTCCTCCGACACCGTCGGGCCCCAGCTGTCGCCCGTCGAGCGGGCGGAGCGGATCCGGGCCATGCGACGACCGGCGACCGTGCTGCCCGCCACCCCGCTGACCCCCGCCGTGTCCGCTCAGGCGGCCGTCGGGTGGTCGCCGGGGGACCCCGGGCCGCCGGCGCGCTCTGCATTGGCATCGACCGCCGATGCCGGCCGTCGTGGCCCCAGCCCCCCGAGTAGCCGCTGCCAGGCGGCTCGCTCGCGGTCGGGGCTCACCAGAGGCCGTAAGGCGGCGCACCGGCTCACCAGCTCGCCGTAGAGGTCCCGGTCGGCCTCGACCCGCACCAGCAGGTCGGCCAGTGCCCGGGCGTCGCCGACCGGGACGTAGCCGGGGTAGTCCTCGCCGAGGATGCCGACAGTCCCGGGGATCTTGGTGGCGACGATCGGGACCCCGGCGGCCAGAGCCTCCGAGACGGCGTTGGCGCCGCCCTCGTTGCGCGACGTGAGCAGGAGCAGGCGGCTGGCGGCCAGGGTTCGCAGCGCCTCGGTGCGTGAGAGCTCGCCGAGCCACTCGTAGCGCGGGTTGGCTGCCCCCTCGCCCTCCGCCAGTCGGCCCAGGCGTTGGTCGAGCACGACTCCGGCGTGGCGCACCCGGACCGGCGAGCCGGGCGGGAGCCGGCGGGCCGCCCGGGCGGCGAGGAGGGGGTCCTTGATCCGGCGCAGGTTGGCCAGCAACACGACGTCGAAGGACCCGGTACCGGCGGGGGCCGTCCCGGGCGGCCGAGCGGACGACCCGGAGGCGGCGATGGCGGCGGTGGCCGACTGGAAGATCACCGACGCCCGGTGGCGCAGGTCGTCGGGGAGCTGGAGGAGGCCGAGCGGCTGCAGCACGACCAGGCGGTCGGCCATCTCGAGCACCGGCCGGTCGGCGTCGGTCAGCCCCGGGTACAGGTCGGTGCCGGTGAGGGCGAGGACCACCGGCGCCGCCGGGTGGTCATCCCGGAAGCGCCGCAGCGATCCTGCGCTGCGGCGGGCATGCAGGGCCACCAGCGCCTCGGCCGGCTGGCCCCGGTAGTCGTCAGCGAGCTCGACGGCGTGACCCAGGCCGCCCAGGATCGCCACCCATCGCTCGGCGGTGACGCCGTTGCCGTGGGCGCTTCCCGGCCGGCGCGGGGTGACCAGGCAGATGCGCATCAGGTGGCGGCGACGGTCCGGAAGCCGGCGAACACGTCGCGCCGATCGGGGGTGAAGTAGTTGCGCAGCGTCGAGCGCACGAGCCGGCTCCGGGTGGCCCACGCACCGCCGCGCAGCACCTTGCGGCTGCCGAACCAGGGCCAGGAGTTGTCCCGGTAGGCGTCCTGCTCGAAGTTCGGGTACGGGAGGAACGTGGACGACGTCCACTCCCAGACGTTCCCTATCATCTGCCGGCAGCCGACGGGGCTGTCGCCCGCCGGGTAGGCGGCGACGTCGGTGGTCCCCTGGTGGCGCCAGTCGAGGTTGGCGCGGTGGGCGGCGATCGGGTCGTCGCCCCAGGGAAAGCGGCGCCGGGCCGGTGCCAGCCGTCCCGAGCCGTCGGGCCGGCCGATCGCGGCGGCCTCCCACTCGGCCTCGGTCGGCAGGCGGCGGCCGGCCCAGCGGCAGTAGGCGACGGCCTCGTGCCAGCAGACGTGGCTGACCGGGCGGTGCGGTTCGAGGGGGAGCCAGGTGTCGAATTGGCGGCGTTGGAAGCCCCGAGGTCCCATCCGCCAGTATGCCGGCCCCTCGGCCGCCGCGCCCGCCCGCCAAGCCGAGCCTTCCTCGCCCCACAGCTCCGGTCGTCGGTAGCCGCCGTCTTCGACGAAGGCGGCATACTCGGCCTGCGTGACCGGGGCGCGGGCGATGGCGAAGGGGGCGAGCTCGACGGGGTGCACCCACTTCTCATTGTCGTGCACGAACGCCTCGCCGCGGTCCGCCCCGACGGCGAATTGCCCGCCGGGCACGGTGACGTCACCGGGCAGGGGCCCCTCCCGCCCGGCGGGCTGGAGGTCGATGCCAGGCAGCTCGGGCGGAGGGTACCCGAGCGTTTGACGGGTGTAGGTGAGCGCCTCGGTGTGCATGTCGTGGTGGTGCACCGCGTAGCGGGCGATATGGGCCAGCTGGGCGGTTGCCCGGGGCTGGCTCAGCCGGTCGAGCACCCTCGTGGTCACCTCGTCGACGTAGGTGCGGGTCTCGGCGACCGAGGGCAGTCTGAGCTGCCAGCGGGTGTCGTGCGGGATGGCCGCCGAGTCCCAGATCGCGTCCCCGTGCCCGATGATGGGCTGCTCGCCGAGGGCCCGGCGCAGCACGAAGCTCTCCTGGAACCAGGTGACGTGGCCGAGCTCCCACAGGAGCGGGTTGATCGTGGGCAGGAGGGGTCCTCGCAGCTGCTCGTCGCTCAGCCCGGCGGACAGGTCGAGGAGCCTCCTGGACGCGTCGCTGACCCAGGCGGCCAGCTCCTCAGGGGTGACGCTGCCAGAAGTGCTCGGGGTGGTGGCGGTGGCCATGGTCGGCTTCTTCTCTCTTGGGCTGTGTGCGTATGCTGCTCCGAGGACGCGTATCGATGCAACGAGAGGACTTACGTGGAGCCGAATTTGCCGCGCCTCACCCACTACAGCCACTGCGCCGGTTGAGCGGCCAAGCTCGCCCCGAGCGAGCTGGCGCAGGTCTTGCGCCACACGGCCGCATCGCATCCCGACCTTCTCGTCGGTACGGAGACCGGCGACGACGCCGCCGTGTGGCGGGTCAGTGCCACGCGCGCCCTGGTGGCGACCGTGGACTTCATCACGCCGGTCGTCGATGAGGCGCGGGTCTGGGGACGGGTGGCGGCCGTCAACTCGGTCTCCGACGTCTACGCCATGGGCGGTCGACCGCTGTTCGCGCTCAACGTGGTGTCGTGGAACTCGTCCGAGCTGCCCACCAGCATGCTCGAAGAGGTCCTCGCCGGCGCCGCCGAGGTGGCTGCCGAGTGCGGGTACGTGACCGTCGGCGGGCACACGGTCGACGATCCCGAGCCGAAGTTCGGGTTGTCGGTGGTCGGCGAGGTCCACCCCGATCGGTTGCTGCGCAACAGCGGCCTGCGCCCCGGCGACGACCTGGTGCTGACCAAGGCCATCGGCACCGGCGTCATCGCCACTGCGCTCAAGGGCGACGCAGCCCCTCCGGTGGCCGTGGACGCCATGGTCGCCTCGATGTGCCGGGTCAACGCCGAGGCGGCGGCCGCCGCGCTCGACGCGGGGGCGAAAGGGGCGACCGATGTCACCGGTTTCGGCCTGCTCGGCCACCTGGCCCAGATGGCCAAGGCGTCGGGGGTGGACGTGACCCTCGACGTCGACGCGGTGCCGCTGCTCGCCGGGGCCAGGGATCTCGCCGACGCCGGGCATGTCCCTGCGGGCAGCCGGCGTAACCTCGAGTGGGTGACCGAGATCCTCGATCCCGGGTCGGCCGGCCCGACGACGTGCCTGCTGCTGGCCGACGCCCAGACCTCCGGAGGGCTGCTGTTCGGCGCCGAGCGGCCGAAGGCCGAGGCGGCGGTGGCGAGGCTGCAGGCATCTGGCCACGACGCCGCGATCGTCGGACAGGCTCAGCCAGGCGGCGGGATGGTCCGGTTGGGGTGATCGGTACTGGGGGCGGCATCGCTGAAGAGATGAACGCACCGGTCCCGGCTGGCATCGACCGGCACTACCGGAGGAGCATCGTCGCCGCCGGTGCCATCTTCGTCCTCGTCACCGTCGGTGGTCTCGTCTGGGCCAAATGGTGGCCCTACGCGCACAAGGTGGCGCACGTGCTGTCGTCGCACGCGCTCGGAGGCGCCTCCATCCTCACCGGGAAGGCCAAGGTACCTCCCCAGGTGTCGTGGCACGCGGCGTGGAGCTTCTCGGTGACCTACTTCGAGGCGATCTGGATCGCCCTCGTGGTGGCGCTGGTCATCGGCGCCGCCGCCGAGGCGTTCATCCCGGGGAGGTGGCTGGTGCGCCAGCTCAGCCGGGGCCCGCGACGCCTCGGCGGGGCGGCAGCCGGCGGGCTCGCTTCGCTGCCGTCAATGATGTGCACCTGCTGCACCGCGCCGCTCGCGGTAACGCTCCGTCGGCGTGGGGTACCCCCGTCGTCGGCGCTCGCCTACTGGGTGGGCAATCCGATGCTCAATCCAGTGGTGCTGGTGTTCCTCGCCGTGGTGCTGCCCTGGCAGTGGGTGGGGGTGCGGATCGCCGGCGGCCTCGTGCTCGTCTTCGTGGCCACCACCGTCGTCGCCCGCTTCGACCGTCGTCAGGCGGTCCAGCCCACCTGGTCCGAGGAGGAGGCCGAGGACGAGCCGTTCCGCTGGGCCGCCGCGTGGCGCCGCTTCGCACGAGCACTGCTGCGGCTGGCGGCGACCCTGCTGCCGGAGTACCTGGTCGTCGTGATGCTCGTCGGGGGGCTGCGCGGGTGGCTCTTCCCCCTCGGGCACGGGGTAGCGAGCTGGGGGGCCATCGGGCTCTTGTTCTTCGCCGTCGCCGGGGCGTTGTTCGTCATCCCGACCGCCGGTGAGATCCCGATCATCCTCGGGCTGCTGGCGGCAGGCGTCGGCGTCGGGCCCGCCGGCGTGCTCGTCATCACCCTGCCCGCGCTCAGCCTTCCGTCGCTGGCGATGGTGAGCCGTTCGTTCTCCGTGCGGACCCTGACCGCGCTGGTCGGCGCCGTGATAATCGTCGGTGTCGCCGTCGGGTTCGTCCTGGAGGCTGTCGGCGCCGCCTGAGCCGCGCTGTCACCAGAGGGTGCCTTCGAAGGTCGAGGACGAGCCCGGTCTCGGGTCGGGCGCGGCAGACGAGCACGCGGTCCTTGCCGGGGCCTCGAGCGGTGTCGTCCGATACACGACGGTTCCAGAGAGGATCCCGGTCAAGCCGGCGGGGGACGTTCCGGTGCGACAGGACGAACGGGTGGTGACGCCGCAAGCTCCGGTCAGCTCGACCAGGCCGGTGTGCCGATCGTTCCAGGCCACGGTGATCCCGGTGCTGATGCGTGTGCTTCGAGCGCCCCAGTTGGCCCGTCGGTCTCACCGCGCTCGTCGCCGGCAAGCACGAGCTCGCCGACTGGCTCCGCATCGATCGTTACGAGCATCTCGTCGAGGTGCCGGCTTCACCCTGCTCTGCCGTCGGGGCTTCTCCGGCGATGCCACCGATCCCCGGCCTCGGCAATGCCGGTCGCCTACGGTCGGGGCAGCGTGCGCCAGCGACGCGACTGGCCCGGCGTCGGACCCTCGAGCGGCCGGTAGTTCACGCCCAGCGCCGACAACCGCCCGAGGTGGCGTCGCAGGCGCGGCTCGAACGCGGCGTACGAGCGAGCGGCGCCGTCGGGCTCTGCCGGCGACCACACCGTCTCGGCGAAGGCGCACAGGCGCGGGAACAACTGGTACTCCGCCTGCGCCGGCGTCGCTACGTACTCGGTCCACAGCTGGCACTGGGCACCGAGCACGCGGTGGCGGTGCTCGTCGCTGAGCGCATCCGGCACCGGCTCGAACATGTAGACGCGCTCGACGGAGGTTGCCCCTCGGATGGCCAATGGCTCAGCCGGGTCGTCGGCGTGGGCCCAGTCGAGGTACACGGAGCACTCGGGCGCCATCACGACGTCGTGGCCGGAGCGGACCGCCGGTATCGCCGCTGCGCCGTTTCCGCGCCATGGGACGAGGATGGCGCCGGCTGGCGCGCCCTCGCGTGCGATCTCCTCCCAGCCGACGAGTTTCGTGCCGTGGCTCTCGAGGTGCGTGGCGATCCTTCCGGTGAACCACGACTGGAGCTGGCGCAGACGCGTGTACCCGTGGTCCGCCATGAGCGCACGGCCTCGCCGGCTCGCCTCCCACTCGGCGGTCGAGCACTCGTCGCCGCCGATGTGGAAGTAACGCCCGCCGAACAGGTCGGCCACCTCGTCGATGACGTCGGTGCAGAACCGTACGGTCGGCTCCTCGAGGTTGAGCACATGTGGGGACACGCCCCATCGGGTGCCCACGCCGATCGGTCGATCGCTGTTGCCGAGCTCCGGGTAGGCGGCGATGGCGGCCGACATGTGCCCGGGCATGTCGACCTCGGGCACCACCGTCACATGACGTTCGGCGGCATACGCCACCAGCTCCCGCAGATCCTCTCGGGAGTAGTAGCCGCCGTGGGGGATGCCGTCGAAGCGCTCCTCCGGTGCGTGTCCCGCAGGGGACTCCCTCCGCCACGCGCCGACCTCCACCAGGCGGGGGTAGCGCTCGACCGGCACCCGCCATCCCTGGTCGTCGGTGAGGTGCAGGTGCAGGACGTTGAGCTTGTGGAAGGCCACCAGGTCCACGAGCTTCAGCACGAAGTCCTTGGGCATGAAGTGGCGCGCCAGGTCGATCAGCAATCCTCGCCACTCGAAGCGCGGCCAGTCCTCGACCATGACGGGGTCGACGGCAACGATCGGTGACGGTTCCCGGGGGGCGGCCGGGGCGCGCCGCAGGGTGCGGTCCGGAAGGAGCTGCCGCAGCGTCTGGAGGCCGTAGAAGACGCCGATCGGGCTGTCACCGGTGACGACGATCTGCCCGTCGTGCGACTCCAGCCGGTACGCGCCCGGCGGGCCGGAACCCCCGTCGCCGCGGCGTAGCTTGCCGACCGACAGGCGGAGCAGCGCCGGATTGTCGGGACCGACCAGTTCGACGCCGAATCCCGTGGCCGCCTCGAGCGCCCGCCGGAACCACCGCACCTCGGCCGCCAGGTCCGGGCCGGCGGCGATCGTGAGCGGACCGGCGATCTCGACCGGGCGACCGCTCCCCTCGGCCAGCCGGGCCGGGCGCGGGACAATCTGGGCTGCGCTCATGGCACGCTGGAAACTATGTCCTGGTCGAGCCGCGCGCCGGCGCCACCGTTGCTCGGGCTGGCCGCCGACCACGTCGCCACCCCCGACGGGCGCCTCGAGGCCGGCGTCGTATGGGTGGATGTCGCGACCGGGACGGTCGCCGCGGTGACCGGCGGTGTCGTCGACCACACCGATCCGGGGAACACTGCGGCGGTCGCCGCCCCCGCCGGCGCCGGCGTCCACCAGGCGCGTATCGTGCACCTCGGCCCCCGGATCATCTCACCCGGCTACGTCGATCTCCACGTTCACGGTGGCGACGGCCGGCAGGTGAACGGCGACGACCCGACACAGGTGGCCGAGGCGCTCGACGGTCTGGCGGCGTTCCATGTCACCCATGGCACCACCGCCATGCTGGCGACGACGGTCTCCGACTCCCCCGAACGCCTGGCCGCCACCGTCGCCGGGATCGCACGGGCAACGGCCGCATCGCAGGTGGTGGCGGGGGCGTCGCCGGGCGCGCCGCGCCTCGGGCGCGTCGCTGGGTGTCACCTAGAGGGGCCGTTCATCGCCCCCGAGCGCGCCGGAGCGCAGGACTCCCGGGCGATCCGGCCACCGGACCGCGCCGAGCTGCGCCGGCTGCTCGAGATCGGTGACGGGACGGTCCGCCTGGTGACGCTGGCGCCCGAGCTCCCCGGCGCCGACGACCTCATCGCCGACTGCCTCGATGCCGGAGCGGTCGTCTCCCTCGGGCACACGGGCGCCGACTACGACACGGCCAGGCGCGCCTTCGACGCTGGGGCGGCCCACGTGACCCACCTCTTCAATGCGATGGCGCCGCTGCACCATCGCCGCCCTGGCCTCGTCACGGCGGCACTGGCCGAGCCCGCGGTCACCGTCGAGCTGGTCTGCGACCTGGTGCACGTCCACCCGGCGGTTGTCAGCCTCGTGGCGCGGACCGCGTCCGGGCGAGTCGCGTTGGTGACCGACGCGTCGCCGGCGACCGGGCTTCCCGACGGCGAGCACATGCTCGGACGGGTCGTCGTGCGCCTTGGCGGCGCCCGTGTCGCCCTGGCGTCGGATCCCGCCGTCCTGGCCGGGAGTGCGCTCACGATGGACCGAGCCGTCGGCAACCTGGTGACCGCGGCCGCCGTTATGCCTGCCGACGCGCTGGCAGCCGCCACCACGGTGCCTGCCCGGGTCGTCGGGCCCCCGAGTGGCGGGGCGGCCGCCCTCGGTCGGATCGAGCCCGGGGCACCGGCCGACCTGGTGGTCCTCGAGCCCGACCTGGCGCTGGCGGCCACGATCGTCGGAGGAGCGGTGGTGTCCGATCCCGGCAGCCTTCTCGCCTGAGATGTCCAGCCGGCGCCGTCCGGCTGGGAACGAGCCGGCTGGTGGTCGGCCACGGAGTGGCAGAGCCAACCGCTAACGTGACGTCCCGTGCGTGGCGACGGAGCGAGTACCCGCCCCATCCGGGTGCCCGGGATGGCCGGTCGGTGGAGCGTGGCCCGCAGCGTGGCCCTGGTGCTGGCGTTCATGCTGGCCGTGCCGGCAGCCGTGCTTTGCACGGCGAGTGCCGGCCACCGGCAGGTGGCCGGGGCCAGCACCGGCGGCCAGGACTCCGTCGCCTCGTTCGGAGCCCCGGCCGCCGGCGTGTCGTCGGTGCCCGGACCGGTTGTCGGGATCGCCGCCGCTCCCGACGGGGACGGCTACTGGGCCGTCTCCTCGAGCGGCGCCGTGACCCCGGTGGGCACGGCGCAAGCCCACGGGTCGCTGGTCGGGACGGCGCTCAACCAGCCCGTCGTGGGCATGGCCGCCACCCCCGGCAGCGGCTACTGGCTGGTGGCCGCCGACGGCGGGATCTTCGCCTTCGGCGACGCCGGGTTCGCCGGCTCCATGGGCGGCCACCCGCTCAACGCACCGGTGGTCGGCATGGCCGCCACCCCCGGTGGCGGCTACTGGGAGGTCGCCAGCGACGGCGGCATCTTCGCCTTCGGCGACGCCGGGTTCTTCGGCTCCATGGGCGGCCGGCCCCTCAACCAGCCGATCGTGGGCATGGCCGCCACCCCCGGCGGCAGCGGCTACTGGCTGGTGGCGGCCGACGGCGGCATCTTCGCCTTCGGCGACGCCGGGTTCTTCGGTTCCATGGGCGGCCGGCCCCTCAACCAGCCGATCGTGGGCATGGCCGGAACCCCCGGCGGCAGCGGCTACTGGCTGGTGGCGGCCGACGGCGGGATCTTCGCCTTCGGGGACGCGCCCTTCGAAGGCGCCGGCGTGGGCACGGCGATCGACGCCCCGGCGGTCGGGGTGGCCGCCGGACGCTCCGGCTACTGGATCGCCTACGGCCAGACGGCGAGCGCCGGCACCCCCCTCGGCCAGGAGCAGCTGCTGGCCATCCTCGGGTACCTCCCGGTCTCGTGGAACCCTCTGGGCTTCCACTGGCGGTGGCCCGGCCTGCCGCCCCAGCTCACGTCGCTGTGGTCGGCGGGCCAGTACAACCAGGTCCTCCGGGGGGCGATCGACGCCTTCGAGCACAAGGTCGGGCTGGACATGGACGGGCAGATCACCCAGGCGGAGACCGGCGCCCTGGTCGCCGCCGTCGCCGACCCTGCCGGCTCCGCCAACCCGGACGGGTACTCGTACGCGCTGGCCCAGGAGCACGCCGGCACCACGATCCCCGAGTCGCTCACCGTGTGGCACGACGGGTCCGTCGTCGCCTCCACGCCGGCCAACACCGGGATCCCGGCCTCACCGACGGCGATCGGCACGTTCCCGGTGTACCTGCGGCTGCGCAACCAGGTGATGACCGGCACGGCGCCGGACGGGTCCCACTACGCCGATCCGGTGCAGTTCGTCGCCTACTTCGTGGGGAGCGACGCCATCCACTTCATGCCGCGCTCCACCTACGGCTACCCCCAGAGCCTCGGGTGCGTGGAGATCCCCTACCAGCCGGCCTCGGTCGTCTGGAACTACACCACCTACGGGACGTTGGTGACGGTCACCACCACATGAGGCCCGGCCGGAGAGGCGCGCCCGCCGAGGGCTCGGGTCAGCCGCCGCCGACCTGACGGGCCGCACCTCGACCCAGGACCCTCCGCCTGGATCTGAAGGACATGACGGACACCAGAGACACCGCGGAAAGCAGGGACGCGATCGAGCCAGCCGATCCCACCGAGCAGACGGAAAGGAAGGAGCCGACGGAGCCGATCGAGCACACCGAGCCGACCGAGCCGACGGACAAGAAGGAACCCTTGGACGCGATGCACAGCACCGAGCGCTCCGAGTAGACGGACCATCTCGAGGTCGCTGGTCGCCTGCCTCCCATCCCAGCCCTTTCGATCGGTGCCCACGACCGGTGGCAGCAACCGGCCAACCGGTGCCCGCCCGGCCGGTGTGCCCGACACTACCCACGCTTCCTGGCCGCTGCTCGCCGGGAGCGGTGCGGGTGGAAGCTCCCGCCAGCCTGTCGAATTCTGCAATTTTGGGGATGCAACGGTCCCGCCGGGATCCTGGGACGTGGCCTCGGACGGGGGGATCTTCGGCTTCGGCACCGCCCCCTTCTCGGGCTCGGAGGGCGGCAAGCCCCTCGACAGGCCCATCGTGGGAATGGCCGCCACGACCTGACCCTGCCCGCCTCCGGCCGGGCATGAGCCGGCCGGAGCGGGGTCAACCGAGGTCCCTCGGATTCCGATACCCCTGGGGATGAGTCTTCGGCGCGGCGCACCGCACTCCGTGTACCGGTCGAACGTCGTGGTGGGCTTGGTGGCCACGGTGTCCATGATGTGCGTCATCCCGGTCGTGGTCTACGTCGGGGCGATACCGGTGGACTGGACGGTGATATGGGTGGCCTTTGCCGCCACCGGCGCCGTCTCGGGGGTGATGGCCGCCCTGCCGGCGGGCCGGCTGGGCGGGCACCGGTCGGGGCAGCGCGTCCTCTACCTGGCATCGCTGGTCGACATCGGGGCCATCGGGGCGGTCGTGGCCGTGACCGGCGGGGAGCGGTCGTGGTTTTGGGTGGTCTTCGCCCTGACCACGATCTTCTTCTCGACCGGGTACCCCTTCGGCGGGCAGCTGGTGCTCCTGGTCGCCACCCTCACCACCTACCTGGCGGCGGCGGCCGCCGCCGGCTCGGACCTGGGCACGGTCGGGACGGGGTGGCAGATGGTGGTGCTGGTGGCGACGTTTGTCCTGGCCAGCTTCCCCTCGACCGAGCTGCAGCGCCGGACGGCCCAGCACGAGCACGCCCGCCGGGAGGCCGACCACCTGGCGGCCCGGCTCGAGCAGCGCGAGCGGTGGTGGCGGGCCCTCGTCGAGCACACGAGCGACCCGATCGTCGTCTTCGACGAGACCCGCCACATCGTGTTCGCCAGTCCGGCCTTCGAGGCGCTGCTCGGGTTCACGCCGGACGAGGCGATCGCCTCCCACCTGGCCGAGGTGGTCCATCCCGACGACCTCGCCGACCTCCGGGTGGCGGCCATGGAGGTCGACCGGGACCGGCCGTCGACCCAGTCGCTGTGCCGGCTCCGGCACAAGGGAGGGGAGTGGCGCCATGTCGAGGTGAGCTTCGCCGCCGTGCCCGACATCGTGGAGGGGAGCGTGGTCGCCAACCTCCACGACGTGACCAAGCGGGTCGAGGCCGAGGCGGCGCTCAGCCACGAGGCGACCCACGACCAGCTCACCGGGCTCGCCAACAGCCGGGCCTTCTACGGCGCCCTGGACACGAGCCTGGCGGTCGCCCGCCGCCAGGGATCGCACCTGGCGTTGCTCCTTTTCGACCTGGACCGCTTCAAGGAGGCCAACGACACCTTCGGCCACGCCTTCGGCGACCAACTGCTGATCGGGGTGGCCCGGAGGCTGGAGTCCACGCTGCGGGGGGCCGACATCATCGCCCGGCTCGGTGGCGACGAGTTCACGGCCGTCCTCACCACCGACGCCGACCCCATCGGGGCAGCGGCCGCCGCCCGCCGGGTGTGCCAGGCCCTGGGCGAGACCATGGTCGTGGCCGAGCAGCCGGTGAGCCTCAAGGTGAGCGTCGGGGTGGCTTGCTGGCCGGACCACGGGCAGGTGGCCAGCGAGGTGCTCCGGAGCGCCGACGAGGCGATGTACCGGGCCAAGCGCTCCGGCTGCGGGGTCTCCTTCTTCGACCTGACGCCGCCCCTGGCACCGTCCCTGGTGCCGTCCCTGGTGCCGGCGGACCAGCCGGCGCCGCAGCCTCCGGCGACCCCGATCCCGGCGATCCCGCTCCCCGCCCCCGAAGCGGCACGCTGACCGGCCCGGTCCCGGCGACGGTCGGGGGCGGCGCACCCGGGAGGCCGATGCTCGGCACGCCCGGGGTTCGTCGGCGGCGAGGGCCGTGGGCACCGCGCCCTCCGCCCACCCGTCGGCGCCGCGGCCTCCATCGGCGGTGCCCACCGAAGAGCCGGCCGGGTCCGGGCGGGGACGATAGGGTGCTGCCGTCCCGCCCGCCGCCTTCCCCGGGTGGCCGGATCGACGAGGAGGCCGATGAACGCCGGGGACACCGCGTGGGTACTGGTGAGCGCCGCCCTGGTGCTGTTCATGACGCCGGGCCTGGCCCTCTTCTACGGCGGGATGGTCCGCTCGAAGGGCGTCCTGGCGGTCATGATGCAGAGCTTCGTCTGCATGGGGCTGGTGACCGTGCTGTGGGCGGTCGTGGCCTTCAGCCTCTCCTTCGGCCCGGACGCCGGCGGCGGCTTCATCGGCAACTTGTCGCTGGCCGGCCTGGCTAACACCGCCCGCTCGCTGCCCGGGTTCGGCCACCTCTCGGTGCCGCCGTTGGCCGTGATGGTCTTCCAGATGATGTTCGCCGTGGTGACCGCCGCCCTCATCTCGGGGGGCATGGTCGACCGGACCAGGTTCCCCGCCTTCGTGGTCCTCATCGGGCTGTGGCTGCTCCTGGTGTACGCCCCCCTGGCCCACTGGGTGTTCAGCCCGACCGGGTGGCTGGCCCAGCGCGGCGTCCTCGACTTCGCCGGGGGCACGGTGGTGGAGGTGAACGCTGGGTTCTCGACGCTCGGGGTGGTGATGGTGCTCGGCCGCCGGCGAGGGTGGCCGCGCCAGCCCATGCCGCCCCACTCGGTGCCGCTCAGCCTGGCCGGGGCCGGGATCCTGTGGTTCGGCTGGCTGGGGTTCGACGCCGGGTCGGCGCTCGGGGCCAACTCCGTGGCCGTCCACGCCTTCGTCAACACCCAGCTGGCGGCGGCCGCCGGCCTGCTCGGCTGGCTGGCGGTGGAGAGCGTGCGGCAACGGGCGGCCACCACGCTGGGCGCGGCGTCGGGGGCGGTGGCCGGGATGGTGGCGATCACGCCATGCGCAGGGTTCCTGTCGCCGATGCCGTCGCTGGTGGTCGGGGTGGTGGCGGGCATCGTGTGCGCGCTGGCCGTCCGCCTCAAGTACCGCCTCCGCTACGACGACTCGCTCGACGTGCTGGGCATCCACGGCATCGGCGGCCTGATCGGGATGGTCCTGCTCGGGGTGTTCGCCACCAGGGCCGTCGACCCGGCGGGGGCCAACGGCCTGGTCGCCGGCGGGGGATTGCACCTTCTCGGCTGGGAGGTGGTGGCGGCGGTCGTGGCTGCCGCCTACTCCTTCGCCATGACGTTCGGGATCGCCAAGGTGGTCGACCGGGTGGTCGGCCTGCGGGTCCCGGCGGAGATGGAGCTGGCCGGCCTCGACCTGGCCCAGCACGCCGAGACGGCCTACTCGATGACCGGCGGCGCCAGCCTGAAGGGCTGAGCGGGGGCGGCGTGGGGCCGGCGTGGGGGCGCGGGCTGCGGGCCTCGGTGTAGGGGGCGGGCTGGGGAGCATCCGACGGCGTGGCACACCCTCGTGGCATGCTGCCGCCATGGACCCGACCCGATCGTGGCCGGACGGCGAGCTCGTCGCCTTCGACCTTGAGACCACGGGGGTCGACCGGTTCGTCGACGTCCCGGTCTCGTTCGCCCTCGTCACCATGGCGGGGGGGCGGGTGACCGGCCAGCGGTCGTCCCTGGTGGACCCCGGCCGCGACATCCCGGCCGGCGCCACCGCCGTCCACGGCATCTCCATCGAGCGGGCCCGGGCCGAGGGGATGGCGCTCGACGACGCGGTGGCGTCGGTGGCCGAGGCGCTGGTGGACGCCTCCGGGCGGGGCGTGCCGGTGGTGGGGATGAAGCTGGACTACGACCTCACCATCCTCGACGTCCAGTGCCGGCGGGTCCACGGCCGGGGCCTCGAGGCGCTCGGGTTCGCGGGGCCGGTGCTCGACGCTCTCGTCCTGGACCGGCACTTCGACCGTTATCGCAAGGGCCGGCGCACGCTCGGCGACCTGTGCGCCGAGTACGCCGTCGCCATCGACCGGGCCCACGACGCCGCCGCCGACGCCGCCGCCACCCTGGCCGTGCTGGCCTCGATGTGCCGCCGGTACCCGGCCCTGTGCCAGGCGTCACTGGACGACCTGCACCGTTCTCAGGGCTCGTGGCACCGGGACTGGGCCGAGTCCTTCGGCCAGTGGCGCCGGCGCCAGGGGCTCCCACTGCTCGATCCCCGCGAGGCCGACTGGCCGATCGCCCTGGCCGGCTCGCCCCCGCTGCTCTCCTCGGCCTGACGGCCGCCCCTCTCCGGCTGCCCTCTCCGGTTGCCCCTCTGGCCACCCGGCTTCCGGCCGGAGCGGCGCCGGGCGCGATAGTGGGACGGTGCGCGCCTGGGAGGTCGCCCTGCCCGGTCCCATCGACGGCGGGCCGCTGCGGTTGGTCGACCGGCCGGAGCCCGAGCCGGTGGGCCGCCAGGTCCGGGTCCGGATCAGCGCCTGCGGCGTCTGCCGGACCGACCTCCACGTGGCCGAAGGCGACCTGCCGGCCCGCCATCCGGCCGTGGTCCCCGGTCACGAGGTGGTCGGCAGGGTCGACGCCTGCGGTCCCGAAGCCACGCGCCTCGCTCTCGGCGACCGGGTCGGGGTGGCATGGCTCGCCACCACCTGCGGCGCCTGCCGGTTCTGCCGGCGTGGTGCCGAGAACCTCTGCCTGGCCGCCACCTTCACCGGATGGGACCACGACGGCGGGTACGCCGAAGCGACGTTGGTCGACGAGCGCTACGCCTACCGCCTCCCCGACGACCTTCCGGACGAGCAGGCGGCGCCCCTGCTGTGTGCCGGCATCATCGGCTACCGGGCGCTCCGGACCACCGGCCTGCGGCCGGGCGGGCGCCTCGGCATCTACGGGTTCGGGGGCTCGGCGCACCTGACCGCCCAGATCGCCTTGGCCGAGGGAGCGCGCATCTACGTCGCCACGCGCTCGACCGAGGCCCGAACCCTGGCCGCCGATCTCGGTGCGTGGTGGGTCGGCGGGGCCGCCACAGCGCCGCCCGACCCGCTCGACGCCGCCATCCTGTTCGCCCCGGTCGGCGACCTGGTCCTGCCGGCCATGGCGGCCCTGGACCGCGGCGGCGTGCTGGCGGTGGCCGGGATCCACCTGACCGACGTCCCGCCGCTCGGCTACGCCCAGCACCTCTTCGACGAACGGGTCCTCCGCAGCGTGACCGCCAACACCCGCAACGACGGTGAGGAGCTGCTCCGCCTGGCCCCGCGCCTGGGCGTGCGGGCGACGACGGTGCCGTACCGGCTCGAGGAGGCGGACCGTGCCCTGTCCGATCTGGCCCACGACCGCATCACTGGCACTGCTGTGCTGGGGGTGACCTGAGCCCGGCCGGTCCGGTGCGGCCGCTGTCCCGGTCCCGACGCCGGGTGCCGAGTGCCGGGTGCCAGGTCCGGAGGCAGCGGTGCCGGGTGCCGGTGGTAGCGTGACGCGCCACGGGCCGTTGGCGCAGTTGGTAGCGCACTTGCATGACGCGCAAGGGGTCGGGGGTTCGAGTCCCTCACGGCCCACTACATCGCCGTATTCGAACTTCGGCGACGAAAAGAGCAAGTCGAAGGGCTCCTTGTACGCCGCCTCGACCACGTGGCCGTCTCGCACGTGGACCTCGTCGAGCACGGCGGCGTTGAGCAGCCGCCGGGTTCGGGCACTGGCACGCCGGTAGGCGGTGGCGCAGCGCGTGGAGAACCGGACGGCGAGGTCCATGACGTCCTGCCAGTCGTCGAGACTCCCGTCGAGGATCCCCTGGCGTGACTCGATGCTGCGAAGCTCGGCGCCGATGCGCTCCTGTTCGCGTCGGAGCACGGTGACGTCGATTGCGGTGGCGTAGTAGGCCTCCATGAGCTTGTAGCGCTCGGACTCCAAGTGCTCGTGCTGCTTAGCGAGCAGCTCGCGTTCGGCCGTCGTGTCCTCGTGACGGGTGGCTACCTCGGCGGCGATCGCCTGGCGCAGTCCCTCGGCCCAGTCGGCAGGCACCTCGATGCGTCCGTAGAGATCCTCGACCTCTGCTTCGAGATGGTCGGCGGAGACGTAGCGCTCCCGACAGCCGGTGCCGTTGCGCCGGTCCTTCTGCCCCAGGCAGTAGAAGTAGGTGTAGGTGCCCTTCGAGTACTGGATCGAGAGGCGCCTCCCGCACACGCCGCAGACGAGCAGGCCCTTCAGGTAGTGGTGGTGCCGGCGCTCCCGGGTGCCGCGCATGGCACGGCTGGCGAGCAGCTCTTGGACCTTGTCGAAGGTGGCCCGGTCGACGAGCGGTTCGTGGCTCCCCTCGTACTCGATCCCGTCCCACTCGACGACACCGACATACGCCCGGTGGGCGAGGAGATGCGCCATGCCCGAGACGGTCACGGGCTTGGACGTGTAGTAGCCGTCCCGCCCCCGGTTGCGAAGGCCGCGATGGGCCATCTCCTCGGTCAGGCGCTCGATGGTCCAGTCCCTGGTGGCGTACAACTCGAAGGCGACCTTCACGAGCGGGGCGCGCTCGGGGTCGACGACGATGTGGGCGACCTGGCGTCCGCCGATCGGCTCGCGGACGTTCAGGTAGCCGAGGGGGGCCTTGTGGGGGTAGCCGCCGAGCTTTGCCTTCTGGCCCATGCCCTTGCGAACTTCGCTCGCGAG
>JBOGGE010000098.1:0-3730 GCA_050743865.1 Acidimicrobiales bacterium
CGGACCGGCTCCCCCCTCGCCCGGCGAGCCCGTCCCGCCGGCCGGACGGAGCTCGAGCGCCTCGACGAAGCCGACGACGACCGCACAGGACCCGGTGGTGGCGGCAGCGACGTCCCCGAGTGCGGCCAGGTTGTCGGCGACGAAGCCCGACTTGAGCAGCAGGTCCTCGGGCGGGTAGCCGGTGACGGCCATCTCGGGGAAGCAGCACAGGTCCGCCCCCTCGGCCTCGGCCCGCCGAAGGGCGCCGACGATCCGCTCGACGTTGCCGGCCAGGTCGCCGACGACCGGGTCGAGCTGGGCGAGGGCGACCCGCAGGACCATGTGATCGAGCCTACCGGCGCCCCCGGGCCCGGCCGGGTGGGCGAGTTCACGCGGCGTTCACACGCCAAGGGGTGGTGGCCCCGGCGGACCTGCTCTAATTGGCCTGTCCGGAAGCCGCCCGGAAGCCGCCCGGCGGCGGGCCGGCCCCGGCGCACCGACGAGGAGGGACGTGAGCTACCAGGCGGAGTACATCTGGATCGACGGCACGAAGCCGTCGCCGCTGATGAGGAGCAAGACCAAGATCGTGGCCCAGGGCAAGAAGCCGGGCATCTGGGGCTTCGACGGCTCGAGCACCAACCAGGCCACCGGCAAGAACTCCGACTGTGTCCTGGGGCCCGTGTGGACCTGCCCCGACCCCACCCGGGGTCCCGACGACGTGCTCGTCATGTGCGAGGTCCTGACCGTCGACATGGAGCCGCACCCCACCAACACCCGCCACGACTGCGCGGCAGTGGCCGAGCGCTACGCCGCCCAGGAGCCGTGGCTGGGCATGGAGCAGGAGTACACCTTCCTCCAGGAGGCGCGGCCGCTGGGCTGGCCGACCACCGGGTACCCGGCCCCGCAGGGGCCCTACTACTGCGGCGTGGGGGGGGACAAGATGCCGGGCCGCGAGATCGTGGAGCGGCACACCGCCGCCTGCCTGAAGGCCGGCATCGGCATCGAGGGGACCAACGCCGAGGTCATGATGGCCCAGTGGGAGTTCCAGATCGGGATCCTGCCGCCGCCTGA
This sequence comes from Acidimicrobiales bacterium, assembly GCA_050743865.1. Taxonomy (GTDB): domain Bacteria; phylum Actinomycetota; class Acidimicrobiia; order Acidimicrobiales; family RAAP-2; genus DAHUZJ01. The sequence goes on from JBOGGE010000098.1 coordinate 1,051, forward strand.
GATCGGCGACCAACTGTGGACCGCCCGGTGGCTCCTCTTCCGGATCGCCGAGGACTTCGGCGTCTACGCCACGCTCGAGCCCAAGCCGATCCTCGGCGACTGGAACGGCGCCGGCTGCCACACGAACTTCTCGACCAAGGCCATGCGGGCCGACGGCGGCTGGGACGCCGTCATCGCCGCCTGCGAGGCGCTGGGGAAGAACGTGGACGAGCATGTCTCCAACTACGGCTTCGGCATCGAGACGCGCCTGACCGGGGCGCACGAGACCCAGCACTACTCGAAGTACAGCTACGGCACCTCCGACCGGGGCGCCTCGGTCCGCATCCCGTGGGTGGTGGCCAAGGAGCAGAAGGGCTGGATCGAGGACCGTCGCCCGAACGCCAACATGGATCCCTACGTGGTCAGCCGGCTGCTGATGCAGACCGTGTGCGGCGCGGCCGAGGGCGGGGGCAGCTGAGCCCCGAGGGCCCACCGGGAGAGGCCGTCCCCGGCGCCGCCTGGCAGGACCAGCCGGTGAAGAGCCAGCGCGACTACGTCCTGCGGACGGTCGAGGAGCGCGGCATCCGCTTCGTCCAGCTCTGGTTCACCGACGTCCTCGGGACCTCCAAGGCCGTCAACATCACCCCGGCCGAGCTGGAGGACGCGCTCGACGAGGGCCTGACCTTCGACGGTTCGTCGATCGACGGGTTCAGCCGGGTGAAGGAGGCCGACGTCCTCGCCCGTCCTGACCCCACGACGTTCCAGCTCCTGCCCTGGGAGGACCAGCCCGAGGTCGTGGCTCGGGTGTTCTGTGACATCTTCGACCTCGACGGCACGGCCTTCGCCGGCTGCCCCCGCCACGCCCTCCGGCGGACGCTCGAGCGCGCTCGCGGCGCCGGCTTCACCTTCTTCGCCGCACCCGAGGTGGAGTACTTCTACTTCGCCGACGCCGACCCGGCCCGGCCCCCCCGCACGCTCGATGCCGGGGGCTACTTCGACCACACGCCGGCCGACCCGTCGAGCGACCTGCGGCGGCGCACGGTGCTCGTCCTGGAGGAGATGGGCATCCCCGTCGAGCACACCCAGCACGAGGACGCGCCGAGCCAGCACGAGATCGACCTGCGCTACACCGATGCCCTCACCATGGCCGACACGGTGATGACGGTCCGCCTGGTGGTGAAGGAGATGGCCCGCCGCCAGGGTGTCCACGCCAGCTTCATGCCCAAGCCCTTGACCGGCGTGCAGGGCTCGGGCATGCACACCCACCTGTCCCTGTGGCAGGGGGAGCGCAACGCCTTCGCCGACCCGGACGACCCCTACGGGATGTCGGAGACGGCCTACCGCTTCACCGCCGGGCTCGTGCACCACGCCCGGGAGATCACGGCCGTCACGAACCAGTGGGTGAACTCCTACCGGCGGCTGGTGGCCGGCTACGAGGCGCCGGTCCACGTCGGCTGGGCCCGCAACAACAGGTCGGCGCTGGTCCGCCTGCCCGTGGTCACCCGGGGCAAGGTCGGCTCCACCCGCCTCGAGTACCGGGCCCCCGACAGCGCCTGCAACCCGTACCTGGCCTTCGCCGTCATCCTGGCCGCCGGGCTGGCCGGCATCGAGCAGGGCTACGAGCTGCCGCCGGAAGCCGACGCCGACCTGTTCAGACTGGACGAGAGTGAGCTCCGGGCCAGGGGCATCGAGCCCCTCCCGAGCAGCCTGAACGAGGCGGTCGACGCCATGGAGGGCTCGGCGCTGGTGCTCGACACGCTGGGCGAGCACGTCTTCGAGTGGTTCATCCGCAACAAGCGGGCCGAGTGGGCCGACTTCCGGGGCGAGGTGTCGCCGTTCGAGGTCCGGCGGTACCTCCCGACGCTGTGACCGCCGGTGGGACCGCTCCTCTGCTTCCCTGATCCGTTGCCGGGCCCGCTGGAGGCGGTGCTCCGGCGCGCCGGGTACGAGATCCACGCCGCCGGCGGACCGGACGCCGCCGGCACCGCCCGGCCGGGGACGGCCGGAGGTTGGTCGGCGCTGGTGGTGAGCGCCACCGCCGACCTCGACGGCGCCCTGGCCCTGTGCCGGGACCTGCGGTGCCGGGTGGCACCGACGGCCCCGCTCCTCCTGGTGGTGACGCCGGAACAGGTCGGCGCGCTGGGCCACCACGGCGACCTGTTCGACGACTTCTGCGCCCTGACCGCCGACCAGGGCGAGGTGGTGGCCCGCATCGAGCGCCTGGCCTGGCGGTCGGGGACCGGCCGGGCGGCGGGGGCCGTCCGGCACGGCCCGCTGGCTCTCGACCTCGACACGTACCAGGCGGCGGTGGCCGGGCGGCCGCTCGACCTCACCTACATGGAGTACGAGCTGCTGCGGTTCCTGGCCGCCCGCCCGGGCCTGGTCTTCACCCGCCAGACGCTGCTCAACCGAGTGTGGGGCTACGAGTACTACGGCGGCGCCCGGACCGTCGACGTCCACGTGCGGCGTCTGCGGGCCAAGCTCGGCGAGGAGTACGCGCACCTCATCGAGACCGTGCGCTCGGTCGGGTACCGCCTCGGTCAGGCCAGCTCGGTGCCGTCGGTGCCGCGGGAGCGCGCCGAGCCGGAAACCGGGCAACGGATGCTCGACGAAGGGCTGGCCGCCGACCTCTGAGGTTCGTAGGGTTCGGTCGGCCGGGCTCAGCGAGGAGGGCGAATGCAGACGATCGACCGGGCCGGCA